>DATKKX010000458.1:0-3837 GCA_035542775.1 Phycisphaerae bacterium | reverse complement strand
TACCGGTGATGTGGCGGTGGGAGAAGTGGTTCTTCGGGTCTGCAATAGTGTTGCTGACATTGACTGCGGGCTTGTCTTATTGGCTTCGAGATCTCGATGGTGGGCCCTGGTGGCTGAGGCCGGCGCTCTTGACCTGCGCGGTCCTCATTCTCATTGTTGCTGTTCTCTGGGCGGCTATGCGTCTCAGATGGCGGAGGAGAGTCAAAGCGGCGGATTTCGAAGCCTGCTTGAACTGTGGCAGTGTGTTGAAAGGACTCCAAGCCAGGCAATGTTGCCCGCAATGCGGCGAGCCGTATGACCTGTACGAAGTGAAGCTGGAGTGGCACCGGGCAATGAGCGAGTGGCCGTGATTTTGTCCGGGCGATTCGTGGCTCGATCGGTGCTTGAACCTGAAAGGGCCCCGTCACCGGATCATTCCGATTGCGATAGATGAATCACCCACGTCACATCCTCTTCATCAACGAATTCTTCCACCCCGACATCTGCGCCAGTGCGGCGGTGGCGGCGGACCATCTGCCGGCCGTTGCGAAGTTGCGGCCGGATTGGAAGATCACGATTATCGCGGGCGATCGGGCATGGGATGATCCTTCAATCGTCTATCCGGCGGAGGGGGAGTACCGGGGCGTACGGATCGTGCGGGTCAGCCGGCCCGTGGTCAGCCGGGTGAACCTGCTGCGGCGGGTGATGGGCTTTGCCGCGTTCGGGCGGCGGGCGGTGAAGGCGGCCGATGGGATGGGACGGATCGACCTGGTCGTAGCGACGACGGCGCCCCCGCAAGGGGGGGATATTGCCCGCAAGATCGCCCGGCGGCACGGGTGCCCGTACATCTACAAGGTGCTGGATCTGTACCCCGACCTCGCGGCGACGCTGGGGCGGCTCAAGGCGGACGGGTTTCTTTATCGCCGCTGGCTGGCCCGGGACATGCGAGCCATGCGGGATGCGGCGATGGTGGTGAGCATCGGCGAGCGAATCAGCGAACGGATCGGCCGGACGCGCGGGGTTGCGGTGGGCAAGCTGCGGGCCGTCCACGACGGTTTCGATCCGGCGCGGATTGATACCGGCGGGCGAGATGAATTCAGGAAGCGGTACAACCCGAACGGCCGGTTCGTCGTGCAGTACGCGGGCAACATGGGGTTGTCGCATCCGTTTGACACGATTCTGGCAGCAGCGAAGTCACTCGCCGGGGCTCGGGCTGTTCTCTTTCAGTTCATCGGCGACGGGCCGCAACGGCGGTTCGTGGAGGACAACCTGCCGCCCAACGCTCAGTTGATCGACTACCAACCTGCGGAGCGGCTCGGGGAGATCCTGGCCACGGCGGATGTTTGCCTGATTTCGCAGCATGAGGAGATGTTTGATAAGGCCCTGCCGTACAAGATTTACGGCATCCTCGCGGCGGGCAAGCCGTGCATCTTCATAGGCAACAAGCGATCGGAGATCGCCCAGTGGCTGGCGGAGAGTGGGGCGGGGCTGCAAGTGGATCAAGGCGCGACGGAGAACCTGACCGCGGCGATCCGCGGGTTGGAATCGCAGCCAGAGCGAGCCGCGCAGATGGGGCGAAGCGCGCGAGGACTGTTCGACAAACGCTTTCACGCCGAACACGCGGCGGAGGGGTGGGTGAGGCTTATCGAGAAGACACTTTCGACGAGCCCGGCCTAACACTACAACGCTAATACGATCTGCGAGCCGGTTGCAGCGAGGGCTGAAAGCGGCGGGCGAAGCCTGTTGAAACAGGCTGCCCCGCAATCCGCGAGTGAGGAGGGCTTGGTCGGCGTTAACCAGCCGTAAAACGGCTGGCCTGAAGCCCTTTGGGAAAGGCCGCTGGAAGCGGCCTCTTTGGCGTCATAGCGTTGTAGTACTAAGGACCTGCCACCTTAGCGTACATGGCGCGGTATTTCGGGATCAGCTTGGCCCAGTCGAACCGCTCCTCGGCGAGCTTGCGGGCTTTGCGGCCCATCTCGGCGAGGGCTTCTTTGCTGAGCTTTACCATTCCACGCATGGCGTAGGCCAGGTCGGCGCGGTTTGGCGGGACCACGCGGCCAGCGCCTTCGGTTTCCACCTCCGGCATGTTGCAGGCCGTCGAGATTACGGCCGGTACGCCTGCGGCGAGGGCCTCCAGGATGGACATGCTGAGCCCCTCGCTCATGCTCGGCTGCAACAACAGCGTCGCATGACCGAGGAGGGCCAACACATCTTCGCGGTTCAGCATCCCGGTGAAGGTGACACGATTCTGGAGGTTCTTGCGGGCGATGGCAGCCTGCAGCGTCTTGGCCAGGCCGATCTCATCCGGTCCGGCGATGATGAGGTGCCAGTCACCGGCGAAGGCGAGCAGGTCGAAACAGGCCTGCATCGCCTGCACAATGCCTTTTTGCGGGTGAATCCGCCCGAGGAAGACGACCCAGCGCCGATCGCGCATTTCGGGAAATCGGTCGATTAGCCCGTCGGCGGGCGGCAGGTTCACGAAATCGGAGGTCCGCAGGCCGTTGGGAATTACCTCGATGCGGTCGTTGAAGCCGAGTGTCCGCATATGGTCGGCCTCAGCCTCGGCCAAAGCGTGCAGGCGGGCGGCCTGACGGAGGTTTTTGTGCTCGAAGAGCCAGCCTACCGGCCGCTTTTTCCACCAGCTTCGCTGCCAGGCCCAGGGCATCATCATGCTGTGCGGCGTGACGATGTACGGCCGGCCCGACTTGCGGGCGGCCTTGCCCGCGGACCAGTTCTGACCGGTCCACAGGCCGTGCAGGTGGACGACGTCGGTGTCGCGCACCAGATCGGCGATCCGCGAGTTGAATTCGCGGGATGTTCCCAGGCGGGAACCGGAAGGGCAATCGAACCGTAGTACCTCGACGCCCGGCACGTCGGGCGGTGCGCCGAATCGGCCGCCGGTGAGCGTCGCGATGCGGCAAGCGTCGCCCGCGGCAGCCAGTTCCGAGGCCAGGCAGGGCAGTACCCGGGCGATGCCGCCCCAGGCCGGATCGAGCGATTGGACGATATGTAGGATTCGCATGCGGGTAGAGTAGCGGCATCTCGATCTGATGCAACGGGGTTCCTGGCGATCTGCTCTTGGCCAGTCCCGCCGCGCCGCCTATCATCAAGCCTGCATGTGCGGCATCGCGGGATATATCAGCCGGACGGGTCTGCTCGATCCGGCTGTGCTGGAGCAAATGCAGGCGAAGGTCACGCACCGCGGCCCGGACGGCGAGGGCTCGTGGACTGATCCGGTAGCGGGTTTGGCTTTTGCCCATACCCGGCTCAAGATCCAGGACCTGACCGACGCCGCGTATCAGCCGATGAGGTCCGCTGACGGCGGCGTCGTGCTGATCTTCAATGGGGAGATCTACAACTTCCAGCAGCTTCGCGAGGAATTGCGGGCAACCGGGTCGGCGTTCAAATCGACCGGCGACACGGAGGTGCTGCTGGAGCTGTGCCGGCGATATCCCGATTTCTCGTTCCTGCCGAGGTTGAACGGGATGTTCGCCTTTGCCGCGTGGCATACGGCGACGCGCACATTGACGCTGGTTCGCGATCGAACAGGTGTGAAACCGTTGCTTTACGCACCCCTGACGGGCGGGCTGGCGTTCGCTTCCGAGATGGCGGCGTTGCGGCCTGCCATGTCGGGGTCGACGATCGACCCGCGGGCTGTGGTGCAATTGCTGACGCTGGGATTCATCGCCGCGCCCAAGACGATCTTTCATCGGGTCTGTAAGCTTCGTCCTGGCCATCTGTTGCGGTACCGCGATGACGGCATGACTGTCGAGAAGTGGGCGGCGGACCCGCCGACGTTGCCGGGCACAGATGATTTCCATGAGGCCTGCGAGCAGCTTCGAGGACTGGTCGCCGATG
>DATKKX010000457.1:0-10339 GCA_035542775.1 Phycisphaerae bacterium | reverse complement strand
ATATTCAACCCGACTGACGTGCCGCCGGCCTGGTAGGCCCCCTTGTTGGCCGCCTCCATGATTCCGGGGCCGCCCCCGGTGATGACAGCGAAGCCTTTCTCGGCCAGCTTGTGCGAGAGCTTCTCGGCGCATTGATAGTGGAGCATGGCCGGCGTCGCGCGGGCGGAACCGAAAACGCAGATCGCCTCGCCCACCTGGCTCATGGTTTCGAAGCCGTCCACGAACTCGGCCATGATACGGAACAGACGCCAGGTTTCCTGGGATGGGTCGCGGTACAGAGAGGGTTTTTCCTGCATGATGCGCTCCGCCGGGTGGCAATTACTCCTATCGATGTTAGCATCCTATGGGTTTAGATGCTCCCGGGCAATGCTGAGGGCCGATTCCATGGAACTCCAGGCCCTTGCTGCTCGTAAGGACCGGAAACCAATGCGTCCAGGAACGGTCGCAGAGTGTGAGGCATTTCGCGTCACGTTCCGGAGGCGGGACGCCTGTGTCGTGTCCGGTCGGAGGTCGAAAGCTGCATCCCGGCGTGCAGACCGCCGGCGAAGGTAACGCTGCTCGGTGAGTGGCGAAAGCGGTACATCCAGTTGGAGATATTGGCATGCCATCACGCCCCCGCATTTTCGTGGCGACACTGATCCTGGCGGTCTGGACCGCCGCCGTCTGGGCGGAGCAGAACCCGAAATCCAGCACTTATTGGCCGGCCACCGCCAAGAAAGCAAACGCGGTCCTCGATCGGTCGCTTGGCGAATCGGCGAGCGCCGATGACTGGGCACGGCGCGCCTGGGCACTCAGCCGCTACAAGTCGGATCATGCGGCGGCGGCGGAAGCGGCGGCAAAAGCGTTGGCCATCGATCCCGACCATTACAAAGCCAACGAGATCGCCGGCATTGTCGCCCAGATCGGGGGTCAGTACGAAAAGGCATTCCAGCATTATCTCAGGCTGATTCCCGTCGGCCGCCCGGAAACCGAGTTGTACGTCGCGACGACCGATACGCTCAACCTGTCGCGGGAGCAGCGTGACCAGTTGTTTGAGGCGATGGCCAAGGCCGCCCAGGACCAGAAGCTGAGCGGCGTCTATCGCGCGGCGTTGCGCTGGCGGATCGCCGGCATGGACATCGATCGCGGCGACCTGGACGCGTCGCAGCGCGAGATCGGCACGCTGAAGATGGTGACTGACTGGATGGTGATCGGGCCGTTCAGCAACGAGGAGAACGGCGGTTTCGACAAGGAATACGGGCCGGAAACCGAGATCGACTACTCCAAGAAGTATCAGGGACGGGATCGGGAGGTGGGCTGGGAGCGTCTGAAGCATGTCGATCGCGCCGGGTCCGTCGACTTTGACGCAGTGATGTATCCGAACTCGCAGGTTTTGGCTTACGCCTTGACATTCGTGCGCGCGGAAAAGGACACCGAGGCCGTGCTTCGTTTCGGCGCGGGGAACGCCGTCAAGGCGTGGGTCAATGACGCGCTGATGCTCTCCAACGACGAGGATGTGGCCTTCGCCTTCGACCAATACGAGGTGCCCTGCCGTCTCCATGCCGGCTGGAACAAGGTCTTGTTCAAGGTGTGTGAGCGGCATGACCAATGGAAGCTGGCGGCGCGGTTCACGACCGCCGACGGTGAGCCGCTGGAACTGCGGACTGGGGCCAAGCGCGGCGAACCCCTTGAGATACCCAAGACGCCCAAGGGCGAAGGTAAGGCGGATTTCGAGTACGTTCGTGGTTTGTATGAGCAGTATTCGAAGTTGCACAAGGCCGAACCGAAGGACCCCGCCGCTACGTTCTATCTTGCCCGGGCCGCGAGTCTGACCAATCGCAAGATGGCGGCGGTTGCGGCATTCGAGAAGCTCGTCGCACTGAACGGCAAATGCAGCGACCACTATGCGCTTCTGGCCAAGGCCTATCTGGACGACGAGCGGCCGGAGAAGGCTTTGACCGCGATGAAGGAGGCCATCTCGCTGGAGCCGACGCACGCGGAATGCCTTGCCGAGTTGGGCCGCTTCTATGACAGCAAGAATCTGTTCGAAAAGGCCCTGGCCACGCTGCGGAAGGCCGCGGAGATCAACCCCGATTGGCCCGATGCCCAGTATTACCTGCTCGAGTTGTACGCGGACAAGGACTGGGAGGAGCGGGTCTGGCGTCAGGCTGAGTGGCTGCTCGCCAGGAAGCCCGACGTGGTCTGGGTGCTGGAGACCTATGCCGACAAGTCCTTGGCACGTGGGTACCGTGAGCAGGCCAGGGAGTACTACGAGAGGGTTCTGGCCCAGGAGTACGGCAACACCGCGGCGCGGCGGGCGCTGATCTCACTGGCCGTCGAGCAGCGGCGGATCGATGACGCCCTGGAGCAATACTCGATTCTCTCGAAGCTCCAGCCGCTGTCCATATCTCTGCGCCTGGCCAAGGCCGGTCTGCTGATGGAAAGCAGACGATACGAAGAGGCTCTGGACGAATGCCGGGCGGCCCTGGATGTCTGCGAGGCCAACTTCCGCGTCCATAAGCTCATGGGGACGATCTACCAGCGGATGGGCCAGGACGACAAGGCGATGGAAACGTGGCAGATCGCCTTGAAGTACAATCCCGACGACAAGTGGATTCGGGAGTACATGGAGTTCATCCAACCGGAAACCATCGCGGCCTTCGATCGATATGGAATCAGCGACGAGGACGCGGCACGAATCGTCAAGAACCGCGCCGCCCCGGCGGACTACCCCAAGGCGGATGCCGTCCGATTGCTCGATCATCAGGTCGTGGAGCTGAACGATGACGGCTCTTACACATCGCTCCAGCATCAGATCGTGCAGATTCTCAACGACAGCGGGCGCAACCGCTTTACATCGATGTCCACCGGCGGATTCAACCCGAAGATCAAGCGCGCTGTGGTGATTCAACCCGACGGCGGCGAGGTGGAAGCGTCGCAAGTCAGCGGAGGGACGGTCAAGTTCGGACAGTTGCAGGTCGGCAGCATTATCGAGCTGAAAGCCCAGCACCGCGGATCCTCCAATGAATGGCTCAGCCGGCAGTACACCCAGACCTTCCTTTTCCAGGAAACGACCCCGGCCTTGCGGTCGGAGTTCATACTGCTGGTGCCGAAGAGTCGCACGATTCAGCAGTCGATTCAGGGAGATCGCGCCGCGTTGACCCAGGGAGAGTTCGAGGATCATGTGGTGTACGACTATCGCGCCGACAACATTCCAATGATCGAGCCGGAGAGGAACCGTCCGCCGCTGCTGGATATCGCTGATCTCGTCCGCGTCAGCACGATCGAGAACTGGGACGAAATCATTCGATGGGAGTATTCGCTGGTCAAGGACCAGTTCATTGCGGATGACGCGGTGCGCGCCAAGGTCAAGGATCTGACCAAGGGCCTCGAGGATCGGGAGGAGAAGATCCGCGCCGTGGCCAACTTCGTCATGCAGAAAATCCAGTATCGGCAGGATTACGACCGCGGCATCATGGGTATCAAGCCGCACAAAGCCGGCAGCGTTCTGGAAAAGGAAGCCGGCGACTGCAAGGACAAGGCCACCTTGCTCATCACCATGCTTCGCGAGGCCGGCATTCCCGCGAACTATGTGACCCTTCGCACGCGTTCCGCCGGCCGGCTGCGGGCCGACATTCCCTCCAACCAGTGCGACCACGCCATCGCGTATGTGCCCAACGGGGATGATTTCTCCAAGGGCATTTGGATCGACGGCACGGCGAATTACAGCGGCATCGATACCTTGCCGTGGTCGAATCAGGGCATCGAGGTGATGGTTTTCAAGGATGATGGCCAGATGGTGTTCATGAAGACGCCGGTCGATTCGCCGGCCCAGTCTGTCAGCCAGTATCACATTGATCTGCAATTGGCCGCGAACGGCTCCGCGAAAGCCAAGTTCACCTGGGATACAACGGGGCAATTCGCCAGCAGCATGCGCCAGGCGTTCGAGGCCGAAGGCCTGCGCCGGCAGCGCCTGGAACAGTTCGCCAACTACGTCTATCCCGGCAGCCGCGTCACGTCGGTGAAGTTCAGCGACCTGGAGAACCGCGACCTTCCCGTCAAGATCGAGTTCGATTTCGACGCCCCCAACGTCGGCCAGGTCTCCGGCGACAAGATGATGCTCCGGGCCAAGGAGATGCTCCAGTTGACGCAGAGCTATGCCGACCGCACCGACCGCACCTACGACATCTGGAACGCCTACACCGCCACGCAGCGGTTCGTCGAGACATACCACCTGCCCAAGGGTTTCCGCGTCGAGTCGATGCCGGAACCCACCCGGTCGCAGACCGACTGGCTGGACTATGAATTGAAGGTCGTGCAGGACGAGGATTCGCTGGAAATCCGCCGCGAGCTGAGCGTCAAGGCGTTGGAGATCCCCAAGGCCGCGTACGACAAGGTCCGCGAGTTCTGCGTCGACGCCGACAAGCACCAGCGCGAGCCGATTGTGCTGGTGCGGACGGAGTCGTCGAAGGCAGGGGAGTAAGCCGCGCGGGCCGACCGAGCGCGGGGCCAGAGGCGGCTGAGGCGGTGTCTCCCGTTGGATATGCCGTAGAAATCCCGTCGTTCCAAGCTTTTCCGAGAACTAAAACGGCACTTCGTCGGTCTAATGTCCGGGCGAGGACAACTGGCAATGGCCGACGAAGTGACTGACGAATCGCTCCTGAAGGATTTCGCAGCGGGCCGGCCCAGAGGCCTGGAAGAGCTGGCCCGACGCTACGAGCCGCGGCTGCTGGGCCTGGCGTGGGGTCTGCTTGGCGGCGATCAGGCCTTGGCATTCGATGCCGTGCAGGAAACGTGGCTCCGAGTAATCCGATTCGGCGACAAGTTCGACGGCCGGAGCAGTTTCAAGACCTGGCTCTATCGGATCACCATCAACCAGTGCCGTAACCTGCTGGCGTCGCGAGGGCTTGTGCTGGCGTCGCAAGTTCCAGATGAAATGCCATCACCCGAGGCCTCGCCAGAGCAATCCGCGACGACGGCTGAGCAACGAGATTCCCTTCGGGCGGCGATGAGGGGCCTCAGTGAGGACAAGAGTCTCCTTCTCCTGCTGTGCTACCACGAAGGCATGACTCATGAGCAGGCGGCGGAGATCCTGGGTATCCCCGTCGGCACTTTGAAGTCGCGGCTGCACGCGGCGCTGGAGGAGCTGCGCGGGCGGCTGTCACCGGAGATACGATCATGACCGGCGCGCTGGATGACAACCTGGAGCAACAGCTTGCGGGGCTGACCGTCTGGCCCGGCGACAGGACGCAGCTTTGGCGGCGGGCGTTGAACATGATAGGGGCGGGATCTGCGACGACGGCATGGGATCACATGCTCTTGCGGCCATTGTCCTGGAAGCTTCGCGCCGGCATCGCCGCTGCGGTTATTCTCCTGGTCGCAGCAGCCGTTACGATGCCGCACCTTTCGCCAGGAAGGCGTGGGAGTCTCTCTGAATGTGCGGTCCCGTCCGCTGGTTCCCCTATGCGGTATGCTCCTACGGAAGTGGCGGACGGGCGCAGAAGTGGCACGGTCGGCAAGGAGGTCTTACGAGCGCCGGCTGCGGAAGCGGAAGGATTCTTCTACTCGCTGGGGACTCCCGCCCAGCCCCGAGTCCCCTCCCCTGGCCGTCCGAAACAGGCGGATCAGCCGGTATCCGATCGTCACGTCATCCGCAAAGCCACGATCGAACTGAAGACCGACGACGTTCGTGCCGTCTTTCTCAAGGCGTCGATGGGCCTGAACGCGGCCCTGGGTGAGTACGTGGAGGGCTCGGAGCTGACCGGCACCGGCAAGGAGGCCCAGGCACATCTGACCCTGCGTGTTACCGCCCAGCGCCTGGATAACGTGTTGAACGAGCTCCGGCAGCTTGGCGAGGTGCGATCCGAACGGGTCGAAGGGCAGGATGTCACCGCTCAGGTGGTCGATGTCGAGGCCCGCCTGCGCAATGAGCAGCGTGTAGAAGCAGAGCTCTTGCAGCTTCTGGAGAAACGGCAGGATGCTCCGCTCAAGGAAGTGCTGGAGCTTCGCGACAAGATTGCCGAGGTCCGCGAAGAGATCGAGAAGCTCACCGCCCAGCGCGACCAGTTGAGCCGGCTGGTTTCGCTGGCGACGGTGCTGGTCCTGATTCGTCCCGGCGACGCGCCCACTACGCATGAATCTGCGCTGGGCGAGTACTTCGCGCGGAAGTTCAAGGCCGCGTGGACGGACGGCGTTCAGTTTCTGGCTGATACGCTGGCGGCGCTGGTGTCAATCATCGTTGGCGGACTGATTTGGTGGGTAATCGCGGCGGTTGTGATCGTTGCGGCGTATCGATGGCATCGACGCAAGGGACGGGCTGGGTAGTCCGGCCTGCGTAAGCTGAGGTACGAGGTCATGCAACGAACATCGCACGCGCGTCGGCCCGTCACGCTGCTCTCAGTCGCGCGGGCCGAATCCGCCCGTCTTGGAAAGAGCCGGTCGGCGTCGCGAGGGGACCAAAGTCAGCGTACCATCGTTTCTCCGACTAATCGTTAGCGAAAACTGCCATGTTTCGCCCACCGCCTCGCCGAAATCCCTGCCGAATACATGAAACGGGCTGTGCACAACGATCGTGACAGGCTCGCCGGCTTTCAAGAACCAGAGTGGCTTTTCGCCTTCCTGCACATCCAGCCTGATTGCCCAATTTACATCGATGCCAGTGAAAATGCACGGTTCGCCACCAACCACCGCCATACCGTCCAGTAGCTTATTCTTGCCAACCATCCACAAATGGACGTTCTTGACCCTCGCCTTGGACTTGTAGATGCCCGGCTCGACGTGCTCGCTGACGGGCGCAGTCGTCGCCGTCTTTTCGTTCAGTGTTGGCTGGAACCCGGCGCCGCTGCGCCGGAGACGGCCTCGGGCCCGTACGAGACTCTCGGTGCCCGCGACTGACAGGCGACTACGGTGAGCAGCAGTCCGGTCAGGCAGACCTGCGGTGCCCGCGATAACGCTTGCATGGGATTGCATCCTCCGTCTACTCACTCCCGCGCGCAGCTCTGCCGCCGCGGCAGGAGAATCGTGAAGCACGAGCCTCGGCCCGGCTCGGAGTAGAGGAGCACTTGGCCGTCGTGGGCACGGATGATCTGGCGCGTGGTGGCCAGGCCGAGTCCGCTGCCGCCTTTCTTGGTCGAATAATACGCCTCAAAAACCCTCTGCTGCTGGTCCTCGGCGATGCCCGGCCCGGTGTCGATGACGTCGATGCGGACCATCGAATCGCCGTGCTTGCCGACCTGGATGTACAACTGCCCGCCGTTGGCCATGGCCTGCTGGGCGTTGATCAGCAGGTTCAGGATGGCTTGCTTGACGGCCGTCTGATCGATCTCGCACACCGGGGGATCGTCGGCAAGGCTGCATCGCAGATCGATGCGGTGCGCCTCCGCCTGCGGCCGGTAGAAATCGACCAGATCGCTGACCAGTCTGTTCACGTCCTGCTGGGCATAGCGCAGTTCCCGTTTGCCGACATATTGGAGGAAATCCTGGAGTATCTGATCGAGATGGTCGGCTTCGCTCAGCAGTGTGGCGATGCGAACGCGACTACGCCGGGCGATATCCTGGAAATCGCAGGATCGGCGTTCATCAGGCGACTCGACCTGCCGCCAATCCTCATCGAGAAGCTGGAGGTTGACCTTCAGAGTCGAGAGCGGATTGCGGATTTCGTGGGCCAGGCCGCCGGTCAACGCGGAGAGTTCCACGAGCTGCTCGGCCAGCGTTGGTGCGGATTCCACCGCGCTATCAGGCAGCCTGGGGGGTCTCGGCGGCTCCGGGCTCGGCACGGCAGGACTCCAATTCGCTTATGCCGCACCTTCCCCCCGCACCCAATCCCAGGCGACGGGAAAGCCGGCACACGATCCGGGCCGCGACCGCAGGGGGCGAATCACGGAGATACTGGCTGCTTCCTTTCGGTCACGGCTCTGTTCCGGGCACAGCTCGGTTCAAGTGTCTTTCGCGGCCGTTCTACGACGGCGAGGGCACCTTTTTGTGCTTCGGCGGTTCGCGATCACCCCGATCGCCACGATCACCTCGATCCCGTCGTTCGCCGCGATCCGGCCGATCACCCCGTTCGCCTCGATCATGCTCTCCGCCGCCCTCCTCCAGCAACGCCTGCTTCCGCGATAACTTCACGCGGCCCGTCTCGTCGATCAGGATGACCTTGACTCGGACCGTGTCGCCGATGGAGCAGACATCGCTGACCCGCTTGACGTAACCGTCGGAGAGCTCGCTGATGTGGCACAGGCCTTCCTGGCCCGGCCCCACCTCGATGAACGCGCCGAAATCCTTGATCGAGGTCACGCGGCCCGTATAGATCTTGCCCAGCTTGACGCCTTCCGATATCTGCTGAATGGCGTCGTAAGCCGCCTGCGCCTTCTCGGCATCGATGCTGGACACGTACACCGTGCCGTCGTCCTCGATGTCGATGTGGGCGCCGGTGTTGGCTTCCAGGGCCTTGATGCCCTTGCCGCCAGGACCGATGATCTTGCCGATCTTGTCCACGTCCACCTTGAGCGACAGCAGGCGGGGGGCGTACTTGCTGATGTCGGGGCGGGGCTCTTTCAGGCAGGCCAGCATCTCTTTGAGGATCTTCATCCTGGCCACGCGGGCCTTCTCCAGCGCCTCCACGATCTGCGGCTGCGTGATAGCGCGGACTTTGAGATCCAGTTGGATGGCCGTGACCCCGACCTGCGTGCCGGCGACCTTAAAGTCCATGTCGCCGAAATGGTCTTCCTCGCCGAGGATGTCGGTGAGGAGCAGATAGCGGTTGTCATCGTGGACCATGCCGATGCTGATCCCGGCGACGGGATGCCGAATCGGCACGCCGGCGTCCATCAGCGACAGCGTGCCGCCGCAGACCGACGCCATCGAGCTGGAGCCGTTCGACTCCATGATGTCGCTGACGATGCGGATGGTGTAGGGGAACTTGTCCGGTGTCGGCAGGACCGCTTCCAGTGAGCGCTCCGCGAGATTGCCGTGTCCGATCTCGCGCCGGCTGACCGCGCCGATCCGCTTCACCTCGCCGGTGCAGAACGGCGGGAAGTTGTAGTGCAGCATGAACTTCTTGCTGTACTCCTCGATCAGGTCGTCGACCATCTGCTCGTCGCGCGAGGTTCCCAGCGTGGTGACGACCAGGGCCTGGGTTTCGCCGCGGGTGAAGAGCGCCGAGCCGTGCGTCCGTGGCAGGGCTCCCACTTCGCAGGTGATCGTCCGAATATCGTCGAGGCTGCGGCCGTCTGAACGCACCCGCTCGTTGAGGATGGTGGTTTGGACGATGCGCTCCTCGATCTTCTGGATTTCCTCGATTACGTCGCCCTTCGTGTAAGGCAGATCCTCGGCATCCTCAGGAATGAGGTCGGCGACGATCTTGTCGTACACATCCTGCACCGCAGCCTGCCGCTCGGCCTTGGTCGGCTGCCGTCGGACAGTCCGAAGGTTGTACTTCTCGCACAGATCGCGGACCTTGCCGGGCAGGGATTCGTCGCGCTTGGGGAGGTCGTGCTCCTTCTCCACGCCGACCATCTCGCTCAATTCATTGATGGCGGAGACGATCTTCCGGCACTCTTCGTATCCCATCGCGATGGCGTCCGCGGCCACTGCTTCCGGTACTTCCAAGGCACCAGCCTCGATCATGTTGACGCCCTTGGAATGCCCCGCCACCACGACCTCCAGGTCGGCCGCCGCGCGCTGAGCGATTGTCGGGTTGATGACGAACTCGCCGTTGACGCGACCCACGCGGACCGCCGCGGTGGGACCTTCAAACGGGACCGGGCTGACCACCAGGGACGCGGATGCGCCGCACATGGCCAGCACGTCGGCGTCGTTCTCCTGATCCGACGAAAGCACCAGGCACTGGATCTGAACTTCGTCCCGGTAGCCTTCCGGAAACAGGGGCCGGATCGGGCGGTCGATCAACCGCATGGTCAGGATTTCCTTGGTGGTGGGCCGCGCCTCGCGCTTGAAGAATCCCCCCGGGAACTTGCCGGCTGCATACATCTTTTCGCGGTAATCAGCGGTCAGCGGAAAGAAATCCGCTTCTGCCCTCGGCGGTCCCGTGACCACCGTGCAAAGAACCACCGTCTCACCATACGTCACCACCACCGCACCGGCCGCTTGCTTCGCCAACTTGCCGGTTTCGATCTTCAGAATCCGCCCGCCAATCTCCGTCTCGACGCTATACGTCTTCATAACTCACGCCTGCCTGTACTACGCCAACTATGTCCAACACTATCCAACGACTACTGAGCCCTGCTGACGGCTTTTCCTCCGAGCGTCCCCCGTCGCTTCTTCGCTCGCGGCCTGCACACCTTCCCCGACGCGCCCGCGAGCGTGATGGGCTCGACCACCTGTCCAACGCAATTCTGCTGCT
>DATKKX010000456.1:0-15591 GCA_035542775.1 Phycisphaerae bacterium | reverse complement strand
CTCCGCAAACTGCACCCCAAGGCGAGGCTGTCGGCCTTGCAGACCAGCCGGCAGACGTGGATGAACCCGGCGATTCCCATTGATTCGTCAACGACGCCGGCGGGTCGGGCGGTGAAGCTGGATCGCACTCGGCGCGTGCAGCTTGCGATCGACGGCATGGACGACGACCTCCGCGAGATCGTCGTCATGTATTTCTTTCAGGGATTGTCTCGGGCGGAGGTTTCGCAGGCCATCGGCCTGAGCCTGTCAGGGACGAAAGCCCGTCTGGCGAAAGCGACCAGGCTGCTGCGGCAGAAACTCCGCGCTCTGGATGATTCATCGCTATGAAGTGCGAGACGGTCGAAGACTTATTGCTCGACTTTGTCGAGGGAGAACTCGACGGGCCGCAGGAGGAGGCGGTGCGCTCGCACGTCGACAAATGCGCGGCCTGCAAACTGAGCCTGAAAGAGACGCGGGAATTGCTGGGGGTTCTGGACGATGCCCGGCGGACCTCGGCGTTCTCGAGGTCGGGGGCGAAGGGTGATTCCTCGGCGGTGATGCTGGGACCCAGCGTGTGGCGGGCGGGGGAGATACTCGGCGATTTCGAGATTCTCGGCGAGGTGGGCCGCGGCGGCATGGGGATCGTCTATCGGGCCAGGCAGGTCTCGCTGAACCGGATCGTGGCGCTGAAAGTGCTGCCCGGAAGCGTGTGCCCGAACACGAAGGCGGTGGCGCGTTTTCAAAAAGAGGCCCGGGCGGCGGCCAAGCTTCATCACACGAACATCGTGCCGGTTTACGCCCAGGGGGAGCACGAAGGTCACTTCTACTACGCGATGGAATTGATCGAGGGCCAGGGGCTGGACCGGGTACTGCGGCACGACGCGTCGCAGCTGCTGCCTGTGTCGGGTGATGGGTCATCGGCCCGGAAAGCAGGAGGGGGGCAGCAGGACAGCGCGGCCGAGACAACGACCAGCGGTCTGCGCGCCGGATATCGGCGGCTGGCGCTGATGGTTGCCGGCGTGGCCGAAGGCCTGGCGCATGCCCACCAGCAAGGCGTCATTCATCGGGACATCAAGCCGCAGAACCTGTTGCTGGGGACCGACGGTCTGCTGCACATCACCGATTTCGGGTTGGCCAGGCTGCTTGACGAGCCGAGCGTGACGGTGAGCGGCGAGATGCTGGGCACGCCGGCCTACATGTCGCCGGAGCAGGTGGGCGCTCATCGCAGCAGGATCGATCACCGCACGGATATCTACTCCTTGGGGGTGACGTTGTATGAGCTGCTTACCCGGCACCGGCCGTTCGACGGGGCGAGCCGGGAGCAGATCATCGCTCGCATTTGCACAAGCGAGCCGCGGCCACCACGGAAATGGAACTCCAGCGTGCCGATCGACCTGGAGACCATTTGCCTGCGGGCCATGGAGCAGGATCCGAGGCGCAGGTACCAGAGCGCGGGGGATATGGCCGCGGACCTGCGGCGATATGCCGAGGACCGGCCGATTGTCAGTCGGCGGGTGGGGCCGATCGAAAAAGCGTTCAAGTGGGTGCGGCGGCATCGAGCAGTGACCGCCATCATCGTGTTGTGCCTGGCGCTGGTGGTCGGCGGGGCGATCTGGACCAGGCAGTCGATCAAGGTGAATCGCGAGCGGCTGGAGGCCCGGCACAGGAAGGCCAATGAGCTGGTGCAGAAGGCCTTCGATTCGCTGGCGTACGAGGATTACCGCGACACCGCGAAGGCCGTCGAATGGCTCAAGGCGGCGGAGGAGCTTGGTCCGGACCCGATTTCGTATCAGACCGCGGTGGCATTGGCCAACCTGCGAAGCGATCTAACGCGGGCCAAGCAGAACCTCGAATCGGCGCTTGCTCAGCGGCCGAACGACGCCGACCTGATGTACCTTCTCGGATGGGCCTTGCGTCAGGAGGATGATCGCAATCCGGCGGCCCGAGAGTGGGCGCAGCGTGCGAGTGCGGCCGGCGGGGCCACTTCGGCGGCAGGGCATTTCTTTCACGCTCAGGCGGTTCTTCCTTATGCGCCGGACGAGGCTGCTGAGGCCTATCGTCAAGCCATCCGCCAGAAGGACAACTACACGCAAGCCCTTGTCCACCTCGGTCGGGCCCACAACCAGTGGATGTACCGCTATCGCAAACACGAGAGATTCAGCGAGCAGGAGGCTTGTCTGGGGAATGCCTGCCGCCTGCAAACGAGGAAGGCCTATCCGAGGTATTTGCTTTCCATCGCCTATCGCCTGTCCGCCGAGATCTACGAGGACGAGGGCAAGCCGGACGACGCCAAGGCCCATTTTGACCGCGCATTCTACTTTGCCCAAGACGCGCACAATGCCGAGCCTGAGAGCCCGCTCGGCTATGTGTGCGAAGCTGAGTATTGGGAGGCCCGAAACGACTACGGCCGAGCGATCGCAGCGCGCGAGAAAGCCCGCGAGTTCTGCAAGACACCGACCGAGGTGGCGGGTCATGTTGATCAGTACCACTGGCGGTTGTGCTATTGGAGCGGCCAGCCGGCTCCGGCGCTTCAGGACCTGCAGAGGCTTGCCCAGACATGCGCGGATTCGGATCCGCATAAGATCTGGTACGCCGGTCTTTTTCAAAGCCTTATTCGGGCGGACATGGGCGAGATGGAGGAGGCCATCCGGTTGGCACGCTCGATGGCGGAATCCGAGGTCACAGGATTCAGGGCGGTCACGTCATCAGCCTGCATGCTGCGTATGCTTGGTCGAGGAGATGAAGCCGATCGGCTATTGGCCGAACGTGCCGGGACGATCGATTTTTCGAGGTCATCCGGGAGCGTCCTGCCGGCCGGCTGGGGGGAGGCGATGTACGGGTTCTGCCAGAGGCGACTATCGCGGGAGGCTCTTGAGCAAGCGGCCGGAGCGAGGCGGGAGGACAAGCTGCTTTGGGCCGCTCCAGACTTCTTTGCCGCAGCCGATGCGATGGGGCGAGGAGATCGGGAAGGGGCCCTGAAGGAGTTCGAGCGGTGCGACCAGACCTACGACCTCGATGACTACTGCTACCTCGCCCGCGTTTTCGTCCGAAAACTGAAGGATGATCCGGCCTGGCCGGCCTGGGTGCCCGCGGCGGCGCTGGCGGTGCCGGAAGGGGAGCGGGTGGCTCCTACGGGCGCGAAGGCGAAGTAGTTTGCCGAGGGGGGTTTTCCAGAGAATTCCATGGCCGCGCTGCGGGGTCGGCCGTCATCTATTGGGATGGTTCTGTTATAATGGCTGCCAAGCCGGCGTGGAGATAACCAGACAGAATCAGCGAAACGGGGGGCTACTGGGGAAGGAGACCAGAAGGCTGCTGAGCGGAGCCGGCCCAGGAGCGAGAAGCGATGTTCCAATACGAGATTCTGTTTCGTGGGATCCGATGGTCATCGGGCGCGTTCTTCGTCATGGTCTTCCTTGTCGTGTCGCCGTTGCTGGCTCAACCGCACGCGAACGTGCCGCTGCCCATACCGGAGTTTTCCATCGACCGGGAGTCACCGTCCACCAATTCGTCGAGGCCCCCATCCGCCGTCCTGAAGAAGCCGGGACCGATGATTCTGTACCCGGGGGCGAACCTGGGCCTCATCTTCCCGATGGACGATGAACTGCAGGATTTTTCATACAACCGCACAGGCGCTGCGGGCCAGAAGCCGAGCTTCCTTCTGCTTTTCAGCGTGGACCGCATGAGTCAAGGAGCGCGGCCGCCCGATTCCGGCCTGACCTCGACGGGGAGGTGCTTCAATGTGATGGATCAGGCCAATCGCCACCAGAGCGCGGCCGATCTCTACCTGACGCTGGACGATTTCACTCTGGCCGGTCCGGTCGGCCCCAAGAGCGGCGGGCGGGCGATGGCCAAGAACAATACGCTCGGGGTCAATCAATGGGACACGGGTGGCGTCGATGAGGATCTTTCGCCCACCACATCGCCGGAGCAGCACTCTCCGACGACCCAGCCGGCTGACGAAATTGACGGCGTCGGTTACCCGTCGGGCGGGGGGACCAAGGATCGCAACACGACGTTCTATTACACGGTTGATCCGAACAGCCCGTCACTTCCGTTGTTGCCTGGAGTTCCGGGCCAGCAGAGCGGGGCTGACATCTTCATGGTTCCGAATCCCGCGAATTCAGGCTTTCCGCCGGAGGTTTACGCGCCGGCGCAGAGCCTCGGTCTTCTGCCGACGCGGTACGGCGACGACATTGCCGCGTTGGTGGTGTTCGATAACGGTAACGGGGTGCTCAATCCGGGCGTGGACGAGATCCTCTTCACGCTGGCTCGCGGTTCACCGAGCCTCGCATTGCATCAGGTCAGCCCGGCGGACATTCTCGTCTCGCGCGGCAACGGAAGCTTCTATTTGTGGGCTGAAGCCGACATTCTTGGGTTGTTGCCGAGCGACCATGTGAATGCGCTGGAGATCATTCCCACGGACAATCCGGCGGCGACGGTATATGACCATGCCATCTTTCGCGTCTGGCCGGGCGATTACGATGGAAACGGCATCTTGAACCAGGCGGACTGCGCGGCGTTTCCCGGTTGTTACAGCGGCCCCGGCATATCCTACGACACGAACGGCGTGGCGATTCACACCGTGCTGGTCGGGCCGGGCCCCGTTTTCAATCCCAGCACCATCCATGTGGAAGTGGGGGACACGGTGCGATGGATATGGGCCGACGGGCCTCACAGCGTGGTCAGCGGTATGGACGGCGTGCCGGACGGCATGTTCAGTTCCGGTACGCCGAGTTTTCCGCCGCGGATGTTTGAAGTGACGTTTGATGCGGCCGTGCTGGATCTTTATCCGAGGAGCGGCTGGATCTATCCGTACTTCAGCGCCCCCGACACCGCCGTCGGCATGATCGGCTTCGTGGTGGTTCATGCGCCTCCGTGTTCGGTGTTCGATCTTGACTTCGATGGGGATGTGGATTGCACGGACTGGCAGGAGTTTCAGCCGGTCTATCACGAGGCCACAGGCGGCGGATCATGCATGCCATTGGGCATTCCGGAGTTCGTTGCCGCTTTGCTTGGAACGCCGATGCTGCCGGGGCATGTCTGCCTGGCGGACATGAACGGCGATGGGCAGGCTGACGGGCTGGACGTGCAACCGTATCTGGACGAGATTCTGCCGTAGCCATGCCCCAACACGCGTGTGGACTGTCGATGTCCAGCCGGGTTGCCTCTTGATTTTACCATCGAATCGTGGGAAGATGCGTTCTGGGAGCAGAGTGCGAGCGCTTCGTGTACGTTTTGTGGAGCGGGACATCAAAAACAGGAGGGGCAGGTCCATGAGCACGCGATTCTTTCGGCTGGGGTGCGTCATCGTTCTGTCTGTCACGGCCAGCGCGACGGCCGGATATACCTCTAACATCATGCTGACCGGCTTCTGGCCGCCGAGCAACGAGATGCTCCGGCCCTTCAGCAACAATCCCGCCCAGAACCCCAGCGGCTGGATCGGCGGGAATTGGGAGGGACGCGGCTACAACGTCTACTCGTATTTTCCGGAGTTCACGAGTCCTCCGCCGGGCGACAGCATCGGGCACGGCGATTTCGAGGTCGATTACCAGGACACTTCCGCAGATTTCTGGCGGATCACGAACGAGCTGCATCCTCTCGCCATCATCACATTCGGCCGGGGTTCAGTGGGCACGAACTGGCAGCTTGAATGGCGCTACCGAAACCTGGTGAGCCTCGCCTGGTACCCCGACTACCGGGCTCCCTACAAGCCGTCGCCGTCGCCGCCCGACAGCAGCATGCCGCCCGGTGCGTACCGCTATTCCTCGTTGCCGATGGAGGAGATTCAGGACGCGGTCAATGCCGCTGATGTCGGCGTTACCTCGGTGATCAACTGGACCGGCGATGCCGGGGCGTTTCTCTGCGAGTACATCGGGTATCACGCCACGTGGTACCATTCTCTGCACATGGCGCCGCCCAACGACTACATGAACTTCGCCGCGGGGCACATTCATGTGGGCACCAACGTCACGACGGAGCAGGGCTTTGACGCCACGGAAGTGACCCTTCGAACGCTCACGACATACCTGGACAGCCTGATCCCGGAGCCGGCGAGCGGATTGCTGGTGTTGACCCTCCTCAGCATGGCCGTCTTCACGCGGAGACCTTGCAGCCGGTAAGGCAGGCCTTGTCATTTCGGGCGGTTTGAGCACACCTGGGCCGCAGCGGATCGCGCGCGGTTCGCTTCTTGTCTTCTCGCACCGATAACCGTTGTACAGGTAACGTGCGGCCTCATAATCTGCGAGCTGGGGCGGCTACCCACGCCGGTTGAAATCCGACCGGCTGAGTTGCGTCACTTCTTTCTTGCTGGTGCGCCTATAGTCAGTCAGGGGAGCCCGGCATTGCTGAGGCAGGTCGCCGGGCGGGGGGAAAGCAATGCACATTCGCCGAGGCATGTCAATGGCCGGCCTGACGCTGGGTTGCGCGCTGGTCTTGTTGACCAACGTTCACTGCGGGGAATACCTCCTGCTGCATTATCTGCTCACTTCCGACTACCCGGTTCCATCGAGCGCCACGGTCAAGGAGGCGGATGCGCCGGGCGAAGTGCAAACAGAGGCCCTGCCGCCTGTGGTCGAAGAGACGGAACCGTCGGGAGCCGTGCAGGAGGCGGGCCCCGCGATTCGGATCGACGTTGCTGCACCCATCGTTCAGCCGGTTCGATGCCTGCAGGGAGATCTCAACAAAGACGGAAAAGTTGACGGGCTGGACATCCAGATCCTGGTGAATTGTCTGCTGGAGCAGCAGGCAGAATAAAGGCGGCCGGAAGAATCGTCATCCCGTTCACGCGATTGCGGTGATGGACTTGCCTGGAGAAGCCTTGCATATCCCGGTCATGGCTTCCCGACCATCTCTCGCAGTCCGCGGATGTACTCCGGCGTGGTGCCGCAGCAACCGCCAATGATGGCGACGCCGATGGCGACCAGTTCTTTAGCTCGCTCGACCATGAGTTGGGGCGTCTCGGTGTACACCGGGCGGCCGTCGCGGATCTCGGGGAGCCCGGCATTGGGCTGGATGATCAGGGGCAGAGTGCTACACTTACGGAATTGACGGGCGATCTCGATCATGTTCACGATTCCATTGCCACAGTTGGAACCGATCACGTCGGCGCCGGCGGCCTGGAGGCCCGCGGCGGCCTTTTCGATGGTGGTGCCCATGATGGTGTAAAACCCGCGCGGTGTGGCATCGAAGGTCATCGTCGCCATGACCGGCAGCGTGGGGGCGATCTCCTTTGCGGCCTTCACGCCGAGCTTGGCCTCGTTCAGATCGGTCATGGTCTCGAAGCAGATCGCATCCACGCCGGCTTCGATGAGCGCGGCCACTTGCCGGCGGAAGCTCGCATAGACCACCTCAGGCTGGGTGTCTCCGTAGGGCTTGAGGAGCCTGCCGCATGGGCCTAACGACGCGGACACGTAGGCGCGGTTAGCAACGGCCTTGCGAACGGCCTCTACCCCGGCGCGGTTGATCGCCTCGGTCTGGTCCTCCAAGTGATATAGGGCGAGCTTGAGCGGGGAGGCACCGAAGGTGTTGGCGTGGACAATATCCGCGCCGGCCTCGAAGTACTGCCGGGCGACTTGCTCGGGCCACTCCGGGCGGGCGAGATTGAGCGATTCCGGGCATTCGCCGGGCTTGAGACCCATGGCCAGCAACATCGTGCCCGTCGCGCCTTCGGCGATGAGCGGTTTGCCATCCTTAAGTCGTTCGAGCAGTGGTTTCACGTCAACGCACTCCCACCAGGGCCTTCACGCGATCGACCGCATTGGCGGCGTCGAAGCCGTGGGCGTCGGCACCGATCTCGCGGGCGAACTCCGGCGAGACCGGGGCGCCGCCGATGATGGTTTTGATCTTGTTGGTCAGGCCCTGCTTTTTCACGAGGTCCACGACCGTCCTCATCGCGGGCATGGTGGTGGTCAGCAGGGCGGACATGCCGATGACCGGGGCGTTGTGCTGCGTGGCGGCAGCGAGAAACTTCTCGGGCGGCACGTCGTTACCAAGATCGATGACCTCGAAGCCGGCCCCTTTGAGCATGATGCCGACGAGGTTTTTGCCGATGTCGTGCAGATCGCCTTGGACGGTGCCTAGGACGATCTTGCCGATCGCTGGGACGCCTTCCTTGAGGAGCAACGGCTTCAGCTCATCCATGCCCGCGTACATGGCCTTCGCCGCCATGAGGACGTCCGGCAGAAACATCTCGTGGCACTTGAATCGCTGCCCGACGATGTTCATCGCGGCGATCAGGCCGCTGTCGAGGATCTGCTTCGGCGGAAGCCCGCGCTGGATGGCTTGTCGGGTCAATTCCGCGGTCTTCCGGTCATCACCGCTCTGCAAACTCTCGGAGATCTGCGTCAGTAGTTCCATGTCAACCCTCGTTGCTCGCGCTGCACCGCTCAGTGGGCGGCGAGCGATCTTATTCTCTCACGGCAGCCGTGTGTCCGGCATTTTGCACAAAAGGGATACACATCCTGGAAGGCGTGTATGCCCTCCTGTCCCACGATTATGACCCCGGAAACCGATTTCAGCGGCTGCATCAAAAAGCTTTCTGTGAGCAAGATACCGATGTTCTCCGGCCTCAGGAAATCGAAGAGGCTCCTCTGGCCGCTGATGTGCCAGCCGCAATACCCAGGGCTGTAGCGCAACGCCCGCGTGCCGGGCGATACTTGTCCTTTGTCGGACAGCATTCGCAGAAAACGCGATTCGATCAGCTCGCCCAGTTTGTCGGCCGCGGCTGAGGCCATCGCATCGAGCATCGCGCCCAGGGCGAAATCCCGCGAACGGAAGCAATCCGTGATTCGCTCGCTCACCCGCTGGCCGACCGTCGCGGCATAGAGCGCGAGGTGGTCAGCACGATGGAAGATATCACCCACCGGCGTTGCGGGCTCGTTTCGACCGTCGCCCCGGTGGATCGTCTCAAAGTCGCGGAGCGGAATCCCGGCGAGGATGCCGATCGGTCGGGCGGTCTCCGCGAACAAACCTCGGGCTGCGAGGTAGAGGTTCCGGATCGTCTCCGGCAGCGCTGTGCGGATCGGGGTCCTGTCCGTGGAGGCACTGCTCACAGAGCAGTCGCACACGGGAGTGGGGTCAGGCGGCAGGCGCGAGGCGGGGATGCCCTGGTTGGCCATCACTTCCGCGAGGTCCGGGTCCGCTTCAGCGGCGGTGAATGTCAGGATCTCGGTCATAGGTTGCCTTGAGGCAGCCGGTCCATTCCGTAGCGCTTGGCCTCTTTCTGCATCAGTCTGGTCAGCTCCTTCTTGACGTCGTCGGCCAGCGGTGACTGGCGGCAGTCGGCGACCAGCTTTTCCACCTCCCGGTGGGCCCGGTCGCCAAGCGTCAGGGCTCCCTCTTCCCGCCATCGAGAACGATTGGCCCGGTCGATGGCCGGTCCGGTGAAATAGTGCTCGGTCTTCAGGTGCCGGCGGGTGTGTGGTGAGATCAGGAGGTGCCTGTCTCGGATCAACTCCTCGAAGCGCGGCAGGGACGGAAAATCTTCCTTCGGCTCGATGCCGGCGAGCATCCGTTGCGTCATGCCGCAGATCTCGTTGTCCAGCACCAGCTTCTCCAGGCTGAGGCAGCTTTCGAAGTCAAGCATGCCGGGTCCGGAGACGTTGTTGATGCCGGCGAGAGCGGCGAGGGTGGCGCCCATGCAGCTCTCCAGACCGGCCTGGGCGTCGAGCAGCTTGGCATCACTGAGGCCGATGTAGGCCTGGGTGGGCAGACCGAGGTGCTTGCCGATCTCGTTGTAGGCGCAATCGACCATCATGGTCTCGACGGCGCCCATGGGCGTGGTTTCGTAGCGGACGTCGAAGATGGCGGGAGAGCCGCCGTAGAGCACCGGCGCGCCCGGGCTGGCGAGCTGGCTGATGACCAGGCCGCTAAGCGTTTCGGCGGTGTGCTGGACCAACGTGCCGACGAGGGTCACCGGGGCGACGAAGCCGGAGAGCGGCATGGCGATGAACTCGACGGGGATCGAATACTCGGCGCAGTCGACGACGTTCTGCGAGGTGACGTCGCTCCATTTCAGCGGGGCGGTGGGGCAGCAGGAGAAGATCGTAAGGGGCTTGGCCTTGAGTGCCTCGCGGCTCCCGCGGACGGCAAGCTGGAGATCTCTCATGACGTTGAAGGCGTCGACGGTGAACGCGCCCGTCACGACGGGCTTTTCGCAATACAGGAGGCTGAGGTAAAGCCTGAAACTGTCGGAGATGTTCTGGTGAACGTCCGAAGGGACCAGGGCGGTGCTCTGGGAGGCAATGTGGTCGAGCCTGCTGACCAGCTTGGCGTACCTGATGTAGTCGGCCGTGGTGGGACGGCGGGCCTTGTCGCTGCCGTGGTCGAGGATGTTGATCGCCGCTGAGCCGGGAGTGAAGTAGACGTTGTCGCCGGAAAAGTCGTGGGTCTGGCGGCCGGCTACATCGTACAGCTTGAACGGCCCGGAGGCGCTCTCCAGGGCCCTGTCGATGATCTCGTCGGTGAATACGGCGTGGTGGTTGTCGCGATCGATTTTGGCGCCGTGGTCGCCGAGCATGGCCAGAACGCCGTCGTTATGGATTTCCACGCCCAGCCTGCACAGGATGATTTGCGCCTCTGCGATGATGCTTTCAACCAGCTCATCGCTCAAGAATTTGACGATCGGCCTCATACGCGACTCCTCCGAGACCATACCCGAGCCGGCGATCTTCGATGATGCGCGGCGTTTTGCTCATGATACGCCAAGTACGTGGCTTCAGCCATGCGATTTTGGGGCGAACTGGGCCACGGGTTGCGAGAACGCTGTGCGGAGCGGCTCCGATTCTTTGGAGGCCGAGGTGGATGTACCGGTGCTTTCTCGGTTAGACATCCAATAAGGCGTTGAAGAAAAGCCGGACGTCCTGCCCGTCTGCGGCCCCGTCGCCGTTCATGTGGGCGCGGCCACGGTGGACCGGGTCCAGACCGAGGAGGGCGGCGACGAACCCGGGGACATCGTCCAGGTCCACGCTGCCGTCACCGTCAAAGTCGGCGAGGATGCCGCAGGTGATGCTGGCCCAAAACCCGGCATACGGGTCACCGCCACAGCACCACCAGTAATAGGCACAGCGGTCCTGCTGGGGTTCTTCGAGCCAGAATTGATCCAGCGTAGAGCCGGTTTCGGCCCGGTTTGCGATGATCCAACCCACTTGATCGGTCGAGAACCGCGCCCGCATATAGAGTGTCCCTGGAATGTGGATCGGCGGATCAAAGGTCGCGGTCAGCAAGTGTGGCGTTTCCGCTGACGGTGGCAAATCGAGGAACACCGCCGCCGTGCCTTCGATGAGGCTGGGTGTATCGGCGCAAGGGTCGTCGGCCCAAAGGTCGACATACACGTCGAACAACTCGCCGGAATACGCATAGACCAGCAGCGAGTAGGAATCCATCGTGCAGCCCTCCGCCACCGCCAGGCACATGTCGTCAGAGAGGATCTCTCCAGCGCCGGGGGCGAAGTAAGACTGGACGGGATCCTGTGAGTTTCTGTAGACCACGTACGGCGAATCGGCCTGGGCAGTGCCGCGAGCGCCTAAGCCAAGCATGACCCCCAGCAACAAGACCCTGCATCCGCTTCGGTGCACGATGACTCTCCTTCCCGATGGACGTGCTTCTGACGCGGTGCGAAGAGAACGACGCGCGGATCCACACGTGCCGCTGCCGGTGCGCGCCAGACTTGTCTTCTCGTGATTTGTGACAATCTCTATTGTACCGCCGGCCGGTGCGGCTCAGAAGACGTCCAGCGGCCGATTCCTGCCGAGGATCAGGGATTTCGCCTGTGGGTGCGAACCAGGGTACGCGGTCTAGACATTTGTCCCACAATGTGTTATGGTAGATACCGGTGGAGATAGGCGACAGGGAGAATGGGAAAGGACGTGTTGAGGTGCCTCGCGTCAGGGGCTGATGGTCCGCGGCTTCGGCTGATCGCGCCACCGGGCGCCCAGCGAGTCGCCAGGCCGAATCCCGCCTGGCGCGGCGGAGCCATCACTCAGTTTTGGTCGCGCATCTCGACGACATGGTCCAGCGTTCGAGGCCGCTGGGAGTTTGGGTCCGGGGGGCTTGTGGGTTTTCCGTCGGCATTCCTAAATGGGAAGCAGGGATCAAGGAGCACCACTCGTGAAGCTGTATCTGGTTTTGATCGCGTTAACAGTGTGCATTTGGCAGGTAGTGCCCGCGACAGGGCAGGAGATTCAGGGAGGCACGCCGGCGGCGACGCCTTCTCCGGCGGGGATCGATGTGACCGTGACCAGCCCTGCGGAAATGGCGGCCATGGATCGAGTGCAGGCAGCCTATCCGGGAACCTTGTTTTATCGCGAAGGCTCGCAGCTCACCCGTCTGTACGGGCGGACCTTCGAGATGGGCGAGACATCCAGCGACTCTGCTCAGCGCTTCCTGAGCGCCAACGCCGACCTGTTCGGGGCGGAGGCGGCCGACCTGCTGCCGACCACGCCGATCCTGCCGAGCGGCAACACGCTGCCGCTGATGTACGAGCCGGAGACGGGGACCTACAAGTTTACGTTGATCTACCACACCCAGTACCGTGACGGGATTCCGGTGTTCCGGTCGGGCGTTCGCACATTGGTGAAGAACGAAGCGGGCTACCCGCTGGTGTGGGCGGGCTCGGGCCTGAAGCGGCTGGGGCAGTTTCACCCTGACACCACGCCGCGGTCGGCGGTTGATCCGGCGACGGTGGCTCCGGAGATGACCAGCTTCACGGCGGTGGAGCCGGTGATCTGGGCGGGTGTGGACGACAAGTTGGAAACCCCGGTCCATGCAGTGACATTTGAAGCAAGCAACGAGGGCTCGGGCTCGTCAGTGCCACAGCGGTGGTTGTACGTGGTGGACGCGACGACGGGCGAGGTGCTGTACAAGGAGAACCGCATCGTCATGACCGACGTCATCGGCAGCGTCCACGGCATGGCCACTGCTCCCCCAAAGTCGGACACCTGCAACCCTGAAGTGGACACGCAGATGAAATATGCCCGGGTCAAGATCGGTACGACCACGGCATACACCAATGCCAGCGGGGATTTCACCATTCCCAACGGCGGCACCTCGCAGGTGACGGTGACTTCGGAGGTCAGCGGCCAGTATTTCACCATGAACACCATGGTGGGCTCGCTGGAGACGTTGACGATGAGCGTGACGCCGCCGGGCCCGGCGAATTTCATGCACAACGCGAGCAACACAGTTGAGGCTATCAGGGCTCAAACCAACGCCTATGTCGAGGCCAATCGCGTGCGGGATGTAGTGCTTACCTACAATCCGAGTTATCCGACGATCCCGACCCAGACGAATTTCCCGATCTACGTGAATCGCAGCGACGGCTACTGCCCGGGCAACGCCTGGTACGATCCCACCGCGGGCACGCTGAATTTCTGCGCCTCCGGCAGTTCCGGCGGGACAAGCTATCCCAACACCGCGTATTCGAACGTGGTGCATCATGAGTACGGACACCACCTGTGCCAGGTCGCCGGTACCGGCCAGGACCAGTACGGCGAGGGAGTGGGCGATAGTATGGCCGTGTGCATCGCCGACGACCCCATCCTGGGCTATGGCTTCACCGGCGACTGCAACTCCGGCATTCGCACCGCGGATAACACCAGGCAGTATCCCTGTACCAGTGACGCTCACACTTGTGCGCAGCTGCTGTCGGGGTGCGTTTGGAGCACTCGTAATCAGTTGCAACCGGCCTTCCCGAGTACCTATTTGAACATCCTCACGAACCTGATGGTCAACAGCATTCCGATGCACGCCGGCAGCAGCACGATCAACCCTGCCATTTATACCGACTGGGTGACGTTGGACGGCGGAACCAGCGGTGCACATTTCGCCCAGATCACCGCCGGCTTCCAGGCCCACAACATGGTTCCGGCAACTCCGCCGGGGAACGACCTTTGCGCGAATGCGGTTGTCGTGTGTCCCGGTACCTACACGGGGACTACGAGCGGTGCCGCAAGGGATGGGTCGGTGAGTTGTGACGGCTCATCGCCAGGGCCGGATGTGTGGTACAAGTACACGCCGGGCTCCAGCGGTAGCGCCACGATCAGCCTGTGCAGCTCCAGCACGCAATGGGATTCGGTGCTGTCTGTTCACACCGCCAGTTGCCCCGGCACAACCGAAGTAGGCTGCAATGACGACGGGTGTGGGGGAAGCGCGACGCACGGCACGCTGGCCGTCAGCGTGACCGGCGGCACCATGTATCTGATCCGCGTGGGCGGATACGCCAGCACTAATTCGGGGCCCTTCACCCTCACCATCAGCGGTCCTGCCTGTGCCTCTTCGGACACCACTCCGCCGACGCCGAACCCCATGACGTTTGCATCCGCGCCGGCCCCGGCCGGCACGGATTCGATCACCATCACCGCGACCACGGCGACGGATGCTACTTCGCCGCCGGTTTCGTATTACTTCAACTTCGTCTCCGGTGGCGCGGGCGGCAATGACAGCGCCTGGCAGACCAGCACGACCTACACCGATACCGGATTGACGCCCAACACCAGCTACACCTACCGGGTCAAGGCTCGCGACAGCGCCACGCCGACGCCCAACGAAACCGGCTACTCCAGCAACGCCTCTGCCGCGACGCTGATCGAGACGCCGACGGGCGTGTCCTTCGGCACGGTGACGCTCAGTACTATTGACCTGACCGCCACCGGAACGCTGACCAACCTGACCACCGGCTCGTCGGGCGTGTATTTCGACTCCACCACCACCGGCGGGGACGCCGGCATCAACGCCTGGGTGCAGACCACGGCGGACACGGCCACAGGCCTGAGCCCCAACACCAGTTACACGTTCCAGGTGAAAGCCCGCAACCAGAGCAGCGTGGAAACGGCTTACAGCTCCACCGCCGCCAAGGCCACCCTGATCGAGACGCCCACCGGCGTGTCCTTCGGCACGGTGACGGCCAACTCCATTGTGCTCAACGCCGGCGGCACCTTCACCAACCTGACCACCGGCTCCTCGGGCCTGTACTTCGACTCTACCACCACCGGCGGGGATGGCGGCATCAACGCATGGGTGCAGGCCACAACGGATACGGCCACGGGCCTGAACCCGAACACGAGTTACACTTTCCAGGTCAAGGCCCGCAACCAGAGCAGCGTGGAGACGGCTTACAGTCCCACCGCCGCCAAGGTGACGCTGGCCAACGTGCCCACCGCCCCGACGCTGAGCGGGGCCACGCGGACCACGCTCAACCTGGACGTGAACGCCAACGGCAACCCGGCGGCGACGGAGTTCGCAGTGATGTGCACGGCCAGCAGTCCGACGGACTCCAACTGGAACGGCAAATATGTCAACGCCTCCGGAGCGGCCAGCGCCACGGCGGTGTGGCGGACGGAGGCCCAGTGGGGTGTGACGACGGTTCAGGCCTTGCAGGCCTGCACGACGTACACCTTCGCGGTGAAGGCCCGGAACAGTGAATCGGTGGAGACGGTCTTCGGGCCGGGGGCGTCGCTGGGCACGACCGGGCATTTGGGCGATATGGATGGGGACGGCGCTGTGGCCGGCGATGACATCCAGTCGTTCATTACCTGCGCGATTTCCGGCGGGTCGGGCTGCGCCTGCGCCAACATGACCATCTCCGCGTTCGTGAACTGCCTGCTGCACCCGGGGACG
>DATKKX010000455.1:0-30877 GCA_035542775.1 Phycisphaerae bacterium | reverse complement strand
GGGGAACGCCTTGTCGATACACACACAGACATGGTCTTCTCCTCACGGCGTGGCGCCGACAGCGGCAGCGCCATGCCCCTGAACGAGGCTTCGTTGAATACAAAACCGTTTGGGCCCGAAACCAGTCCCCCGCCCCCACGCTGGAGATCCTGGTTTGGCCGATCATAGTCTGTTCCGGTGCGATTATCCACGTTTTACATTGGCGTCCCGGGCGGGTCGGGTACATGGGGAAAAAAACCCCGGGCCGGAGCCCGGGGTGGATGGAGGGAGGCACTTTCTATGTTTGAGCCGGCGTTCGTGCGCCACCCTGGCATGATGTAGACAGGTCATTGCCGCGGGGTATGGCGCTGCGTCGCCGCGGCTGCCCGGTCGCTCAGTCGCCGCGGCTGGCGCTGCAGCTCATCAACCATCGCCAGCGGGGACAGCAGCAAGGACTACAACTGAGGCGGCCAGGGCGGGAGAAGTCCTCCCGTCCCGGCGCCGCAGATATCTCCCGCGTCAGCTCGATCAATCCCCACTGACGCGGTGGAAGAAGGCATCATCCGGCGTCTGCCGGTGGCAGACGGTACAGGTGTCAATCGTGCCGGCATGTCCTTGCAGGGCGATGGCCTGGGCGTTGTCCGCAGCCACGGTCGTCGGCGTGATCGCGTGCGGGCTGCCGTGGCAGGCCTCGCAATGCACGTTGCTATGCCCCTTGGAGTCGCGGTACCGGGTGTTGGGCTGCTCGTAATCATGGCCCGGCACCTGGTGGCAACCGGCACTGCCGCACCGAGGCTCATCGACCCACGGCCTGCGGCCGGGATTGCCCACCGCGACCATCGAGTCGTGGCAGGTGACGCAGGTCATGCCGTTGCTGTAATGAATGTCACGCAGGCATTGAGTGACGATGCCCGGGTGGCAGGCATAACACTCGTTGGCGATGGAGATCATGCCCATGCGCGGGGCATGGGCGGTGTGCATGGCACTGGAAAGCGAGGGCAAGCCGGCCACGCCCGGCAGGTTCATGGCCGGATCGGCATGGCAACTGGAGCACAGAACCGGCTTGCTGTTGGCCAGGTTGGTGCCGTGCAACAGATCGTGGGACTGCAGGATGGCCGTGGCCACAGAGATCCCCGGCTTGGTGTGACACAGATTGCAGTTCATCTCCCACGACACCGGCACGACGGCACTGGTCGTGGCGATTGTCGCGGTGCCCCGTTTGACGGTGATGGTCGCCGTCTGGTAGGGGTTCAAGGCGCCGGCATCCGTCATGGGAGTGATGGGGATGCCGCTGGCCTCCCAGTCGTTGTCGCCGGAGACCTGGGTCATGCTTCCGCTCAGGCCGTTGCCGGTCAGCCCGATGTTGGGCTGGAGGACGACGCCGAGCAGGGCCTGGGCGTAGGTCCAGAAGTTGGTCTTGCTCACCGAGTTGGTGTTGCCCGGGATGGAGTACTGGATGGTGATGCCACTGGTGATGATCTGCGGATCTTCGCCGCTTTTGTCGATCACCTGGGCGTGGAGGTTGTTGTAGGGGGGCAGGACCATGATCTCGGAGAAGTCCTGGTTCATGCAGTGCATGCCCAGGTCGTTGTATCCGAACACGACGGCTGAGTTGCTGGTGCCGCCGCCACCTCCGCTGCCGCCACCACTGCCGCCGCCGGAGAGCGAGGCTAGGTAGGCCTTCAGGTCGGCAACCTGCTGGGCCGTCAGCGTGATGCCGTTCATGGCGGAGTTGACCGATCCCAGGTTGGTGACGATTCGGCTGGCTGCACCGGCGATGGACGCGGCCGTATGGCATCTAGCGCACATCTGGGTGAACAGCGTCTGACCATTGGAGACGCTGCCTCCGCCACTTCCTCCGCCACTTCCTCCACCACTTCCTCCACCACTGCCACCACCACTACCGCCGCCGCCACCTTCGCCGTCACCCCCTTCGTCATGGCCACTGCCGCCATTGCTGCCGCCGGAGGCGACAGAGGCCAGATAGACCTTCAAGTCCGCGACCTGCCGTGCGGTCAGATTAATGCCGCGCATGGCGCGGTCCAGAGAGCCCAGGTTAGTGGTAATCCGGTTTGCCTCACCGGCGACGGACGCGGCCGAGTGACATCGGGCACAAATGCGAGTGAAGACAGCCTGGCCGTTGGAGGCACTGCTGCCGCCGCCACCACCGCTACCACCGCCGCTACCACCGCCACTACCTCCACCGCTTCCGCCGCCGGACAGCGAAGCCAGATAGGCCTTCAAGTCCGCGACCTGCTGGGCGGTCAGTGTGATGCCGTTCATGGCCGAGCTGAGCGAGCCCATGTTGGAGGTGATGCGGCTGGCAGATGGAGCGATGGCCGGAGCCGAGTGGCATCGGGCGCACATCTGAGCGAAGAGCGTCTGGCCGTTGGCGACGCTGCCGCTCTGGGCGTACGTGACGCCCCCGCCGGCCAAAGTGGTCGCCAAGAACGCTGCTGCCACCAGCCACAAACCGTTCCGCTGAATCAAACCTCGATGCGATTGATACGTGGACATCAGCCACTCCTTGGCCGCCGAGTTCCCTCCATAAACGAGCACGATTCACGCAGGTGTCGCTCGGACTACAGGCCGCACATTTCCAGGGTTTGTCCGCCCGTCTGTGCCCTTGTACAGATCGGGCTCACTACATTCGGCAGGCGTGCTCTCAGGCAGGCTCTCGCCACTTCAGGAGGAGGATCTCCTGAAGTCTTTGAACAATCTTACGCCGTACCGTCAAGGTCGGTCGCGGGTTCTGCGGGAGAGATCGCGAGGCCAAAGTTGCTGAGACAGATGTGTCTGGAGTGTGAGCGCGCCGTCACGAAAACAGGTGTGTCCGTCCGCACAAGATCGCTTCCAGAAGGCGCGCGCTGGGAACGGTAACATGGCGCTACGCACACAGTGCCTGTGTGCAGGGAACCATATGGAACCGGACAACTGGGTCCGCTGCTTCGGCACTGCCCAGCGATGCGGCCGTGGAAAAATTTTTCGCCGCTGCCCGGATAATTCTCAAGACCGGCCCGCGCGTGCGCTCCGCGAGAGCAAACCCGGCTGCCGGCACCACACCCTGCGGGCCGACTCGATCAGTGCGACGGGCTTCGAGCCTGCCGATCGGCGCCCGACCGTTCATCGGGCGCGGGCTTCACTGGATTGGTGGTGGAAGTCTCCTCCAGTACGCGCCAGCGGCCCGCTTCCTTGCGGAGCACAAGCGTCTCCCAGACTTCGAAGCGTATCGGCCGGCCTTCCTGCCTGGGGCGAGCACTGATGACCAGTTTGCCAAAAACGACGGCGCCATCGCCCATCAGCTTTACGGACATGTCCTGCCAGTCCAGCTTGGATTCGTCGACGGCGGCGAGAAGCTCCGCGGTGTGCTGGCGGTAGTAATCCACGAGGGTCTTCCTGCCCTCGACCACCTCGCCGGTGTGCTGTATGGCGATGACGTCCTCCGCTAACAGCTCTTCGAACCGCTCGAACGGCGTGGGGTCCTTGCTTTCGAAGGTGGCCACGAATTCCCTCGCCAGCTTGCGCACGGCGTCTATTTCCACTTGCCGTTCGGCCTTCTCCTCGATGCGGCTGGCCTGGCCCGCGAGAGCGCCTCTCTTGAACAGGTCTTGCGATGTCGAGAAGACCAGCTTCCAGCCGGCTTCTTCCTCGGCAAAGACGTTCAAAACGTCGGCGCTGCGTTCATCGCCGCCGGCGGTGACGTCGGTAATCGTCCCGAGTTCGTACGCCAGGTTGCCCACAACCGTGAGGGCCTGGATCTTGTGCTCATGCTTGCGCAGGTTCGCCTTCCAGACCTGCTTCCTGAACCCTTCGAGGTAGCCGGTTTTGTTCAGCAGGAAGGCCTCGGACGCATCGGACGAAGCATTTCTGGCGAGGACAAACGCCTTATCCGAGAGAACTTCGTCAACCAGGGCCGGACCGTTGTCGGCATTCCAGGAGGCATTGAACTTGTCAATCAACGCCCGAATGGCCGTTTCGGCGGACTTCGCCTTGCGGTCCTGCGCCGGGGCGGCGGGGGAAAACACGAGCACCGCCGTAGCGGCAACGCCAAGCAACCAACCAGATCGAGACATAAACGGCGCCTTTCTTGAGGGTTATGGTCAATACGCCACGCCGCCGCCCGGTCGAGCGGCAATGATGGCTCTTGCCATTCATTAAATCGTAAATGGGCCCGGCCCTCACGCGCGATCTAGTGTGAGAAATCGGGAAAGCCGGCCCATTGGACGTCATAAAGTCGTCAAGCCTCGGTTGGTCAACGAAAAACGAGGGCGGCGGGGTTACAGAAAAAACGGCAATCGGGCAATGAAGAATCGGGGTTGACATAGCCGGAGGCCGAAATATACTTCGTTAGTTGGCGAAGTGAGAAAAAGACTATGCGATCCCTGCTCGACATCGCCGGTGCCCTTGGCGACGAAACCCGCGTGCGGGCCTTGCTGGCCCTGCGAAACGGCGAATTGTGCCTTTGCCACCTGGTCGGTTTGCTGCGACTGGCTCCGTCCACGGTATCCAGGCACATGGACCTGCTGGTCCGGGCGGGGCTGGTCGAGCGTCGCAAGGAGGGCCGCTGGGCCCACTTTCGCCTGGCCGGTCGCGAAGCCCCGCCGCACGTGCGGCAAGCCTTGCGGTGGGTGGTGGAAACGCTGGAGAAGGACAAGGCGATCGCACAGGACGCCAAGCGCCTGGCTGGCATCCGCTGCTGCGATTTGAAGGAATTGGCCGCATGCTACCGAGGCTGAAAGTCCTATTCTTGTGCACGGGCAATTCGTGCCGCAGCCAAATGGCCGAGGGATGGGCTCGTCACCTCCGCGGCGACGTGATCGAGGCCTTCTCCGCCGGGATCGAGGCTCGCGGGCTGGACCCGCGGGCCGTGCAGATCATGGCCGAGGCCGGAGTGGACATTTCCGCCCAGCGATCCAAGCGTGTGGACGAGTTAAGGGACGTCACCTTTGACTTTGTGGTGACCGTCTGCGCTCACACCAACGAGAATTGTCCAGTGTTTCCGTCCAAAGCGATAGTCATGCACGTACCGTTCGAGGACCCGCCGCAGCTCGCCGCCGATGCCGGAAGCGAGGAGGAATCACTGAAACATTACCGCCGCGTGCGCGACGAGATTCGGACATTTGTCATGCGACTGCCACAGGTCCTCGCGAACCGGGATGTGACGAGGCGGTGATCCTGAACAAGGGAGTACATCATGTATAATACTCAATCATCCAAGAAATCCGCGTGCTGCGGGACAAAGACCTCCGAGACTGCAAATATGGGCGGGGAAGCAGGCAGTGTTTACTCGCCGGCCGTGGAGGAACTGGTCGCGATCGGGGCGGCCATCGCCTGTAACTGCGAGCGGTGCTTCAAGTACCACTACCTTCAGGCCAAGAAGCTGGGCATCTCACACGATGACATGGCCCGAGCTGTGACCATCGCTCAGAAGGTCAAGAACTCCCCCGCCAGGGCGATCATCGAATTGGCTCAACGCCACCTGCAAGGGGCCCGGATCGCGACCGAGGCGTTCGGCGCTCCAGACGCGTGTGCGGACCCGAAGTTGGATGAGCCCGACGAGGCGCCTTCACCTTGCTGCTCGAAAGGGGGCTAAGGCTGGCGACCGCCATCGCCAAGAAGCTGTCGATCGGGCGCAATCACGTTGTGATCGCGACGGGCCATCATGAGAGGCCCCCACTCAGTAGGAGACGAACGTGAAAGACAAGAACGACAACTTGAACCTCGGTGACGCCGAATCCGTTCATGAGCGCGTGCGTGAAGGCTATGCGGAGATTGCTCGCGCGAACCAGACGACGGGCGGGAGCTGCTGCGGGACCAGCCCGTGCTGCGGCTCAACCGTATCCTCTGTCAACGAGTTGGCCAAGAACATCGGGTACTCGGAAGCCGAGTTGGCGGGCTTACCGGAAGGCGCCAACATGGGCCTTTCCTGTGGAAATCCGACGGCGCTGGCTTCGTTGAAGCCGGGCGAAGTGGTGGTGGATCTGGGGAGCGGCGGGGGGTTCGACTGCTTTATCGCCGGACCGCGCGTCGGACCCGCCGGCCGGGCCATCGGCGTGGACATGACGCCGGACATGATCACCAAGGCCCGGCGCAACGTCGCTGCGTACCGCCGGCAGACCGGACTGGACAACGTCGAGTTCCGTCTCGGCGAGATCGAGCACCTGCCGGTCGCCGACAACTCCGTGGATGTGGTCATCTCGAACTGCGTCATCAACTTGTCGCCGGATAAGCCGCAGGTCTGGCGCGACATTGCTCGCGTGCTTAAGGCCGGCGGGCGCGTCGCGGTGTCGGACCTGGCCTTGCTTCGGCCGTTGCCGAAGGAGATACAGGAAATGGTGCAGGCGCGGGTCGGCTGCGTGGCGGGGGCGTCGTTGGTTTCCGAGATCGAGCGGGACGCCCGGGCGGCGGGTTTGGCGGACATCCGCCTGGAGCAAAAGGGGGACTATTTCGAGGCCACGGAGGCATCGGAGGATCCGCTTTTCACGCAGATCGCGGCGGCATTGCCCAAGGGAACACGACCGAGCGATTACGTAACCAGCTTGAACATCACAGCACGCAAGCCGGGATAGTCCTGGATGCCATTGGGGTATGTCCGGCGCCGGCCCGTTCTCGATGGTGGCCTTGCGGTAGAGGAGGGCGTAACGAGTCGCCCACCAGGTGCGCGACGGGAGATTGACTGAGTGGGCACATTCCTGGCCACTTTTCCGAATGCCGCTGAGTTCGAGAAAGCTCGCCGATGTCTCGATTCGGCCGGGGGGCGATATCGAGTCATCTCGCCTTGGCCCGGCTTCGGCTGTGTCGGTGTACCAGCGGTGGTGGTCGAGGCGGAGGAGCGAGCCCGGCTGTCCGGTGTGGGCGTCGAGGCCCTGGTCTGTTCGGGATGGGTCGAGTTCCGACAGGGCGCGCTGACCGTGCCGTCCGACGCGCCGCCGGAATTTGCGACGGACGTCTTCGGCCGCTGCGCGATCATGGTGCTGGCGCCATGCGTGGCGGATGAGGCCCGGATCCGGCTGGTGGCCCACATCTCCGGCGACCTGGGGCCGGTGATGCCTTACCTGAACGCGCGCACGGCCGCGGGGCTGTACTGCGCGGACGGACCGACGTTCACGTTCATGGAAGGACCGCGGATGATCTCGCTGTACTCGCACCGCATCACAATTGCGAAAGCGGACGAGATTGTCGATGCCTGGCGGATGCTGGAGCAGATCCGGGCATGGACCAACCAGGTTTGGCAACAGCGGGACACGATCACGCCCTGCTACGAGACGCGCCATCGGCCGCCGGCATTGGAAGTCTATAAGCGCCTCCCCGGCACCAATTGCCGGGCATGCGGCGAGAAGACGTGCATGGCTTTTGCGTTGCGATTGTGGAAGAGAGAAGTCTCGCCGGCGCGCTGCGAAGCGGTCTTCACCGGCCAGTTTCGCCATCTTCTGCCGGCGTTGCTGACGATCTGCGCGGGGCTGGGGATCGACATTGAGGAGCTGAGTGATGTATCGGGGCAAGTGCTGTGAGCGAGGCCGCTCGCGAACGCGGGGGCAGGATTATTCTCGCGTCCCGCCGGCTCTGTGCCGCCTCTTCCGCGGCCGGCCCAGGCCTTGTCCATCTTTCTCACAGAAAGCGAGCGCAATGACATCCGCCAGCAAAATGGCGAGGAAGCAGACCGTGAACAAGACACGGGGCCTTTATCTGGCGCACGCGGCAACTGTGCTTATGCTCGCGACCGGCTGCGCTGGTCCAACGGGCGGATTTCCGAATTCGGCCGCAGCACGGACGTTGACCATCCATTGGCAGCGGCTGACCGAAAGCGGCGGCGACACTTGCGGGCGGTGCGAAAACACCGAGCGGTCGATTGAGGAGGCCCGCCGGCTGCTGACTGCGTCGCTCAGGCCGCTGGGCCTGCGCGTCACCGTGGTGAAGGCGCGGCTCACGCCCGAACAGTTCAAGCTCGACCCAAGCCAATCCAATCGGATATGGATCGCCGAACGGTCGCTGGAGGAGATCCTCGGGGCCAAGCCAGGCGTGAGCCGGTGCAGCGGCTGTTGCGGCGAGAGCGACTGCCGCACAACCATCGTCGACGGCCGGGTCTATGAGACGATTCCGCCGGAGTTGATCGTTCGCGCCGGGCTCAAGGTCGCCGCGAACATGATCGAGCCGGCCCCGTCAAGAGCCGAGAGCGGTGAGCGTTCGTGAGACAGTGTGTTCCAGTGGAGCAACGAGAGCGGCCATAGATCGCAAGGCGGAGCATGTGGCAATGAAGAGAGAGGGCATTCGTGGTTTGTCGTTCCTCGACCGCTTTCTCACGTTGTGGATCTTTCTCGCCATGGGTGTCGGCGTGCTCGGCGGTTACTTCGTGCCGGGCGTCGAGCGATTCATCAACCGCTTCCAGGTCGACACCACCAACATCCCCATCGCCATCGGGCTCATCCTGATGATGTATCCGCCGCTGGCCAAGGTGAAGTACGAGGAACTTGGCGACGTCTTTCGCAATCTCCGGGTGCTGGGGTTGTCGCTGGTGCAGAACTGGGTGATCGGGCCGATCCTGATGTTCGCCCTGGCGATGATTTTTCTCCGCGGTTACCCCGAGTACATGGTCGGGCTCATTATGATCGGACTGGCCCGATGCATCGCCATGGTCATCGTGTGGAACGACCTGGCCAAGGGCGATCCCGAATACGCTGCCGGGCTGGTGGCCTTCAATTCAATCTTCCAGGTGCTGTTCTATTCGGTTTATGCCTGGCTGTTCACCACGGTGCTGCCGCCGATGTTCGGGCTGTCCGGCGTGGTCGTCCACGTGACGATCGGGCAGATCGCCAAGAGCGTCTTCATTTACCTGGGTATCCCGTTTCTCGCCGGGCTGTTCACGCGGATCGCGCTGCTGAGGCTCAAGGGCCGCGAATGGTACACGACGAAGTTCATCCCGCGGATCTCGCCGATCACGCTCATCGCCCTGCTTTTCACCATCGTGGTCATGTTCTCGCTGAAGGGCGAGTACATCGTGCAGTTGCCGCTGGATGTCATCCGCATCGCGATACCGCTCTGCATCTACTTTGTGATCATGTTCCTGGTCTCCTTCTGGATGGGCAAGAAGGCCGGGGCCGACTACGGCAAGACGGCGACGATCGCCTTCACCGCGGCGAGCAACAACTTCGAGCTGGCCATCGCCGTGGCGGTGGCGGTTTTCGGCATCAAGCACGGCGCCGCCTTCGCCGCGGTGATCGGGCCGCTGGTGGAGGTGCCGGTGCTGATCAGCCTGGTAAATGTGGCGTTCTGGCTGCGGCGGAGATGGTTCGCGGGGGAGGTCGGGCCGGTGGTCGGACAATCGGCTCGCGCGTAAGATGCGATTGTGAACGCTGAGCCGACGATCACCGTGCTCGCCTGCAAACGCCGCCGAGCGGCCGCAATACTGTTTTATTGCGGCTTTCTGATCTGGTTCACATTTATTGCGGCTTCAAGATGGAATGGCGTGCCCGCGGACACCAGCTTCACGCGCCCAGGGGACACTCTTTTCGGCGAGCCGCTCGATCCTGAGTTGGATCGCACTCCGGAGCTACTGGTCGCCCTTGCCGCGATTCCAAACGAGCGCTTCTCGCCGCCCGACGGCGTCCACTGGCCTCCAGGGGAGCCCATCAGGCCGGAGAACGCGCTTCAAGGGCCGTGGACACCCAAGAGCCTCCCATATCTTCAAGCCATCATCGATCTTCTCAACACCCCAGACATACAGCGAGCCCTTTCGCTGGTTGCCGCCATCAGGCCGGGCGTCTGTGTTGTTACGTGCGAATCGAGAGAACGAATAAAATACGTTCAGGATCTGCTGTGCGCACGGGCGGGATACCGTCACGCCGGGCAGCATGACGTCGATGCCGCATGCGACGATCTGGAAATCCTCCTGAGGTTCGCGGGGTTGTGCATGAGCTCACCCAATACGGAGGGGTTGGGGAACGGGCGGAACGCGGAAGCGAAAGCCGAAACCGAGATTTCACGAATGGTCTTCGCGAATGATCTCACTCGAACCCAAGCCAACCGCCTGATTACCCTCCTGTCATCAAACCTCCCGGATGACCACGTTCTGTGGCATCGACATGTGGAAGCCCTGGCCTCGTGGCATTTGGCCGAGCTTGACCAAACCTATACGATCGACAACGCTGGCGACGGCTGGCTCGTTCTGAGTCGGATAGACATGTTGAATAATGATCCCTCATCCTATCCTCGATGTGGACTCTGGAACTGCTTCTCCCCGCTGTTCAACAGCCGCCGGACAGTCGCGGGCAAGATCGCCCGTGTGCGACAAGAACTGGAGGCCGTGGACAAGCTGGCACGGCCTGATATTCTGCGAGCGCTGGCCGACTTCAATCAACATGTTCCCTTCAACTTGCTGGATGGTCCCCTCCTCAACGGGTGGACAAGCGCGGATTATATCCATCACTGGGATGCGCTCGCGCGTCAAATCGGGCTTCGCCGGGCGACGATTGCCGGAATTGCACTATCAGCCTACCGGGGCGAGCACGACGAGTATCCAAGATCCCTGGAGCCGCTGGTCGGCGACTACTTGGATGCGATTCCGCTCGATCCATACAGCAACGAGCCGCTTCTTTATTTCTGGAAGCCCGAGGAGGATGACTACATGCTGTATTCCGTCGGAACAAACATGGTCGACGATGGCGGAGGACGCGGTAGCAAGACGTCCGCCGACGACATTGTTTTTGGCCATACACGACCGGAGTGATTGGAGCTGAAGGGAGGGCCGCAGGGGATCTCCAGGAATCAGGAACCAATCGTTGACACGAGCGGCGCCAGGGAAACGGTCCCGCAGGAATGGCCGGCTCTGCGCGCGGACGCGCCGGGGCGGGTTCGCACGATTCATGGCCTGTCGGCCCTCCCTGCGATGGTGCTTCTCTGGTTTGCTCCCAAGCGGATGGGACCTTTCGTGGCCGCGGCGGGCTGGCACGCCGCTGTCTGGGCGGGTCTGATCGGCATCGGCGTCGGTTTCGGCCTGCCGGCATGCGGAATCGACACTACGGTGGCAGAGACGTATACGGGGCCATGGTACCTAGTATTTCGCCTCAGCACGCCAAGTTCAAACTTCACGCTCAGCGAGGTGCCGCGCGCGCCTCTGGCCGCGCTTGTGGCGTTGATTCACACAGGGGCATCAAACCCGGGATGGTCTGCTACTTCCGGATACACGTTACTGCTAATCCTCGCTGCTATTCCGGCAAGCCTCCTCGCCCTGGCGGCAGCCCTGATGCCGTTCGCCGCGGCGGGCGAGCGCCTCACCCCCCTCTTCGGCCGCTGCATGCGCCTCGTCTTGTGGAGCATGACCGTTCTAATCCCCATCGGGCTCGCGGTGTCGTTTTGGCCGTGGGTCCTGGATCATTTTATTGTCGCTGCCCCTTCTCCTCTTGATCGCCCGAGAGAGATGGATGAACTCATCAACGTAGGCAACGGCGCCGCACTGCTCGCGCTTGTCGCGATTACCGCCTTGGGCCTCTGGTGGCTCGCCATCCTCTGGCGTTCCGGCCTGCGGTATGCCGGCGCGGCCGACGGTCCGGCCTGGCGGCCGCGAACGCCCCGCTGCCAAAAGTGCGGATACATCATTGCCACGTTGCGGCTTGATGCTCGCTGCCCGGAGTGCAACCATCCGGTTGCTGATTCTGTCGCTCGCCTGCGGCGCAAGACAAAGCCCACCCGCTGGCGGCTCTTCACCGCTTCGCTCCGCGACGCGATATCGTTCGCCCAAAGGGGATAGCTGGTCACCCACCACTGTACTGGATCGCGAACTACCAGCCGGGTCGGCCTGCGCCCCGGAGAAGGAACTGTTGACTTGGCGCGAGTATATGGTTAAACTACCATATTGCCATGAAGTTTTTGAACGCCGAACAATACGAAGCTCGCGCCCGGGTGGCTAAGGCCCTGGCCCATCCCAGCCGCCTGCGGCTGCTCGACGCCATCAAGCAAAAGCCGATGTGCGTTTGCGAGCTGACCGACCTGATGGGGGCCGACCAGTCGACCGTGTCAAAGCACCTGGCCATTTTGAAGAACGCCGGTCTGGTCGAGTGCCACAAGGAGGGGCTGGTGACGCGCTACCGCGTTCGATGCACCTGCCTGGACGGCTTTTTCGGCTGCATCGAAAACGTGCTCCGGCAGAACCTGAAGGCTCAACAGGCGGCGGTGGGGGCAACAGCCGCATCAGCCGGGCGCAGGCTTCCCCGGCGCGCCGGCCCTTCGATATGAGCTGCACAGCAGTCTGAGGAAAGCGCTCGAATGAAACAGTGGAAGATCTTCGCCATCTTTGCCGCGATTTTTCTGATCGCCTACTACCTGCCGCTGTCCAACCCCAAGGTGACGACCGCCATTCTTGAAGCCTTCAAGCTGCTCCAGTGGTATGCTCGGAATCACACGCTGGCTTGCGTGGTGCCCGCCCTGTTTATTGCCGGAGCGATCATCACGTTCCTGTCGCAAGCGTCCGTCATGCGCTATCTCGGGCCGAACTCCAACAAGTTCGCCGCCTACACCGTCGCCTCCGTCGCGGGCACGGTCCTGGCGGTCTGCTCGTGCAGCGTGCTGCCGATGTTCGCGGGCATCTACAAGATGGGCGCGGGGCTTGGACCGGCGTCCGCTTTTCTCTACTCCGGCCCGGCCATCAACATCCTGGCGATCTTCCTGACCGCCCGCGTGCTGGGGATGCCCATCGGGCTGGGACGGGCGATTGGTGCGATCGGCTTTGCCTTCGTAGTCGGCCTGGCGATGGCGGCGATCTTCCGCCGGGAGGAGAAGACCAAGGCCGAGGCGGCGTTGCTCTTGCCGGAGCCGCCAGCGGGTCGCCTGCGAGGTTGGCAGAGCGCCTTGTTCCTGGGCTGCATGATTTGCTTCCTCATCTTCAGCGATTGGTTCAATCCCGGCGACGCCATCGTGCGCAAGACAGACGGGACGGTGATTCGCGGCGTGGTCCTCGAAGAGCGGCATGACGACTATATGGTTCAGGTCCAGGGGGCGACCGGTTCGGCGCGCGTCGGAGATCAACTGGAGATTCCCAAGGCCGAGATCGCCGGGATCGAGAAGACGACCAAGACCTGGGTGATGGACGTCTATGACCTGCGCTGGTATCTCGCCGGAGCGATGTTCCTGGCGGTAGCGTGGATGTCCTGGCGCTGGGTGGGGCGGGAAGAGTTCTGGACGTGGATGGGGAACACGTGGGATTTCGCCAAGCTCATGATTCCAATCCTGTTCGGCGGTGTCTTCGTCGTCGGCTTTATCAATGCCTTGCTTCCCGGCGAGCGAATCGGCCAACTGGTAGGCGGCAATAGCTTGCCATCCAACTTTCTCGCCTCGGTGATCGGTGCCCTGTTCTATTTCGCGACGTTGACCGAAGTGCCGATCACGCAAGCGTTGTTGGAGCACGGCATGGGCCAAGGCCCGGCCTTGGCGCTCTTGCTGGCCGGCCCGGCGCTGTCGCTGCCCAGCATGATTCTCATCTGGAAGATCATGGGGGGGGCCAAAACGGTGGCGTTCTGCGGTTTGATCGTCGTGCTTTCGACCATTGTCGGCTACGTTTTTGGGATGTTCGTATGAAGGTTGCAGTAGCCGCGTTGTCAAGCCCGGAGTACGAGCGAAAGATAAGGTTGAAAGGGTGACCGATGAAGATCGAGATTCTGGGGACGGGCTGCAAGAAGTGCGAGACTCTGGCGGCCAATGCCAAGGCCGCCGCGGACAAGCTCGGCGTCAAATACGAACTGATTAAAGTGACAGACATCAGCAAGATCGCCTCGTACGGCGTCATGATGACCCCGGCGCTGGCCATCGACGGCAAAGTGAAGGTGACCGGCAAAGTGGTCAGCGAGGCGGATCTGACCACGTTGCTGACCAACGCTCTTGGCAAGTAAGAGAATGAACGACGAATCGGAATACCGCTGTTGCGACAGTATGACCCGGTGCACGGATTGCCGTTTCGGCGGTCCGCCATCGACCGCGGCGCCCGCGCCGAGGTCGGCGGTGGAATCACAAGACAAGGATACAAACGATGCAGTATCGCGAGCAGAGCAAGAGTCCGCCGGCGGATGAGAACACGCGCACTGCCGGCTTCCGTGGCAGCCTGATCAGGACGGCGGCGCTGTCAGCCCTCGCCGGGCTGGCCCTGCTTCTCGGCGGGGCCTGTAACAAGCCGTCGACTTCAACTACTGATGGGCCCGGCGCTTCCGGTAAAGCCGAGCCCAAGTTCATCGCTTATTACTTCCATCGCACGCTTCGCTGCCCGACATGCCTTTCGATCGAGAAGCAGTCGAAGGAGACGGTGGAGAGCCGCTTTGGCGGTCCGTTGCATGACGGCACGCTTGCGTGGAGAGCGGTGAACATCGAGTCCGATGGCAACGGTCACTTCGAGCAGGATTTCCAGCTCCAGGCCCAGGCGCTCATTCTGGTTGAGCTGAAGGACGGTAAGGTGGCGCGATGGAAGAACCTGCCGAAAGTCTGGGAGCTGGTCGACAAGCCGCACGAGTTCCAGGAGTACGTCCGGTCGGAGCTGGCGCAGTTCATGGAGAGTTGAGATACGCCCGCGCGGCGCGGAGGGTTGAAGATGCCTCGAAGTCCGGCGGTCAACGGCCTGATCGTGGCGATCGTCATCGCCTTCGTTGGAGGCGTGGCATGGTACAAAAGTCAGCAACGTGACGAGGCGACGGCGAGTGTCGAACCGGCCGTCGCAGTGCCGGAGCAGCCCGAGGCGCCGTCCCCTCCGCGGCCCGAGACGCCTCGCAAGGTTGAACCGACCCCGAAGCAATCGCTCCCGCCGAAGGGTGTAGAGCCCGTCAGCCCCGAGGCGGCGCCGGCTGTCCAAGCCGATGCAGCGGAGGCCGCTCCACCGGACACCGTACCAGTATCGCTCGAGGATTCAGCGGGGCGGACCGCTGATGCGGGCGAAGCGCAGGCGAACCGATCGCCCCCCCGTGAAGAGGAGACCGCGCCGACGCCATCCGCTCCAACGGATGCGCCAACGTCGCAGGCGGTTGACGCCAAGCTTCCTCGGGTCGTCGATCTCGGCGCCGACAAATGCAAGGCCTGCAAGGAGTTGGCGCCGATCCTGGTGGAGTTGAGGAAGGAATACGCCGGCCGCGTCGTCGTCGAGTTCATCGATGTCTGGAAGAGTCCCAAGGCCGCGACTCCGTACAAGATCCGGCTGATCCCGACGCAGATCTTTTTTGACCGCGACGGCAAGGAGATCTGGCGCCATGAAGGATTTCTCCCCAAGAAGGACTTCATCGCCAAGTTCGCGGAACTGGGGGTCAAGTAGATGCTCGAAGAGTGGTCCGAGAGCCTCGCCCGCGTCGTGGAGGGCAATCCCTGGCTGGCCCCCTCGCGGCCCTGGCAGGCGGACTCTTGACCGCCGCGAATCCCTGTGTGCTGGCGGCGGCGCCGCTCATGGTCGGCTACGTCGCCGGGCAGGAGAAGCGGACGGTTGCCCGTTCTTTCCTCCTGTCGCTGACGTTCGCCATTGGGCTGACGATCATGTTCGCCCTGATCTGGTTCGGGGTGTGGTCGGCCAGCACGCTGCTTCCCGCAGGCTGGTGGAAGTACATCGCAGCGGTCGTCTGCCTGCTGATGGGCCTGCACCTGCTGGGGGCGATCAGACTGCGGATTCCCGTCCCTTCCGGACTACAGCCCAAGCAAAGGGGTTTTGTCGGGGCGCTGCTCCTCGGACTGCTCTTTGGGCTGATATCGCTGCCTTGCGCCGGTCCTGTGCTGGGCGCGCTGATTGTCGTCACCCCCTTGCGCGGGATGGCCTTCGGCCTCATGTTGCTGGTGGCCTACAGTCTCGGCCATTGCGGCCTGGTTCTCGTCGGCGGAACGTCAATGGGCTTCGTTCAACGGCTGGTCGATTCCAAGGGGTGGAACCGCGGCACAGACATCCTGCGACGGATCGCCGGCGTGCTCATCATGCTGGTTGGCGCGTGGTTCCTTGCTTTTGAATGATCAGCGAAGCACTTCGACAGTGCAGCACCCAGGTCACACCCATCACCCCTTTCAGGCGCCTGGCAAGCACCGATCCTGCACCTCCTCGCGAAACCGGCGCGCGATTTTCTCGGCGGCGCTCAGGACAAGGAATGCTCCTCGAACCGCAATATCCTCCGCTCCTTTGGGCGGACCATCCTGATGCCGAGTCCGGCCTTCGACTCCCGCCGCGCCTGTCGGCGTGCCCGCCTCCCCCGGGGGGGGCATTGCCCGATTCCTGGACAATGTGCGGATCCACCAGCCTCGCAAACTGGCTGTAAATCCCTTCCCTCCATGCCCTCGCCGACCTCAGCAGCGTGGGCGGAGGGGCAGCGCCTTGACTTATTGGGCGGGCTTGGTATGCTGTAAGTGTCAATTTCGAGTTCGTGCGATGAGGGGGCATCATCCCGGAGCAGCAACACCGTCAAACGGTGCCCCCGGAATCGATACGCGGTCAACCGCATTTCTGTGTTGTGACTCTGGCGCCCAACCGCCATTCATAGTGTGCGGCCACAATGGCGGCAGACGCCCGCGGCAGCCAATTGGAGGTGAGGGCCCTGACCGTGGCAAAATACCTGGTGACAGGCGGCGCCGGTTTCATCGGGTCACACCTGGTTGAGGCACTCGTCGAGCGCGGAGATTACGTCCGCGTCTTGGACAACTTCAGCACCGGATCGCGGGAGAACCTTGCCGGGGCGGCGCCGAGGATCGACGTGATCGAAGGCGATCTCCGAAGCCCCGCAGACTGCGCTCGTGCCTGCCAGGGTATCAGCGTGGTTTTCCACGAGGGCGCGGTGCCGTTGCGAATCAGCCTGCAGGAGCCCCGCCTGTCGCACCACACCAATGTAACGGGGACGTACAACATCCTCGAAGCCGCCAGGTATGCAGGTTGTCGGCGGGTCATCTACGCAGCCAGCAGCAGCGCTTATGGCGACGCGCCGGGCTTTCCCAAACACGAGGGGCAACCGCCCAGACCAGGATGCCCCTATAGCGCTCAGAAGGTCATGGGTGAAACCTATTGTCGAGTCTTCTGGGAGTGCTACGGACTCGAAACGATATCACTTCGATACTTCAACGTCTTCGGCGCACGCCAGGTTCCCCAGAAGCTGTTCACGGCGGTCATCCCAGCTTTCATCATGGCGATACTGGCCGATCGTTCGCCGGTCATCTACGGTGATGGTGAACAGACTCGCGATTTCACCTACATCGACAACGTCGTGCAGGCCAATCTGCTGAGCGCGGCGGCGGCGAGAACGACCGGTCAAGTCATCAACATCGGATGCGGCGAATGGCTCACTCTGAACCAGGTCATCGCGAAGATCAACCAAGCCCTGGGCAAGGACATCAAGCCCGTATACAGGGCCGTCAGGAACGCCGACGTGCGTGATCGCCTCGCGGACTGCCGGCTCGCCAAGAAAGTACTTCGTTTTGAAGCAGAGGTTCGTTTTGACGAAGGACTGCGCCGAACAATCGATTGGTGGGCTTCTCGAATGGGCTTCGGGGGAGACAGAAACTCATGCCGGGTTCTGGAGGAGGGAGGCCATGCCGCGCCTTCCCATCTGACCGTCCAGCATGCATAGGCGCGGAGAGGTCCGGCGATGAAAATTGCGCTGGTACACCCATTCTTCCTGCCGGGGTTGGGATATGAAGCGACCGGCTGGTTTCACGCTTTCCGCGGGCTAGGGCACGCTGTGCGCGTTTTCACATCGCCCTATGCGCCGCAATCGCTTCGCTGTGTGTACGAACAGAACCTCTCCGAAGGCGTGGAGCTGTTCGATGGAGGAGAGGTGCACCGACTGCATGCATGGCTTGGACCTCGCAGGATAGTCACTTGTCCCGGTCTCACGGAGGCACTGCGGGGGTTTCGGCCGGATCTCACCATCATTCACGAACCGGCCTCTTTGTTCCCCACTCGGCTGATCAAGGAATGGGCCACGGTCGGCGGAGGCCTGATGTGCATGACCGAGCAGAACCACGCCCAGAGACGAACGACCCTGCCGCGTCCACTGGAAATGCTGCGAAATCTCCTGCTGGAAGCCGGCTTCTTTGTCCTGAAACGTTCTGCCGTGCGCCGTTGTATGGAAGCAAGTGATGCCGTGCTCTTCGTCACGCCCGACACGTATGACTTCGTCCTCCCCCGCGTCGCCTCCGGCGGGCGGCGCGAACTACTGCTGCGCAAATGCTTTCTGGTACCTTACGGGTTCGACTCTGCCGCGTTCTTGGTAGACGAGGAAGGGCGCTCCGCTGAGCGACGGCGGCTGGGTATCGCCGACGATGAGGTTGTCGCCCTGCATTCCTGCAGGATGACGCCGGTCAAGAGACTGGATATCTGGGTGTCGGTCGTGTCGCGGGCCATGCGGCGCGTCCCGAGACTAAAGGCAATGCTCATTGGACTACGGAAGGGGGACGCGGAAAGCGATCGAATCCTGTCGCTGATCACGCGGTCGGACCTGAAGGAGCGATTCATTTACCTGCCCTTCGCAAACAGGGAGACGCTGGCGCGGCTGTACAACGCGGCCGACTTCGGCATTTGGCACTTGCAGCCGTCGATCACCATCCAGGAGGCCATGGGGACGGGGCTGTACATGGTGCTGGTCAATGACGCCACCATTTCGCATCTCGTCCTCGAGCCCCAGACGGGACGATACTTCGAGCCCGGCAACTACGCCCAACTGGAGGAACGGATTGTCAACGCAGCTGGCTTCTTGATCGGTGAAAGGATAGTGAGCAAACTGGAGGCTCGGCGGTGCCGCGCCGCGATCAACGCCCATCGTTTCAGCTACCGCAGTCTCGCCGAACGCATTGTCGCCGCGGCTCAGGATCCGGCCAATGCGGAGATGCATCTGCGAACCCAAGAGGTTGGTGAGACCCTCCCGCCCGGAAGCATGCGGGCTTTCGCCGCCGGTGAAGTGCTTCCGAGCCAGGTCGGCACCCCGGACGGAGGGAAGTGTGACTATGCATCCGCTTAATCTTGTGGGGATTCGAAACCTGCGCAACGAGCGGTGGAAGGTTACCGCGTATGAGATCGCCTTTCGTCTCTGCTGCCGGCACTTGCAGGGGAAGAGGCCCAACGTTCTGTTGTTCTGCAGGCGCCGCAGCGGTTCGACATGGATCCTGAACACCATGGCAAGCCATCCGGGAATCCGCTACGTCGGGGATGCCTTCGGTGTGGCGCTGTACTCGCGCTTCAAGGACGAGATTCCAAGCCTGGCCGAGGCGGCCCAGTGCCCAGGCGACTACAGATTCGATCGCTTTGTGCACTTTGAGGGCGAAGCTGAACGGCGCTTCCGCGAGTTCGCCCGGCGGGTCGTGACGGCCAAAATCCACATCTACCCCATGCTTCATTTCTGGGAGCCGTATTTTCATCGCATCACGGATCGAGTGGTCTTCCAGATGCCGACCGCAACAGCAATGATCGAGTGGTTCGCCGAGCAGTTCCCCGTGGATATAGTCCTGCTGTTGCGACATCCCATCGCCAACGCACTCTCTTCGATAGCGGCCAATCATCCAGAAGAATGCGGCGCCTATCTGAATCACCGCTGGTTCGTGGACACTCACCTCACGGGAAGCCAGGTGGATCTGGCCCGACGCATCCTCGCCAGCGGATCCCTTCTCGCCGTGCATGTTCTCGATTGGGTGCTGACGCTCCTTGCGCCGATCCGCGCCCTCGAATCGCGCACCCACCCGGATTGGCTTACGATTACGTACGAACAGACCGTGCTCCAGCCGGATCTGGTATTGAACCTGCTCTCGCAACGACTGGACCTCCCGGACATCGACGCCATGCGCATGCAGATTCGCAGGCCCTCCCGCACCGTGTCTTCGGGCACCGCCGACAAAGTCGGGGATGTACACTACCTGATCGAACGGTGGCGTAAGAAAGTCGGCCCTGTGGAGGAGCAGGAACTCATGAGCATCCCCGCAGCATTCGGCATCGATGTCTACACGCCGGACCGATGCTTCGCGGCGAACCGTTACCTCCACGGTGTGACCAAGCCGGAAGCCCATGTCGTTTGAAGCCGGTTGAGCGAACTGTCCGACGCGCCGGCAGCAATGAAGCCCTTCACTGAGCACACCTGCTGTCAATACACCGGCCGTGTGGGTCCATGACTTAGTGGACGTGCCGGCGGGAACCGGCGGGCTCGCGGCGGAATTACGCCCGGCATGGTCAGCGCCTCAAGCCGCCGATGTTCTCGGGATGCATCGGAGGTGGCGACCGTCACCGCCATCGAGGGGACTATGCTTGCCTGGCCAATCTGCCCAAAATCCGTCCTCGTTCTCGAAACGATGGCGCCGTCTTGGAGGGTTCAACCCTGACGACCTGGAGATCCGCCGGGCCACATTCGCGCCCGCCATCGGAACCAGGTAATCACCCGGTATTGACGACCGGGCCAAGCCACTAAACTGGAGTTACGCTGCGCCAGCGGAGGCCCGGCGCCATGCGGATTTGTGCTGAAGGACTTTCGCGGAAGGATGCCCGTTTCCGGTTGACTTTCTGGAACGCCACTCCTAAGGTCGCCTGAACCCATGCGCGCGGGCGGGCCGGTAGCGGCAAGGGCATTACCAATCATCCTGCAGAGGCTATGGGATAATCCAGCGGGGCCAGAGGACGCGCCGGGATCGCCGAGTGGGGTAGGTTCTGAGGACCACATTGCCGACGCGACTCCATCAGCTTGTGGCACGTCGCCACGACGCCCGCGACGTGGTCTGGCCTCGGGAGCGCTAATGCTTACGGCAAATGCAAGAAACACCAGGACGTTGCGGTGGGGTGGCTGGTTCGCCCTGTTTGGCGGCGCAGTCTGTGCCGCCCTGATGCTGCTGGACGACTTATCCCAGTTCTCCGGCGACCCCCTTCGAGCGGTTCTGACCGGCTTGGGCGAGGGTGGAACCGTGTTGCTGCTCGGCGGCGCGGTGGCGGTTCTTTGCCACTCCCTCTCCGCTCTGCTTCTCGCCCGACAGCAGGCCGACGAGCAGGCACAAAAAATCCTGGAGAGCGAGGCCTGGACCCGCGCCATCGTGGACACCGCCGGCGAGGGCATCATCACCATGAATGATCGCGGCATCATCACTTCCTTCAACTCAGCCGCGGCCGCCATCTTCGGATACAGTCCCAACGAGGTGATCGGCAGGAGCGCGAGCGTGCTGATGCCGTCCCCGCACAGCGAGAACCACGACGATTACGTGGCCCGCTACGTCCGCACCGGCGAAGCCAGGGTCATCGGGATGCGCCGGGAAGTGTTGGGGATGCGCAAGGACGGCTCGGTTTTTCCTCTCGAGATCATCTGCAGCGACGTGCGCCTGCCGGGACGGCAGATGTTCACGGGGGTCGTTCAGGACATCAGCGCCCGCGTGCGGGCCGAGGAGTTGGCTCGACAGCGGCAGATGGAGCTGACTCATGTTGCGCGCCTCACAACCATGGGCGAGATGGCCACCGGGCTCGCGCACGAAATCAACCAGCCGCTGGCCGCAATCGTCAACTACATCCAGGCCTGCTTGCAGCGGATCCACGGCGGCGAGCCCAGACCGGTCGTGCTGCTGCCCGATCTGGAGCGAGCCTCCGACCAGGCCGAGCGGGCCGGGGAGATCATCGAGCGGATCCGCAACTTCATTCGCGAGCGCGAGCCGCGACGAACGGCGGTGGACCTCAACGGCTTGGCACGCGAGGCCGCGGATCTGATGAGATCCGAAGCGCGGCAAACGGGAGCGCGTGTGCTCCTGGAACTCGAAGACTCGCTGCCGCGGGTCACGGCGGATCCAGTCCAGATCGAGCAGGTGCTGGTGAATCTGATGCGAAACGGTCTGGAGGCAATGGCTGGAAACGGAAACGGGCTGCGCCAACTGACCATTCAAACCCACCGAACCAATGATGAGTCAGTCGAGTGCGCGATCTGCGATACGGGACCGGGCCTGCCTGATGGCGACACGGACCGGATCTTCGAGTCTTTCTTCACCACCAAGCAACACGGTCTCGGCATGGGACTGCCCATCAGTAGAACGATTGTCGAGGCATTCGGCGGGCATTTGTCGGCCGCCTCGGGGCCGGAACGCGGCGCCGTACTCCGCTTCACGCTTCCGATCCACACAGGAGACACCGGGCCATGACGGCAGCGGCGACGGTTTTCGTCGTGGACGATGATGAGGCCGTGCGACAATCCCTCGTCCGGCTAATTGAATCAGTGGGCCTGCCAGCCGAAGCCTATGGCGGGGCCGACGCATTCCTCAGCCGCTGCCAACCGGAAAGGCCGGGCTGCCTGATCCTGGACCTCTGCATGCCAGGCACCAGCGGGCTGGAGCTGCAGGAACGGCTGATCGGCAATGGGATCTCAATACCCATCATTGCCATCTCGGGGCACGCCGACGTGGAGAAGGCGGTCCGAGCGATGAAAAACGGGGCCCTGGACTTCATCAAGAAACCCTACAAGGCCCAGGTTCTGCTGGATGCCATCCGAAAAGCCCTGGAGATTGATGCGGGCCGGCGCCGTCAGGAGGCCGGCCGGTCCGACGTGGCCGTACGCCTGGCCACCCTGACGCCGCGCGAGCGTGAAGTGCTGGACCTCTTGGCGGCAGGCAACGCCGCCAAGGAAATCGCCCTCACCCTGAAGCTCAGCCGAAAGACGGTGGATCTGCATCGGCGCCGCGCTATGGCCAAACTAGGCGTCAATTCCCTGGCCGATCTCCTGCGGGTTTCTCAAATCTCCCGGCCCGATCCACTGGCCGTAGCACCGCCCCTTCCCAATCCCCCGCAGCACCATAGCTGATTCGCACCGGGTAAACACCCTAAGCCAAAGACTTATGGACCTGGCCGGCTGCCGGCGCTATTTGAACGTGAAACTTTGTCGACAGACCACGATCAGGGTGTGTCGGTAGGCGACCAAGGACTTATTGCTGCGGGTTCATTTCCCGTGGAAAGGGGGTTGGAAAAAAGGGTACGGCGTGCCACGAGTTTCGTGGCGGGCAATTGGGATTGATTACTTCTCGCACTAATCGGTGACATTTAGGAAAAAGGGTCGGAGACTATGAGCAAGTACAGAATTTGGATGTGTTCATGTGTACTGCTGCTGAGTGGCGTTCTCATCTGGGGAGTCGATCAGGCTCTCTCGCAATCTCGAGCACCCGCGGCAGCAGCCTTATCAAACGTCTCGCCGTCACCCGGTGATCAGTCTGCCCAACAAACAGATCCGGCTGTGATCGTGGTGCCACCTGCCGGTGTGGACCCCACAGGGTATGCAGAGACGCACAAGACCGCGGTCCAGAGACGGCATGAGGCCAGGGCGCGTCTTGAGGCAATGCAGGAAGGGCAAACCCCCGAAGAGGCTTACGAAACGGCCGCCACGACCAGTATGGCTGTTCCGCTGGCAGGCGGAATGAGCAAGGCGTTGACCCTTCCCTCGGGCCAGAATCCCCTTGTCGACCTTAATCTGCCCCACTATGCCAACAGCCCTAACATGCGGAAGTTCGTCGACACGCTCCCTGGTCTTGCGGTCAACCCGGCCGCCGGCGATCCCAACGTGAACGGCCTCGGGCAGTACATCCCGATCGCCATCGCCGACACTACCACCTACCCGGGCTCGGATTACTACGAGATCGCCGTCGTCGACTACCTGCAGAAGATGAACACGGACCTCCCCCCGACCAGGCTTCGAGGTTACGTGCAGATTGAGACCCCGGTGATTGCGGCCACAGGCAACAGCAAGCACCTCGCTTTTTCCGCGATCACGTTTGCCACTTCGGCTCCCGCAACGGCTTTTGCGGTTGAGAGGCCCCAGTACATGGGACCGCTGATCCTGGCAAAGAAAGACAGGCCAGTCCGTGTCAAGTTGGTCAACTACAACCCCGTTGGCGCCGCCGGCAATCTTTTCATACCAGTCGACATGGGTGTCATGGGAGCAGGAATGGGACCCACCGCCGGGCAGAACTTCACGCAGAACCGGGCCCTTTTCCATCTCCATGGCGGTCGAACTCCATGGATCAGTGACGGAACACCGCATCAGTGGGTCGCACCCGCGGGCGAAGTCACTCCATACCTCAGGGGCGCTTCCACGCAAAACGTCCCGGATATGCCGGACCCGGGGCCTGGAGCGATCACCTACTACTACACGAACGGACAGTCAGCCAGATTGTTGTTCTACCATGACCACTGCTGGGGAATCACCCGGCTGAATGTTTATGTCGGTGAGGCCGCGCCTTACCTCATCACGGACCAGGTCGAGGACGACCTGATTGACGGCACGGACGTGTCGGGTGTCTTTGCCCAGGCAGGCACTGCGCCCACGCCCATCCTGCCGAATCAGGCCTCGCTGGGAGCGCAGTACAGATATGGAATCCCGCTGGTTATTCAGGACAAATCTTGGGTCAACGACGCGACCACGCCGCCCGGACCGGGCTTCGCGGCGACGGGCGCCACGCCGACTTCCTACACCGCGGCAGTGGATCCGCTCTGGAGCACATACGCGCCCAACAGCCCCGGCGGGTATCTTTGGTGGCCACATGAGTATGTCGTGAATGAGAACATCTACGACCCGACGGGCATCACTGTGATGGGCAGGTGGGACTACGGCCCCTGGATGAACCCGCCGATGGTTGTGAACAACCCTGTCCTGCCAAGCCCGACGATCACGCCAGAATCGTTCATGGATTCGATCATCGTGAACGGTACCGCCTACCCGACCATCACGCTGCCGCCGGAGCCGGTCCGCTTTCGGATTCTCAGCGTAGGCAATGACCGCACGCTCAATCTCTCGTTGTTCTATGCGGAGCCCATCAGCACGCGCGTGGTTACGAGAGGCAGTGGGTTTACCGGCCCCATTACCGTCACCTTCTCGGCTCCTCCCGCTCCGGGTGTGGCGGCTACGGGAACGGCAACGCTGACCCAGGGCGTCAGCAGCACCTTCACAATCGCGAATCCAGGCTCAGGTTACACCACTGCTCCCCTCGTCACGTTCACCCGCGCCACCGGTGATACCACAGGCTATGGCGCTGCTGCGACAGCAACAATTGCCGGAGGAGTGGTTACTGGCATCACGCTTACTGATCCAGGCGTAGATTACACGCTTCCTCCCATTGTCACTGTCGACCCGCCCCCTGCTGGCACGACGGCCTTGGTGACGGCGGCGCTGACCGGCGAAGTCGGGTCGATCACCGTAACGAGCCCCGGGTCCGGTTACACCACTACTCCGACTGTGCTCATCCAGGATAATGCCGGCGCCGGTCCTGGTACTGGCGCTACCGCTGTGACTTCGCTGAATACGGAAGTCAAGATGGTCCCGGCCTCTCCCATCCCGGCGTGGCCGACCTGGCCAATTGATGGCCGACCCGGCGGTGTGCCTGATCCGGCGACCTCGGGTCCGCCCTGGATTCTGATCGGCAACGAGTCCGGTTTCCTGGCCAATGTCGATGTGATCCCGCCGCAGCCGGTGGACTTCGACTACAACCGCAAGAACGTGACTTTTGGTGGTGTCACCAGCAAGTCACTGCTTCTGAACCCGGCGATCCGCGCGGACGTCATCGTGGACCTCTCCTCATGCGCCGGCAAGACCCTGATCATGTACAACGACTGCCCGGCGCCCATGCCCTTGTATGACGTGCGTTATGACTACTTCACGGACGATCCGGACCAGACCGGCTCGGGCGGCGCGCCGTCGACCCCGCTGGGCTTCGGTCCCAACACGCGCACGGTGATGCAGATCAACGTGACGGCGGGGACTCCCGTGCCCTACAACCTGGCACCGCTACAGACCGTTTTGCCAAAGGCCTTCAAGGTCGGTCAGGACCCCATCGTCGTTCCGGAGTCGGCCTTCAACGCAGCCTATGGCACGGCCTATCCTGATATCTTCACCAACGTCGCCACCGAGTCTTTGAACGTGACCGGAGCACCTCAACCTGTGGCCAAAGTCATGACCATGATGCCGGGGGCCGGCTACACCACGCCGCCCACCGTCTCGTTTGCCTCTGCTGTCGGCAGCGGTGCCGTAGCAACGGCAGGGCTCAACCCCATCGGTGGCATCACGCTGGTGACGGCTGGTAGCGGCTATACCACGCCGCCTGCCGTCACGATCGGTCCGCCGGCTCTGCCTCTCGCCGCCAGCCCCGCAGCCTTCAACGGCCTCACCAACGGCGTCCAAGCCACAGCCGTCGCCACGATATCGGGCGGCCAGGTGACCGCCATCAGCGTCGTCGAGCCTGGCGCCGGTTACACCAATACCGTGACGGCCCCCACGATCACGATTGCCGCGCCGACGACAGCCGGCGGCGTGACCGCCACGGCCACCGTGATGCTGCCGACACTCAATACCGTTGGCTCCATTGTGCTCGTGAACGCGGGCTCGGGTTACCTGCAGGCTCCTCAAGTCTTCCTCACGGGAGGTGGAGGCATGGGTGCCCAGGCCACTGCCATGCTGAATGGAGCCATGGCCCCTACCTACAAAAACATGACCGAAGGATTCGACCCTGAGTACGGGCGCATGTTCGTCCAACTCGGCTCCACCCCGAATCCCCTCACACCGAACGTCGGGGCCGGCCCGGTCATCGGCCTGGCGAAGTATATAGACCCGCCGACCGAGTTTCTCACGCCTGAAGTGCCGGTCCTTTGGCAAATCACACACCTGGGTGTGGACTCGCACGCTCTCCACTTCCACCTGTTCGACGTGCAGTTAATCAACCGGGTCGACTGGGCCGACATCGTCAAGCCGCCTTACCCCGAGGAAGTCGGCTGGAAAGACACCATTCGGACCAACCCGTTCGAAGACATTCTCATAGCGTTGAAGCCGACGGCAACAGCGATGAAGCTGCCCTTTGGCATCCCCGACAGCATCCGGCTGCTGGACCCGAGCACGGTGGCGGGTTCGACGGCGAGTTTCCAGCCCATAGCTCCACCACCGGGCGTGCCGGCGGTGGCCCAGATCACCAACGTGATGACCAACTTCGGCTGGGAATACGTGTTCCACTGCCACCTGCTGGGCCATGAAGAAAACGACTTTATGCGGCCAATGTGCTTCCAGGTTCCGAGCACGATACCAACGGCGCCGGTACTGACTCTGGCGGGGACTACAGGCGGGGCCAGCCTCTCCTGGACCGATGCCACGCCGTTCAATTACACGACCGGGACGCCGACCACGACGTTGGGCAACCCCGCCAACGAAGTCGGTTTCAAGATCATGCGAGGCACCGGCACGGGCGGGGCCCTGACGCAGATCGGCACGGCGCCAGCCAACACAACCACCTATGTTGACAACACCGCCCGCGGCGGCACTTACCGCTATCAGGTGGTGGCCTGGAACGCGGCGGGCAGCAGAACGTCGAACACCGTCACGGCGAGAGTGACCGTCACTCCTCCGGCGGCGCCGTCGAACTTGACGGGGACGGCGACAACGGTGAGCACCAGGAATGCCACCGTCACACTGACCTTCCTGAATAACGCCACCAACCAGACCGGCTTCACCATTCAGCGATCGACCAGCGCGGCGTTTACCGGCGCGACCACCACTACGATCAACAGCACCGTCCCGGCGGGAACAACCGTGACCGCCACGCAGACCGGGGTGCGGCGCGGCCGGACCTGGTACTTCCGTGTGCGGGCGTTCAACGGGGGCGGCACGTCCGCCTGGTCGCCGACGCTCACTCTGGCGGTGCCATAGGCATGACACCGCATGCGTTGTTGACCTCGCTGCATCGCTTACTTCGCGGTGCAGCGAGGTCCCTGGTGCGAGGATCACTTCTCGCCCGGCTGTGTGAGGGACAAGAACAAGCCAATCACCGGGAGTGCTGCGGTGTCGATCGCTCCCGAAGACTTTGAGACGCCAGAGACAAGGAGAGATAAACGTGAGAAAGTTAATGATCTTTATCATCCTCGTGGGAGCGATTGCGGAGACATCCCGGGCTCAACCAGTTCCCTGCTGCCCCCTCAATATCGGCGACCGCGTCCGCCTGCTGGTGGACAACCCCTACGGCGCGGCCAATCTGCTGGCCGGCGCGTGCGGAACAGTGCTCTGCTGCGACCCGACATGGCCCGACCCGGACAAGCTTTTCGTCAGTTGGGACAACTGGACCGACGGCATTAACGACGACTTCAGTCAATGCTCGCAGCCCCCGCCCGCCTATATAGGCAACTCGGGTTGGTGGCTGGAGTGCGCCCAGGTTACCGTGGACGCGGTCACTTGCCCTGCGCCGACGCCGGTTTGCGGAAACGGCATCTGCGAAATAGGGGAGACGGCGGCCAGTTGTACTGTGGACTGCGCCCCCGATTGCGCCGTCCTGCTTGTTGGCGACCGCGTCAGCCTGCTGGCGGACAATCCATACGGGGCCATCAATCTGCCGGCCGGTTCATGCGGCACCGTGCTCTGCTTCGACTTCGCGTGGACCGGACTGGACCAGCTCTTCGTGAGCTGGGACTACTGGACCGACGGGGTCAACGACGACTTCAACCAATGCCAACCGCCCGCGGCCGCCTTTGTGCCCAACTCCGGCTGGTGGGTGGAGTGCGCCCAGGTCGTCGTCGATGACATGGGTTGCCCGCCACCGGCACCCGTTTGCGGGAACGGGCTGTGCGAGACCGGCGAGGATGCGACCAACTGTCCCGCCGACTGTGCACCCCCTGGTACAACTGTCTGTGGAAACGGCATCTGCGAGCCCGGCGAGGATGCAACCAGTTGCCCGGCGGACTGCGCGCCTGTCTGCGGGGACGGCATCTGCGGGCCGGGTGAGGATTCGACCAACTGCCCGGCGGACTGCGCCGGCAGTTGCTGCGACCTGGCTCCCGGCGACCTGGTCAAGCTGCTGGTCGACGAGCCCTATGGCGCTACCGGCCTGCTTGCCGGCACGTGCGGCACCGTGGTGTGCTGCGATACCGGCTGGGTTGGATACGACCAGACCTTCATCAGTTGGAACGGCTGGACCAACGGGTTGACGCCTGACCCCGCCGATCCTTACTTCGCCACCTACCCCTGCTTCCCCGTGGACCCGTCCTTTACGGCGAACTCGGGCTGGTTTGTGGCCTGCGACCAGGTGGTCCTCGGCTCGGACGAGGACGGCGACGGCGTGGTCGACTGCGACGACATCTGCCCCAACACGCCTGCGGGCGAGGTGGTCGATGCCCAGGGTTGCGGGTGCAGCCAGATCAGTTGTGACGACGGAGACGCCTGCACGACCGACACCTGCGTGGACGCCGTCTGCTTCCACACCCCCAGCTACGACGTGGCCACGCAGTGCTGCGATCCGGCGACCGGGAATACGACACTGATCAGCGACAACAACGCCTGCACCACGGATACCTGCGATGCGCTTACCGGCCTGGTGACGCACGTTGACGCCACGCCGGCCGGCCAGTGCTGCGACCCGGCGACCGGCACCCTGACGGCGATCGACGACAACAACGTGTGCACAACGGACGCCTGTGATGCGGCCACCGGCAAGGTGACGCACACGTCAACGGCCCCGGCGGGTCAATGCTGCAATCCGGCGACCGGGGCGCTGACGCCGATCGATGACGGCAACGGCTGCACAACAGACATCTGCAATGCTGACGGCACAGTGACCCACGTGTCCAATGTGCCGGCGGGCGAGTGCTGCAACCCGGCGACGGGCGCCCTCGCGAGGATCGACGACGACGACCCATGCACGGACGATGCCTGCGCTGCGAACGGCGCGGTGACGCACGCGCGACGCCCCGGCTGTCCGCCGACCTTCTCGCTCACCATACTGCCAAACGGTGGCACCGAGTCCTACCCTCAGGGATCATGCATGAACGTTTCTTCGCCGACACCCCCGGCGGGCCAAGTGTTCTCCAACTGGAGCGGCGATATCTCCAGCAGCGATGATCCGGTCTGGATCTGCCTCAACAAGGACATGACCATCACGGCCAACTTCAAGACGCTTCCGGCCACAGGCCAGACCAACCCGGGAATCTGCGGCTTCGGCGGACCCGCGTTTGTCGTATCGACCATGCTCGGTATGGCGATGATAAAGCTCAATTTCGCGCGGCGAAGGAGACGAAACTGCCCAAGGTGATGATGGCAGGCTCCAGGGCCATCCGGCGCTGACCTGCCCGCGTACATGTGGATGCTCGCACAGAGGGCAGCAGTGCCAACCGAGCGATGAGTCGGAGCGCGGCGGCGTCTTGGCAGCGAGGCGCCGCCGACTCTTTTGGGTCGCTGCCTGAATCCCGCGGCTCCTCGCCGGATTCACAACACGCGGGAGGCCCACCCTCCTGGCGCGAGGGTCCCCCTCCACTCGGCCATTGCGCCACCGATTCGAGGGCCCGACGACAGCCCATAGGCGATTCGGTAATTACAGTCTCGACAACGTCTTGCACATTCCGTTGGAGCAACCACTCAATAAGGTATGGCCGCTTCCCCCAAAAGGACGCACCTAGGGCGATGACGGGGAGACGCGCCTCGCGCCGATGCCGGTCGTCACCCGAGCCGAGCGACCGACCGGCGCGAGCACAAGCCCGGCACGAAATTACTATTGACTTGCGGTTTCAGATTTCGGAAAATGATCTCTTCGGGCCTACGGAGAACAGTAGTAAATTCGATAAGAGCGTCTGACAAAACCGGCGCCAGCGCCCATCGAGGACGAGGAGCGCCAACTAGTAGGGCCAACACGGGGCGCCTGTCGCGGGCTTGTTAGAGCCATAAAGAGTCCGTTATCGGCGGAGCCGCGGGGCTCTGACCGTAGGACTCCGCCGAACGGGGAGAACTCCGCCGGCGTAAGATGTCGATCAGGTTGCGCGCCGAGCCTTCAGGACCGGGCCGGATGCGTCCGGAAGGCCGTTCTCCCCTCGGCCGGGTCTGGAAGTGACGCGGTGCGTGGCGAGGATCGCGCCGCGGTCGTATTGGGGAGGGCGAGTTTCGCCCTGAGACATTGAGTGCCGGCGCTGAGCCTGTGCAGCCGGGGACCAGATCATGGACCACCCATCCTGCCGGATCCT
>DATKKX010000454.1:0-3918 GCA_035542775.1 Phycisphaerae bacterium | reverse complement strand
CACCATGATCGCCCTGCTGCGCCATGTCCGCATCCCGGCCCGCTACGTCTCCGGGTATCTCTACCGCGGCCGCGAAGATCACGATCGCTCGACGCCCGACGCCACCCATGCCTGGGTCGAGGCGCTGTTGCCCCATCTCGGCTGGGTGGGATTCGACCCCACCAATAACCTCATCGCCCGTCACCGCCACATCCGCACCGCCGTCGGGCGCGACTATGCCGACGTTCCGCCCACCCATGGCATCTTCCGCGGCAAGACCGACAGCGAGCTCTACGTCGCCGTCCAGGTCGAGGCCAGCGACCTGCCGCCCGCCCTCGACCGCAAGCTGCCCATCCCCGAAGACTGGTCGGTTTTAGTCGAACGAGCGCAGCAGCCCCCCGAACCGTCCCTGCCCATGGTCGACCTGCAGCAAATGCAGCAACAGCAGTAGGTTCCAACGGCAGGTTTGGCAGGACGAATGGGCTGTGAGCAGGGGTGAAATGCGTCATTTGTTTGTCACAGCCACGGATTTTTATTGAATCTTCAGTGAATATCGGACAAGATAAAGAACACTCCTTGGCAGGCAGTTCCCCTCTGCCGTCACTGCTGAGAAGACTAGCTCCAAGGCATTTTCCTTCAATTCGCGGGCTGGATTTCACCACCCCGAAAACCGAAATTGACGCGGTATTGCTTCATCCGAAGAGCGGCCCGTACGCCGGCCGTCTTTAGACGACCCGTAACCGTTAGAGCCTGGAACGACAAGCCGTCATCCGTTTTGCAGTACTTGGAGGAACAGACGTGAAAAGATCCCATCTTGGGGGGATACTCCTGTGTATCCTCTCCGCCGCCACATTCGCCTTCGGCCAGATCGCATCCACCTCTCTTCGCGGCGTCATCAAGGATCCAAGCGGAGCCCTTGTTCCCGGTGCGAAAGTCTCCATCTCGAACAAAGACAACGGCCAGGCGTACTCGGTTGTGGCGAATTCCGCGGGCCTCTATCTCTTTGAACAGATTCCTCCTGCCAAATACACCATCACCGTCACCGCCTCCGGATTCGGCGATCAGTCCAAGTTCGCCGAACTGCTGGTGAATCAGCCGGCAACCATCGACTTCGTCCTGACCGTGCAAGCCACCGTCGTGACCGTAGACGTCTCTGCCGCGGCGCAAACCCTCAATACCACCGACGCCTCGCTCGGCAACTCGGCGAACAATGAGTTGATCGAGGCCATCCCCACGGAGACGCGAAACGTTCCCGATCTGCTGGCCCTGCAGCCCGGCGTCATCTACCTGCCGTCGCTGACCACCACCGCCAACGACCCCCGCAGCGGCGCCGTCAACGGCGGCCGTTCCGACCAAGGCAACATCACCATCGACGGCATCGACGACAACGACCAGGTGAATGGTTACGCCTTTACCGGAACGCTGCGTCAAACCCAGGATTCGATCGAAGAGTTCCGCGTGGTTACGGGCAACTCGAATGCCGACTCGGGCCGCTCCTCGGGAGCCCAGGTCAGCATGGTCACCAAGGCGGGCACCAACAAGATCCACGGCGCGGCCTACGAATATCACCGGCCCACTTTCACGGTCGCGAATGACTGGTTCAACAAGCAGGCTCAGGTGGCCAGCGGCCAGCCCAACATCCCGGGCAAGCTCGTCCGCAACATCTTCGGCGCCGACGTGGGCGGCCCCATCAAGAAGGACAAGCTTTTCTTCTTCGGTAACTACGAGGGCTGGCGTCAGGCGGAGAACTATCAGGTCACTGAAACCGTGCCCACGGCCTCCTATCAGAAGGGGTTGATCACATTTCCCAATACCGCGGGCGGCACCACGGTGCTGACCTCGAGCCAGATCGCCACGCTCGACGCCGCCTGCACGGTGTGCAACACCTCGGCTTATCCCAATGGTCCGGGCCCCAATCCCAACGCCCTGAAGCTCTTCGGTCTCTTCCCGGCGGCCAACGGTACGGTGGAAGGCGACGGCCTCAACGAAGGCTCGTACTCGTTCTCCTCTCCCAACCCGATCAATCATGACACCTACATCGCCAAGCTGGATTACGCCATCAACGACCGGCAGCACGCTTTCGTTCGCGGCCAGCTGCAGAAGGACACGATCGGGAGCCCCGAGCAATTCCCGGGCCAGGGTCCGTCGAGCACGCAGACCGGGGATGCCAGGGGAATCATCGCCGGCCACACCTGGACGATCCGGCCCAATCTGATCAATGACCTTCGCTATGGCTTCGTCCGCGACGGCGGCAGCAGCAGCGGCGTCGGCACGGGCGACTATGTCTCCTTCCGCTTCCTCGACACGCCCACAGCCCAGACCCGCAGCAGCATCACCAATGTGCCGGTCAACAACATCGTTGAGAACCTCAGCTGGATCAAGGGAAACCACTCCTTCCAGTTCGGCTTCAACTGGCGCCTGATTCACCAGAACCACTCGACGGACGCGAACTCCTACAGCAGCGCCAGCACCAATCCCTACTGGCTCTCCGGCGCGGTCCCCGGCCAGGATTCGGTCGATGGCGCCTTCGCCAACTCCTACGAGATCGCCTTCGCCAACATGGTCGGCACCGTTCCCTCGCGCACCGATGTCCTGAACTACGCGATCAGCAGCCCCACGGCCGGTTCACTGCTGGCCGACGGCGCCACCATCGATCGTCATTTCAAGGCCAACGAGTATGAGGGCTACGCCCAGGATTCATGGCGCATGCGGCCCAACCTCACCGTCACCCTCGGCGTGCGCTACACCATTCTGCAGACTCCCTGGGAAACCAAGGGCCAGCAGGTGACACCCACCATCGACATGCACGCCTGGTACCTGCAGCGCGAAAAAGCCGCTCAGGCCGGCACGATCTACGAGCCCGACCTGACCTTCGCGCCCTCCGGCCCCTTCTACAACAAGGCCGGCTACTGGCCCATCAACAAGAACAACTTTGCCCCGCGGTTTGCCGTCGCCTACTCGCCGAACTCCAAGACTTCCATCCGCGCCGGTGCCGGAATCTACTACGATCACTTCGGCGAGTCGCTGGTGAACGACGTCAGCCAGCACGGTTCGTTCGGCTTGAGCTCCGCGCTCACCAATCCCTCCGCCGGCCTTTATCAGATCGAGGGCTCCTGCACGTCCGGCTGCAACCACCCCGGCGCGCCGCGGTTCATCGACAGGACCACTCTGCCGAACATTCCCAGGCCGCCGTCTCCCGCCACGGCTGCATTCCCATACCTCTATCCCAACAACTCCTTTAGCATCCAGTCGGGCCTCGACAACCGCATGAAGACGCCCTACTCGGAGACCTTCGATCTCTCCATTCAGCGTGAGCTGCCCAAGGGCTTCACCCTGGAGGCGGCCTACGTCGGCCGTTTCGGCCGGCGCCTCCTGCAGAACGTCGACCTCGCCGAGCCGGTCAACTATGTCGATACCCAGGGCGGCGGCGACTACTTCTCCGCGGGAACCAAGCTCTCCGCGCTCGTCGACCAGCACGGCGGCGACTACAACGCCACGGTGCCGGCCATTCCTTACTTCGAGGACGTCTTCCCGTTCCTGAAGAACTACGACTACGCCGGTGAAAGCGCCACTCAGGCTCTCTACGCATGGGAGTGGGCGCCGTATCGCTACACCTGGGGCGCTACCACGTCGCTCTCCGACGTCGACTTCTATTGCTTCGAAGGTTGCCCATCCAACTGGAAGCCGCACTTCTGGCAGGATCAGTTCTCCACCCTCTACGTGCTCTCCAGCGTAGGCACCAGCTACTACGATGCCGGCCAGCTCACCCTGCGTCATCCCATGAGCCACGGCCTGCAGCTGGACTTCGCCTATACCTACTCCCACTCGATCGATCTGGGATCGGATGCCGAGCGCGGCACCCTCCGCAACGGCGGTGCGTTCTCCTACATTCTCGATACCTGGAAGCCCCAGTACAACCGCAGCGCGTCGGACTTCGAC
>DATKKX010000453.1:0-12008 GCA_035542775.1 Phycisphaerae bacterium | reverse complement strand
GTCGTCGGAAGGCCGGAAGCGGTCTTTCCATTCCCATTTGCCGTCATAAAAGTCACCCGCCGTCTTGAGCACGTCGCCTTTAAGCTTGATCTCGCTGCGGGTGACAGCAAGTCCGCGGGTGATCCGAACGACCTGCTCTTCTTCGGCCATGGCCAGCAATTCGGGCGGGCCCTTGTGCGGCGGACTGCCGGAGTCGCTGACGTTGGTGGGCTCATTGACCGCCCCGATGTGGCGCCCCGTCTTGGCATCGATGATCACCACGTTGCACTCCACGAAGGCATCGTGACGCGTCCAGGGGTAGGGCTTCTGCTCGAAGCCGGTGATGACCTGCTTCCCGCGGGCGTCGCGGCCAAAGACCGGAACCGGCATGAAGCGGGTCTCGTTCTTGGTGGCGGTCTCGTACCGAGCGCAGATTCCGCAGACCAGGGCCTGTACGCTCTTGGCCTGGCCGATCTGCATGGCCTGGTCGGCGTCAATGATGCCGGCGTCTGCCAGGTCCCGCTCGGCAAGCACGTCGGCAAGGTGGGTGCGGGTATAAACCTCATAGGTGCCGTTCTTGGTCAGCAGCATTGCGATCTGATCGCTGATCCTGGCACCGACACCGGGGGCTTGCGGCGGATCGCGAAACGGCAGCACCGCGATGGTCTTCAGATCGGGCTGATAGAACTCAGGGTATTGATAGACGACGATCTTGCCCTTCCGACTGCCGCCTCCGCCGCCGCATCCTGCGAGGGAAATGCCGCAACCAACCAGAATCGCACAAGTCACAAAGCGTTTTGCACCACGTAGATTCCCCATACGCCTCGCTTTTCCTTTCGATGGCCGATCACGACTCTCCCCAGCCCCAAGAGGCATGCTCAACCGACTCATGTAATGATCAATGAAACCAGGCATGTGAGCAAGCGATCGGATCTCCTGTGGCACGGATCTGACGCATACGTCTATGTCGACGGGACACCGGCGCCACAGGAACGTTAGGGACGACGACGCTCACGCCTCCGCAGGTTTGCGGGCTCGCACCACGGAGCTCATCTCCGGATCTCTACGAACGAGTGTCGCGTTGATCAAACCGGCGGCCTCCAGGTCCTTGCTGAACTCGTCAAAGGTGAAAGTTCCTCCCCCTTCGGTTGCCACCAGCATGTTGATCGCAAAGATGGCGCCGGTGACAGGCGAGGTGCGCGACTCATCCATGACCACGTCACGAATCAGAATCTGGCCCCCGGGCACCAGGGCCTCGCGGACAGCCGCGAAGAGGTGCCGGTTTTGTTCGCGGGAGTTCTGGTGGACGATGGCGCTGATCCAGGCCAGATCGGCTCCCTTGGGAAGCGCATCGACAAGAAAATCGCCGGCAGCGAATTGGACCCGATCGGTCAGGCCGGCATTGGCGATTCGCTCCCGGGCCATTGGTATCACGTCGGGCAGATCGAAGATCGTCGCTGTCGCGTCGCTGTTGGTTTGCAGGAACGCGATTGTCCAGGTGCCCGATGCTCCGCCCACGTCCAGCAGATGCTTGAACTCGAGCGGACCGAGCTGCGAAACCAGCACGGGGGCCAAAGGGCCCGAAATGTTGTCCATGGCGGTGATGAACGAGGCCTGGTCTCCGGCCTCGCCGCGAATGCTGGGCACCCGCTCAGCGGGCTTCCCGGTCTTGACCACTTTGGCAAGTTGGGCCCAGCGGCGGAGGCAATTGGCCTGATGCTGAACCATCGCCAGGACGCTGCCTGGGCCTCTCTCGGTCAGCAGCCGACGGATCGCCGGACCGGCGGAATAGTGGTCGACGCGTTTGCTGATCACCTCGAGGGCCGCCAGCGCGTCGAGCAGGATGGTCGTGCCACGAAGGTCCGCGCCAACCTGGCTGGCGATATCGGCGGCGGAGAGCGGCTTGTCGGTAAAGACGCTGAACAGATCAAGCTCGGCGGCGGCCATGAGAATACTGGCACCCTGAAACGTCCGAGCGAACGCCAAAACGCTGTCTGAAGTCCATCTCTTGGGCATAAAATCGGGTCCCGCGCAAAAGCACTGTGCTGCAAAGACGGCCCCCGCCACATCGCGATGCGGAGGCCGTGTGCCGGCAGTGCGCAGCCTAGGCCCGGCATTCTACAGGACGCGAAGGAAGGCAACGAGGTCCTGCTTCTCCTGCGGCGTCAAGTCAGTGCCCAGAATGAGGTTAAAGAAGTCCACCGTATCCTCCAGGGTCAACAGGCGACCGTCGTGGTTGTACGGTGGCGAGTCCTTGATACCACGCAACGGGAAGGTCTTGATGGGGCCGTCGTAGGCGGCCATACGACCATTGATCATACGCGGCTTGTAAAACCGCTCGGTCTGGAGATTGTGCATGGTGTTGTCCGTGTAGTACGGCGCGGGATGGCACTCGTCACAGCGGCCCTTCTTGAAGAACACCTCCTGCCCGCGCATTTCTGACTCGCTGGCCTTGCCCGGATCAAGCTTCCCGAAGATGTCGAGCTTCGGCGCCGGCGGAAAATCGAACAGCTCCTGGACCTCCGCCATGAAGTGTACTTGGCTGCCACGCTCCAGGATGTTCACGCCTTTCTTCGTGGCAATCACCGGATCCCCGTCGAAATAAGCCGCCCGCTGCTCAAACTCGGTAAAGTCCTCGATGCTCCGCAACGCCCGTTGCGAACCGAACAACCGCTGGACATGGACGCCTCGAAGGGAAGGCGTGTCCAGACGGTGTCGGAACTCCTGCGGGCGGATGTCGCCCACCAGATGCGTGGCGGCGTTGGTGTGGCCGTTCACGTGGCAGTCAAAGCAGGCAACGCCGAGGCTGGGCATCTCTGATCGACGGTCCTCGGTCTGGTTAAACTGCTGCTGGGGAAACGGCGTAACCAGCAGTCGGAAACCCTCGAGCTGCTTGGGGTTGAGGATGCCGTTGAACAGCTCATAGTAGTTCTCGAAGGTGACCAGCTTGCCCTTGGAGACATCGCCCAGATCAGGGCGCGTGGTAAGGTAGATCGGCGGCGGGAACTCCGGCAGGAAATGCTCCGGCAGGTCATAGTCCAGATCGAAGCGGGTCAGGTCACGGCCCTCCTGCTTCTTCACCTCGTCGATATGCTGCTTCGGAAAGAGCATGCCGCCTTCGGGGTGGTTGGGATGAGGCAGCGGCAGGAAACCCTTGGGGAACAGGTCTTTCTCCCGAATTTCATCGGGCTTCATCTTGCCCAGGCTCTCCCACGTCACTCCGGCGGCGAGCTTGACCCGCACGCCCTCCTGGACCGGCTTGCCGCGGGGCATGGTTACGCCCTTGGCAGGACGATCGCTGAGGTCGTATCGTTCGGTGAGCAAGTCCATCTGCCGCTTCATGATCTCCGGCTTGGCGGCTTTCATCTTCACCATCACCTGATCGAAGGACTCCTTCATGGCGACAGGCGCGTAGCTCGAAGGCGGGGCGTCCGCCGCATATGCAACCCAGATGCCCAGCAGCGTCACAGCCGAAACCGCGACCAGCAACTCACGCATCACTCTCCTGTCTTGGACCATGTCAGTTACCTCCTGCCGCATGCCGGGATTGGTACCCGGGCGTCGTTGACCCCGTCAGAACTAGGCTTCGATGAAAAGTAACGATTTCCGGCAACCGCGAACGCCCGGATTGTAGTCCGGCCCGCCCGCCGGCAACAGATATTTTCCTGCCGAATTAGGCCCCCTTTCTTTGCGGCTCCTCCGCCTCCGGCTACCTGGGGGTGCCGGCCGAGACCTGATCACCCCGTCCGGTCCGACTCGCGGGAGATGCGGCAGACTCATAGAATGAGAGCGTGACAAAGAGTGAGGACAGTTTCGTGCGGTGGTTGGCATCGCGGAGCTCGGCCCGGCGGGCGGACGTGATGATCGGCATTGGCGACGATATGGCCATGCTCCGGGCAGGCATGGCTGCTAGAAACAGGCGGCACGCGGCCAAGCCAGGCCCGACCCCGATCTTGATCACCGCCGACATGCTCATGGACGGCGTCGATTTTGACTCCTCCACCCATACGCCCGAGCAGATCGGCCGCAAGTCGCTGGCGGCAAGCCTGTCGGACTGCGCGGCGATGGCCGTGCGGCCGCGATTTGCCTTGGTCAGCGTGGCGCTGCCGCAGGCGTGGTCCATGGAGCAGGCGAAACAACTGTACAGCGGGATCGAGAAGCTGGCCGCGGCGTACGAGTGTGCCATCGTCGGCGGCGACACCAATAGCTGGGCACACCCATTAGCGATCGACGTGATCGTGATTGCGGAGCCGTGGGAAGGCGTCCAACCGGTGCGCCGAAACCGGATGCGGCCGGGCGACGCGGTGTGCGTAACAGGCATGCTTGGCGGCAGCCTGGTCGTGCCTCCAGGCAGCGGCAGGCCGCGCTTGCCCCACCACCTGATTTTTGAGCCCCGAGTGCGAGAGGCACATTGGTTGGCGGCCGGTTTGGGCAAGCACCTGTCCGCGATGATGGACCTCAGTGACGGGCTCTCCATTGACGCCGCGCGAATGGCGGATGCCTCCGGCTGCGGAATCGAATTTGATTCCGCAGCGATGGAATGTGTCGTCTCGCAGGCGGCCGTGGCCGCGGCGCGGGAGGATGGTCGTAGTCCGACCGATCACCTGCTGAACGACGGAGAGGATTTCGAGTTGCTGTTCGCCGTGGACCGACCCGGACTGTCAATCCTCCGCCAGTCGGATATGGTCAGAGGAGACGCCACCGCCCGGCCGCCGGATCAATGGACGAGGATTGGCATGGCGGTCAAAGGGCGGGGCATCTGGTTGCGGCGTGACGATGGTCGGCGTGAACGGATAGAGTCTCGTGGCTGGCAGCACTTCAAGGACGCATGAATCCGCACATCGAAATCCACTCCACGAGCGTTGAGGAAACGCTCGAAATCGGCCGGATTCTCGCGGCGGCGCTCTCGCCGGGCGACGTGGTTGGACTCGTCGGCGGGCTCGGTGCGGGCAAGACCCACCTGGTCAAAGGCATCGCCGCGGGACTTGGCGTGGCGGATGAGCGGCGCGTCAACAGCCCGACTTTCGTGCTGGTCAACGAGTACGACGGCAAGCTGCACATCTTTCACGTCGATGCCTACCGGCTGTCGTCCATACATGAAATGGAGGCCCTCGGCTTTGAAGAAATGTGCCTGGCCGGGGGTGTCGTATTTGTGGAATGGGCCGACCGCGTAGCTGACGCGATTGGGTCAGGGGCCTTATGGATCGACATCGAAGTCACCGGAGACACACAACGCCGGTTGACCCTGCGCACCACGTCCGTCGCATTGGCCCAGCGACTGGCCAAGACGGGGCTTGACCGCGGAAGATAGAAGCTGTCAGCTATCGGCCATCAGCCTCGCGAGCCGACGGACGGCGATGCAAAGAGCGCCGCGCGAGACAGGGTCCGTTGGAGATTTCATGACACGCATTGACGGGCGAAAGGCCGGCGAGCTTCGACCTATCAAGTTGCACCGCGGCTACTTGAAAACGGCGCCGGGCTCCGTCTTGATCGAGGCCGGCGACACCCGAGTGCTGTGCACGGCGACGATCGAGGAAGCCGTGCCGATTTGGCGCAGGGACTCCGGGCTCGGCTGGGTCACGGCCGAGTACGAGATGCTGCCCGCAAGCACGGGCGAGCGCCGGGCACGTAATCGCGCCGGCAAGATCGACGGACGAACGCAGGAAATCCAGCGGATCATCGGCCGCTCGCTGCGCGCCGTCGTAGACATGGAGACGCTGGGACCACGAACGATTTGGATCGACTGCGACGTGCTCCAGGCTGACGGGGGAACGCGGACGGCGGGGATCACCGGGGCCTATGTCGCCCTGGTCGATGCCGTTCGCTGCCTGAGGCGGCTGAAACTGGTGCGGGCTGACCCGATTCTCGACTCCGTGGCGGCCATCAGCGTGGGCTTGATCCGCGGCAGAGTGCTCTTGGACCTGTGTTATGCCGAGGACAAGGACGCCGACGTGGATTTCACGGTCGTGGCGACCGGCAGCGGGCGGTTCGTGGAGCTGCAGGGGACTGGTGAAGGCGCGACCTTCGACCGGACACAGATGGACCGAATGCTCGCCGTGGCGAACAAGGGACTGCGGGAACTGCGTACAATCCAGGAGCGAACGTTAAGAACATCCTTCCGAGGAACGTGAATGTCTCGTCGAAGACCTCAGATCGAGTTGGCGTGCATGGCCCTGGCGGTCGGCGTGGCGCTCTGCGGCTGCGATCAGGACCGGATGCAGAAGATGCACCAGCAGAACGTGGAAAAATGGAACGAATTCTGGAACCGGGGTGACTTGGGAGGCTTGCCGGGCAGCCGCAGGGTCGGCGAGGCGGAAATCTGGACCATCGAGTGCAACGAGTACCTGGGCGACAACAGCCGCGAGATGGCCGACAGCGTGGCGACGGCACTGAAGAAAGTGGAAGACATCAAGGCGGATGCGGTCCGCGTGGAATACGGCGACGGCTGGAGTCGCGTGCTTTATGGCAGCTACCCGCTGAAGTACGTGCGGGCCAAGGTCAGCAAGGACACCCAGATGGAGGGCGAGACCGTCATCGAATTGAACGAGGAGATCAAGCGGGACCTCAAGTTCATCCGCAGCCTGGCAATGGGCGAGGAATTCCCCTTTTTCAGCGCCCGGCCGATCCCGCAGCCGGTCGCGGACGTTGGTCCGGAGGAGTGGGACCTGCGCAATGCCAAGGGCGTTTACACGTTGAACGTCGGCGTGACCTACAACACCCCGACGCTGCACAACCACAAGGAGGCGGCCGTGGAGTGGGTCCGGGCGCTGCGAGAACAAGGATACGAAGCCTACTATTACCACGCGCCTGATGGAACCAAGACGTCGATCTGCGTGGGCTCGTTCGGCGACGACGCGCTGGTGGCCGGCCGCGACGGCAGGACGCAGTACAGCGAGGCGGTGCAGACGCTGCGCAACCAGAATGACTTTCAGTACAACCTCGAAAACGGCCTCCGTGTCTATCGGAAGGTCCCCAACTCGGAAACCGGCCAGATCGAGCGGATACCGAACTGGTCGTTCCTGGTAAAGATCCCGCAGAAAGAGACGGCGAAAGAGACCAGGGAATAGCCGCCAATCACCGCAATGCCAACCGACCCGCCGCCATGCAGCCCAAGACCGATCCTCATCGCCACCGGCAACCCCGGCAAATTCCGCGAGATCTCGGCGGTGCTGTCGCAGGCCTGGTGTGCGGGCGACGCGCCGCTGGTGGAATGGCGATCTTTGAGCGACCTGGCCAAGGACCTCCCTGAGCCGGTCGAGGACCAGGCCACGTTTGCGGCGAACGCAACTCTCAAGGCGCGGTACTACTCCCAAGCGTCCGGTTTGTGGACATTGGCGGACGATTCCGGCCTGGAAGTGGATGCGCTCGGGGGCCAACCCGGGGTGTACTCAGCCAGGTATGGCGGAGCGCCGGCCGGTTCGCCGCGTGACGTGGTGACACGAGCCAATAATCGCAGGCTGATCCAGGCGCTAGCGGGCGTTCCACAGGAAAAACGCGCCGCGCGGTTCCGCTGCGCCCTCGCCCTGGCGGACGGCAATCGCATCCTGACCACCGCGGAGGGGGCGGTCGGGGGGCAAATCATCGACCAGCCCCGCGGCTCCAACGGGTTCGGCTACGACCCCCATTTCTTCATGCCCGATCTGGGCAAAACCATGGCCGAGCTCGAATCGGACCACAAGAACCGCATCAGCCACCGTGGACAGGCTTTACAGATGATGCGGGAAAGGCTGATGCAGTTGCTCCGCCGGCCCCTCTGACCGTAGGCAGAGCCGCGCGTTTTCGGGTATCCTTTCCGGGCTGTACCCAGCGAGCGTTCGCTGGATTCGCCGACCAAACCGGTCCGCCAGGCGGACCCTGCAAACGAGGGCCCTGCACTGCCTGCGTCGTTCAAAGTCCTGTTGGCCAACCCGCGCGGCTTCTGCGCCGGCGTGGATCGGGCGGTCAAGATCGTCGACCTCGCCATTGAGGTCTTCGGCCCGCCGGTCTACGTCCGCAAGGAGATCGTCCACAACAGCCACGTCGTGCGCACGCTTGCTGACAAGGGCGCGGTCTTCGTGAACGACCTGGACGAGATTCCCACCGGAGCTCCGGTCATTCTGAGCGCCCACGGCTCCGCCCCCGGCGTGTTTGAAGAGGCTCACCGCCGATCGCTCCGCGTGATCGACGCGACCTGCCCGCTGGTCACCAAGGTCCACATGGAGGTCCGGCGCTTCGTCAAGCTGGGCTATCACGTGATCCTGATCGGCCACAAAGGACACGACGAGGTCATCGGCACGCTCGGCCAAGCGCCCGAGAACATCACGCTGGTAGAGGACGAGGCCCAGGCCCGGACGATCTCGCCGCCCCCCCACAAGAAACTGGTCGTGCTGACGCAGACGACGCTGGGCGTCGACGACACCACCGCCGTCCTGACAGTCCTGCGGCGGCGATTTCCGAGCCTGGAGCTGCCGCCCACCGACGACATCTGCTACGCGACGCAGAACCGCCAGGACGCCGTCAAGGCCATGGCCGAGCAAGGCGCAGACCTGCTCCTGGTCGTGGGCTCGGCGAATTCGAGCAATGCCGCGCGCCTGGTGGAAGTGGGAGAAGCCCGATCTGTCCGCGGCTTCCTCATCGACGACGCGGCGGAGATCCGGCCGGAATGGCTGGCCGGCGCACGGCTTGTGGGTGTGACCGCCGGAGCCAGCACGCCGGAAGGGGTCGTGCAGGCGATACTCGACCGTCTGAGCGAGCTCGGCGCTGCGTCCGTCGAGTTGTGCACAACGGCCGAGGAGGACACCACGTTTCAGTTGCCGCCGATGCTGAGGGAGGCGATGAGCGCGGTCCGATGCACGCCTCCAGCCGAGGATCTGGCTCCGGGCAACAAAGCAAGTGCTTAAGCGAGGGTGAAGCATGAGCCAGTTGAGCGAATCAAAACAGGACAGCGCCGCTTCGCTGGCCAAGACCGCACTGGACGGCGGCTTGTCGGTGCTCTCGGCGGCCACCTCCGGCGCCAAGACCGGGGCCAAGCTGGCCGTCGGAACGCTCTTCGCCGGCTGCAATGTACTACTCGATCTCGGCGTGCGCGTTTCTCGCATGCTCCCGCTGGATTCCCAGGGGCTCGCCCTGCGGCTGAAGACGACAGACGGTGACATTCCGGTCGTCGAACGGTCCGTCAAGGTACCCAAAGACAAGCCCGCTCCGCTCGGCTGGTGGTTGCCCGACGCAGCGCCGCCGCGGTCCGGCGACGAAGCCGTGGCCGAAGCCCTCGCAGCGGTCACCCAAAACGTCTACCTAGTGGATTGCGACGGGCAATTAGGCATCGGCGCGGGCGGCCGCGCCGTGCTCGGCGCGGACACAGCCGGGCTCGAACAGAGCTACGCTTTACGGGCCTTTGCACCCGCGTTGCACCCCCGGCAGTTGGGCGATCCCGCCTTCTGCGAGGCCCATCGCGTGCGCTACCCCTACATGGCCGGCTCGATGGCCAACGGGATCAGCTCCGAGGAACTGGTCGAGGCGATGAGTCGCGCGGGCATGCTGAGCTTTTTCGGCGCCGCCGGACTGCCGTTGGAACGAATCCAGGCGGCCATCGATCGCCTGCAACGCAACCTCGGCGACAGCACCTTCGGCATGAACCTGATCCACAGCCCCAGCGAGCCCGACCATGAGGCGGCGGTGGCCGATCTGTATCTGCGCCGCGGCATTCGCGTGGTCGAAGCGGCGGCCTACCTCGACTTGACGCTGCCGGCTGTGCGCTACCGTGTCACCGGCATTCATCGCGACGAAACCGGCCGCGTCATCTGCCCGAACAAGGTGATTGCCAAGGTCTCGCGGACGGAAGTGGCACGTAAGTTCCTCTCTCCCCCGCCGACGGGCATGCTCACCGCGCTGGTGCAATCCGGCGCCATCACGCACGAGCAAGCCGCAATGGCCGAATCCGTGCCGATGGCCGACGATCTGACCGTCGAAGCCGATTCGGCCGGCCACACCGACAACCGGCCCGCCATCGCCCTGGTGCCGGCGATGATCTCGCTGCGGGACGACTTGCAGGCCAAGCACCAGTACACCTGCCCGCCCCGCGTCGGGGCCGCCGGTGGAATCGCCACGCCCGCGTCGGCGGCGGCGGCGTTCGCGATGGGTGCGGCCTACGTGCTCACCGGCTCGGTCAACCAATCATGCGTCGAGTCGGGCACGTCGCCGGTGGTCCGCGAGATGCTCGCCCACGCCACGCAGGCCGATACCATGATGGCCCCCGCCGCGGATATGTTCGAGATGGGCGTGCGCGTGCAGGTGTTGAAATGGGGCACGATGTTCGCGATCCGTGCGAAGAAGCTGCATGACCTTTATCGAGCCCACGCCAGCCTGGATGAGCTTCCCGCCGCTCAGCGGACCATGCTGGAGAAAGACTACTTCCGCTGCTCGCTCGATGAAGCCTGGGCCGACACCCGCCGCTTCTGGGAAGGCCGCGATCCGAGGCAGATCGAGCGCGCCGAGAAAGATCCCAAGCACAAGATGGCCCTCGTTTTCAGGTCCTTCCTGGGACGTGCATCAGTCTGGGCCACGTCCGGCGATGCGTCGCGCAAGGCGGACTACCAGGTGTGGTGCGGGCCAGGCATGGGCGCGTTCAACGAATGGGCGAGAGGATCGTTCTTCGAGAAGCCGGAACATCGCAACGTCGTGACCGTGGCGATGAACCTGCTGCTCGGAGCGGCGGTGCTGACACGGGCGAACTGGCTGCGGGCTCAAGGTGTGACCCTTCCGCCGGCGGCCATGCAGTTCCGGCCGCGTGAATTGACGGAGATTTCCTCCTTACTGGGACAGTGAGGATTTGTAGTGAGTACACCGAGACGCAATGTCGGTCGCGGAGAGTCACCCATCGCCATCATCGGCATGGGCTGCATGTTTCCAGGCGCCAGAAACCTGACGGAGTTCTGGCGGGTCCTTCGCCGCGGCGAGGACGGCATTACCGATGTGCCGCCCACCCACTGGTCCGCCGCCGATTACGTGGACGCCGATCCCAAGGCCCCCGATCGCACCTATTGCGGCCGGGGCGGATTCCTGTCGCCGGTGGCCTTCGACCCCACCGAGTTCGGCATCCCACCCGCCATTCTCGAAGCCACGGACACGTCGCAGCTCCTCGGCCTTGTCGTCGCCAAGGCGGCGCTGGAGGACGCCGGCTACGGCGAGGGGCGAGATTTCAACCGTGAACGCATCAGCGTGATCCTCGGCGTGACCGGCACCCAGGAGCTGGCATTGCCGCTCTCCGGCCGGCTGGGTTTCCCGATCTGGCGAAAGGCCCTCCGCGAGGCAGGCGTGTCGGATGACCTGGCCGCAAGCGTGATGCAGAAAATCTCCGACGGCTACGTCGGCTGGCAGGAAAACTCGTTCCCGGGTTTGCTCGGTAACGTCGTCGCCGGGCGGATCGCCAACCGCTTGAATCTGCGCGGCACCAACTGCGTGGTTGACGCCGCGTGCGCCAGCGCTCTGAGCGCCGTCCACCTGGCGGTGCTCGAACTGGCCGCCGGCCGATGCGACATGGCCCTCACCGGCGGCGTCGACACCCTGAACGACATCTTCATGTATATGTGCTTCAGCAAGACCACCGCCCTCTCCCCCACCGGCGACGCCCGGCCGTTCTCCAGCGCGGCCGACGGCACAGTGCTCGGCGAAGGCATCGGCATGCTGGTGCTGAAGAGGCTGGCCGACGCCCAGCGCGACGGCGACCGAGTTTACGCCGTGATCTCGGCGATGGGCACGTCCAGCGACGGGCGCTCACAAAGCATCTACGCACCGCATTCAGCGGGCCAGGCCCGGGCGTTGCGTAACGCTTATCAGCAGGCCGGGTTCGGCCCGGAGATGGTCGAGCTGATCGAGGCCCACGGCACCGGCACCAAGGTTGGCGACGCGACGGAGTTCGAGGCCTTGCGAATGGTCTTCCGCGAGGCGCAAAGCGATGGCACCTGGTGTGCCCTCGGCTCCGTCAAATCGCAGTTGGGCCACACCAAGGCGGCGGCCGGCGCCGCGGGCCTGATCAAGGCGGCGATGGCGAT
>DATKKX010000452.1:0-25510 GCA_035542775.1 Phycisphaerae bacterium | reverse complement strand
GAGGCAATCGCTGGGCGTCCTCGCCTACCTCAAAGTAGGTGCGCCCGCTGGTCAGGTCCTGGGTGTCTTTCGCCGAAGCCTCAAGGGTGGCGGTAACCTTGTCCGACGCCCCGCTGCTCAGTTGGATCACACGGTGCATGTTGCCCTGCTCCTGCACAAGGAAACGCGTTCCAGAGGCTGTGCCTGAGACGCGCCGGGTTCTTGCCTTTCCCCAACTGCTGCCCGCCGGGGTTCCGCTGCTCGGAGTCCGCACCACGACCACGTACACCCATCCTTTGTCGACCAGGATGTCCAGTCCGCCAGCCCGATCATCATAGGTGACGGTTGCCGGGCAGGTACTGGAGTTCGGGCCGGCCAGAATCCGCCAGGTACATTCGCTCACCGCGACATCCGGCAACTGTATGACCTCCGAGATATCGGTCGGCACCCCAGAAGGGAGAGGTTTGACGTCGAGGATCCTTGCCACCATGCCGGGGCCGTGGGGAAACTCGAAACGGCGCGGCTTGCCATGCCGCGCCTCGGGAGCCTGGCAGCCTGCCAATTCTATCGTAATCGCAGCGACCATGATCACTATCCACTGTTTCATAAGAACGTCTCCTTTGCCTCGGTTCCTACGTGTGCGTCCCGCGTGGATCGGCGGAGGAACGCCACGAAAACGCCGCTCATTACCACGGCGAAAGCCGGCACCAATGGGTTCACCAGGTATTGGAATCCACGGTAAGCTTCGAGCGACGCGATGACGATCAATGCAACGAGTATCGCCAGGAGCGCCGTGCCCCGGAGAACAGACCGGCGAAGCAGCAATCCCACGGCGCTACCGGCCAGCAATGCGAGGGCGATAAACATCACGGTATGCAGCGTCGTCGGTGCCCGCATGGCGAATCCCTCGGCCAGCGATTCAATGGCAGCCGCCTGAGCATAGGGGGCTGGTATGCTGCGACCATCCCGGTACGGGTATGCCGGGGCCTTGGCCCGCAGATCGCCGACGATGACCACGCGATCGGCCAACCAGTCGCGCAGTTGCGGTGCTTCAGCCAGAAACACATCCTGGTATTCCAACGTACAGCGTTTCAGCACATCATCCGACGGGACGGTGATGTAGTAGCTCCCGATCGAGTCCCCGCGCTGCAGGCCGAGCTCGCCTTTTTCGTCCTCGTAGTGCCATAAACCGGTCAGCGGGACGGATTCGTCGTTGCCGAGCCAGCGCTTGGCCTGCGGTACGGCCGGATCCGGCTTCCAGTATCGCAAGCTAATGCTCTGGTTTGAGGGATCGACCAGCAGGCGTGCCTCCGCTCCCGGGTGGCGGTAGGAGACGAGCGCCAGCAGGGCCAGTGACGGCACCGGCTCGCGATCAGCTCGTTCGACATAGACGTCGAGCGACCAGAAGCGATCATTCGAGAAATCTCCACTGGCTGCGCCCCATTTGACATGCGGTAGAATTGCGGCGCTCAACTCGGGCAGCCCGGTGTCAACGATCCTCCAGCCCCCCAGGCTGGCCAGCACGTCCGCCCCCTGGGCGCGCACGGCCTCGATGCCGCGCTCGAGATCTTCGTCGAACGCCGCGGGGCGGGCGAATTCGATGTCCCAAACGAGCACGCGCAGTCCCGCCGCAGCCAGCCGTTCCATCAGGGCTCCGTGCAGGCGCCGGAGGCTAAGCGTGTTTTCGGCGCTGACGCCCGACAGGCCGGCGGCGTTTGCCAGCATGGCAATGTCGGTGTCGTCGGTGAGGGCGATTACGCGAACGTGTTTGAGGCCCCGTGAAGGGGGCGTCGCGGAGATACCCATCAGCGCTCGTTCGTAGTAATCATTGAGCGGCGTCCACTCATAAACCACCGGGACGACGAGGTACTGGGTCATGAGGGCAACGGCCGCCAAACAACCAAGAAGGACCACGAACGGATGCCGCCGTTGCAGTTGGCGCATGCGTACCCATGCGATGTAGATCACGCTGTCGCGCCGTGCCTGAATCGGCTCGCCCGCCAAGTAGCGGCGGACATCTTCGGCGAGCGCGCCCGCGGCACCGTAGCGCCGCTCGCGCTCTTTGCTGAGGCACTTCAGAACGATCGTTTCGACCTCATCGCCGATCTGCCGCCGCACGGTGCTTGGCCGGACGGGCTCGGCCCTTATGATCCGGTCCAGCACGTCACGCATATTGCCGGCGACTTCGTAAGGGAACCTGCCGGTCAGCATCTGGTACAGAATGACACCCAGCGAGTAAACATCCGTGCGGATGTCGATCTTGCTGGGTCGGCCCTCGGCTTGTTCCGGGCTGGCCCAGGGCAGGCTGCCCATGAACTGACCGGTCATGGTCATCAGCGAGGCTTCTTCCGCTCCGCGGGCCACCTTGGCCAGGCCGAAATCCAGGATGTGCGGCTCGCCGTTCTCGTCGATGCGGATGTTGCCGGGCTTCAAATCGCGGTGGATGATGCCGCGGAGGTGGGCGGTGTGGACGGCCTCGCAGATCTTCTGGAACAGCCGCAGCGTCTGCTCGATGGTTCGCGGGCCGCCGGCCATCCACACATCCAGCGGCTGGCCGCTGATGTAGTCCATCACGTAGTAGAAAGAGCCCGCCGCCTGGCCGCTGTCGTGGACGGTGACGATGTTGGGGTGGTTGAGTTGGCCGAGGATCTCGACTTCGCGCTCGAAGCGGGCCCGTTCCGACCTGGTGGCGAACGGCCCTTCCTTCATCACCTTGATGGCCACGCGGCGCTTGGTGGACTTCTGCACCGCCTGATAGACCACGCCCTGGCCGCCACGGTGGATTTCGCGAATGATCTGATAGCCGACGAAAGAGTCCGGCGGAGGGGCGGAGAAGTACGGCATCGCGCCGCCATCCCCCTGACGGGGGTTTCGCTGCTCAGTGGTTGCGAGCTGATCGCCGGCGCGAGGATGAGAAGGTCGCTCCAGCGACGCCGCATCCGCCGATGCCGCCGCGAGGTCCAGCGGGGGCGGGCTTGGCAGTTTGGCCGGCAGGGATTCAGGTGGACGGAGCACTTCCAAGCGAGTCCGGCAGCCTGCGCAATGACTCACGTGCTCCAGGAGGGGCGCGGCTGACTGCCCATCCAGCGCGTCTCGGGCCAATGACTCGAGTTGTTCGGCTGTCAAGCACGACATGGGCCGATCCTCCCCCTTTGCCGCCGTCGTCGGCACCAAGCGCTTGCACCGTCGTTCAAACCCTATTGCGAGGGTTGCGTGACCTGCACGGCAGACTCTACGCGGTGGCTTGCGCCAGGATCCTCTTCTTTTCCGCCATCGCCGTGCTCAGTTCAGCCAGCGTGGTGTGGTCGAGCAGATAGTCGATTTGCGCGCGGATGCCTTTCCAGTGGTCATGCTGCGGGCAGGCTTGTTCGTCGTTGCAGGACGAGAAGCCGAGGATGCATCGATTGATGCGTTGCGTCCCGTCGATGGCCTCGACGATCTGCCGGAGCGTGATCTCGCTGGGCGGCCTCCGGAGGGCGAACCCTCCGCCGCGGCCCTTGGCTGAAACCAGGATCTCCGCTCGAACCAGTGTCTGGAAGATCTTGCCGACAAAGTGCTGTGGAAGATCGATGCCTTCCAGGATGTCGCGCAGCAGGCAGAACCTGCCGGGGGGGACATCCGCCGCGAGCTTGGTCAGCGCCCGTATCCCGTACTCGCATCCTACTGAGTAGATCATGATTGCTCTCTCCGGTTCCCGTGGTTTCAGTGGACGAAAATATCTTCTGTAATCCAGGGCCGCAACTCGCGATCCCGTGAGGCCGGCCGTGATGTTACAGGGGATTATATAGTCCGATGATTCGGGCTTTTCAGCTTATTCCCACTCTATGGTCCCGGGGGGCTTACTGGTCACGTCGTAAACCACGCGATTGACGCCACTTACCTCGTTTGTCAGGCGGGTGGCGATGCGCCCCAGGATGGTCGGATCGATGTGCACCCAGTCGGCGGTCATGAAATCGGTTGACTCGACGAGTCGGACAACGATGACGTGCTGACCGGCGTAAGTCCGCCCATCGCCCATGACGCCGACGCTTGAAATCGGCAGCAGGACGCCGAACGCCTGGGCGATCTTTCGATACCAGCCGGCGGCGGTGATCTCTTCGATGATGATTTGATCGGCGCGGCGCAGGAGGTCGCATCGCTCGCGGGTGACCTCGCCTGTGATCCGCACCGCCAGGCCGGGACCCGGGAACGGGTGGCGCCAGACGATCTCTTCCGGGAGGCCAAGCAGTTCTCCGATCAAGCGGACCTCGTCCTTGAACAGCTCTCGGAGCGGCTCAATGAGGCGAAAGCCCAGTTCCGCCGGCAAGCCGCCGACGTTGTGGTGCAGCTTGATGCTCGCGGCGGTGCCGGCCGGGCTATGCCCCGACTCAATCACGTCGGGATAGAGAGTGCCCTGAGCGAGAAAGTGAGCATTGGGGGTCCGTCTGGCTTCTTCTTTGAACACCTCGATGAACTCGTGGCCGATGCGGATTCGTTTTTGCTGGGGGTCGGTTACGCCGGCCAGCCTGGCGAGGAATCGGTCCGCTGCATCCACAACGTGCAGGTCGATCTTGAAATGCCCGCGGAATATGGCCTCAACTCGCTCTCTCTCGTTGGCCCGGAGCAGGCCATTGTCGACGAAAATGCAGGTTAATCGGCCAGGAATGGCTCGATTAAGCAGCGCCGCGGTGACTGATGAATCCACGCCACCAGAGAGGCCGCAGATGACTTGCGAACGGTCGTCCACGGTCGCTCGAATCTGGGCGATGGCCTGCTCGATGATCGAGCCGGGCCCCCAATTGCCTTCCGCCTTGCAGATCTCATAGAGGAAGTTGCGGAGGATCTGCCCGCCCTCGGGCGTGTGGGTGACCTCGGGGTGGAACTGCACGCCGTAGAAGGGGTGATGCTTGTGCTTGACCATCGCGGGGCAGGTTGGAGTTCGCCCGAGCACCAGAAAGTCGTCACCGAAGCCGGTGACGACGTCGCCGTGTGACATCCATACGGTGGTCGATGATGGAATGTGGGCGAGGATCGGATCGGAGGCGGTCAAGTCCAGCCTGGTGCGGCCATACTCATGCTGGGCCGCCGGGGAGACCTTTGCTCCAAGCTGCTGACACGCGACTTGCATGCCGTAGCAAATGCCCAGGATCGGCAGGCCCATCTGGAAGATGCCGGGGTGAGCTTTCGGGGCGCGGGCGTGGTAGGCGCTGGCAGGGCCCCCGCTGAGGATCAGCCCGATGGCGTCGTGGGAGCTCAGATCGTCTGGTGAGACATCCGGCGGGAGGATGAGCGAGTGGACCTGGTTCTCGCGGACGCGACGCGCGATGAGTTGCACGTATTGCGAGCCGAAGTCCAGGACGGCAACGGTCTGTCGGGCCATGACGCTAGGGTATGATCGCCGGGAGGCGGCATCAATGGAGGACTAGACGATTGGAGGTGACGCGAGCCACGAGCCCCGCCGCTCCTTGCTCCTTGCCGGCCCGGCGTACGATAGGCCGGTGGGGATCATCCGGTACGGTAGTCCCTGTAGGGCGGCGGCATCGAAAACGCGGTTGAGGCCCTCTAAAATCCCAATTGACAGGGCAGGCTGATGGCCTACAATGGCACGATCGTAGCATCGCCGCGACCGTTGCGCGGCCTAACTTTATGGCACGTGTGACATTAAGCGAGGTGAGCAAGGTCTATCCTGGCGGCATCAAGGCAGTCGACCAGGTAAGCTTGGCGATCGCGAATGAAGAGTTCGTAGTTCTGGTCGGTCCGTCGGGTTGCGGCAAGAGCACGACCCTGCGGATGGTGGCCGGGCTGGAGGAGATCACTGCCGGGACGGTGAAGATCGACGATCGGGTGGTAAACGATGTACCACCGAAGGATCGCGACATCGCCATGGTCTTCCAGAACTACGCCTTGTACCCGCACATGACGGTGTACAAGAACATGGCTTTCAGCCTGACGCTTCGCCGCCGAGAGTTGCGGCTGAGCAAGGCGGACATAGATCGCAAAGTCCGGGAAGCGGCGGCGACGCTCGGCATCGAGGAGTTGCTCGATCGCAAGCCCAGGGCGCTGTCCGGGGGACAGCGGCAGCGGGTAGCGGTCGGGCGGGCGATCGTTCGCAATCCGAAGGCGTTTCTGTTCGACGAGCCGTTGTCGAACCTGGACGCGAAGCTGCGGGTGGAGATGCGTTCGGAGATCAAGCGTCTTCAGCGGCGGTTTCGGACCACGACGATATACGTCACGCACGACCAGGAAGAGGCGATGACGCTTGGGGACCGGGTCGTAGTGATGAAGGACGGGGTGGTTTTGCAGTGTGCCCCGCCGCAGGAGGTCTATGACAGGCCGGTAAACCGGTTTGTTGCGGCTTTTGTGGGCACACCGCCGATGAGCTTTCTGGATGGGCGAGTCGTCCGCCAGAACGGCGGCATGGCGTTTGATGACGGGTCGGAATTGATTCCGTTGGCGGGTCGCCTGGCCGGCAAGACGTCGGCTTATGTCGGCCGGCCGATGGTGATGGGCGTTCGGCCGGATGCTTTCTCGGTCGAGGCGCCGCGTGCAATGGGCGAGGCGAGCGGCGGCCCAGGGCAGGAGAAGCCCGCGAGGATTGGGGTGCGAGTCACCCTGGTCGAGCCGCTGGGAGACAGGAAGGACATCTACATGGCAACACCGGGTCAGAAGAATCTGGTGGGCCGTGTGGATGCTCGCGTTGCGGTGTTCGAAGGTCAGGAGGTGCAGATGTACTTGGATATGAATCGGGTACACCTCTTCGAACCCGGCGAGATGGGTGTCAACGTGACGGCGTCGCGCGATGGAGCTCGGACCAGTGCCAACTGAACTGGTCCCATCCCGATTTGCGTGGATCGCGTCCTTGCCGCCCTGGCCCGTTTACGGGAGGCGATGTATGCGTTGAGCGATCGCCCCTAAAGCGGAATCCAGGCGGGAAGGCAGCTCCCGCAAAAAAACGCTGCCGCCAGTGGGCCCGATCTTTGCCCACTTTTTTGTTGGTTCGACCTGGAGGACGCAGGGATTGGGGTGAGGCACGGCAACTCAGGCGAGCGCGGACGCCGGTTTTCCGCGCGACAAGTGAATAAGGGTTCGGGATATGAACTCTGAAGTGGTGCGAATTGTCGACGGGCTGGCCCGGGACAAGAACATAGAAAAGGAACTGGTTTATCAGGACCTCGAAGCGGCGATGGAATCCGCGATCCGCAAGAAGTACGGACAGGACGAGCAGGTCGAGGTGAAGATTGATCGGTTGAGCGGCTCGATCACCGCGGCCCTCAACGGCGAGCCGGTGAACATGACCGAATTGGGCAGAATCGCGGCCCAGACCGCGAAGCAGGTGATGATCCAGCGGCTTCGGGAGGCGGAGCGGGGGAGCATCTACGAGGAATTTCAGGAGCGTAAGGGGACCATCATCACCGGCACGGTGGCACGATTCGAGGGGGCGGCGCTGGTTGTCAACATTGGCCGGACGGAGGGTTTCCTGCCGCGGAGCGAACAGATTCCCGGCGAGGCCCATCAGCCCGGCGAGCGGATCAGGGCGCTGATTCTGGATGTCCGAGAGGCACCGCATCAGGTGAAGATCGTTTTGAGCCGCAGCCACCCGGACTTCATCCGGCGATTGTTCGAGCTGGAAGTGCCGGAGGTGGCGGAACGGATCATTGAGATCAAGGCGCTGGCCCGGGAGGCGGGCTACCGCACGAAGGTGGCGGTTTCGTCGATTGACACGAAGGTGGACGCGGTCGGCGCATGCGTGGGTGTCCGGGGCAGCCGGATCAAGAACATCGTGGAGGAATTGGGTGGCGAGAAAATCGACATCGTGCGGTGGAACGAGTCGTCGCAAATCCTGATCGCCAACGCGCTCAAGCCGGCGGAGATCCAGGACACGGCGTTGTGCTTCGAGCTGGGCCGAGCGACGGTGGTCGTGCCGGATGAGCAGTTGTCCCTGGCGATCGGCAAGCGCGGCCAGAACGTCCGGCTGGCGGCGAGGTTGACGGGCTGGGACATCGATATCCTGACGCCCAAGGAATACAACCGCGGCTTGGACCGCCTGGCGGCGACGCTGCGGAAGGTCGAGGGCGTCGAGGAAGTGGCGGCAGAGCGGATTTCGCTGATGGGCATGATCAGCGTGATGGATGTGGAGGAAGTCGGGGCCGATCCGCTGGTGAAGGAACTGGGGTTGACCCAGGAACTGGCCGAGCGAATCGTCAAGGCGTGCGGCGAAGAAGCAAAGATCGTGCAGCAGGAGCTGGCCGCGGAGAAATCGGCCGCGGCGAAGGCCCTGGCGGCCGCGGAAGCGGAGGCCAAGGCGAGCGGCGCGGAGGCCGCAGCGCCGGTGCAGGAAGCATCGGCCGAGGCGGTGGCCGTGGGATCGCTCCCGGATACAGGCATCGCCCCCGAAACGAAAGCCGACGACCAGGTTGCCGGAGCCGACGCCGTGGCGAAGCCGACATTGGCGCCGACCGGCAGCGAGGCCGCGCCGCCAGCGTGAGCGAGCGCGACGGTGAGATCGAATTGAAGCCCGCGGCTCGAAGACGTAGCAACGGCTTGCGGCCGCGGGATGAAGATAGGGCAGACCGAACCGACATTGCGGCGGTCGGATTGATCCGATTTTGCGTCCGCACGGTTCGCTGTTGTCGCGCCGCAGGCTTGGTCGTGGAGAACAGTCTTGGCTGAAAGTAAAGTGCGAGTGCACAATCTGGCAAAGGAACTCCAGGTCCCGAGCAAGGTGATCATTGACAAATGCCGCGCTGAAGGCATTGAGATCAAGAATCACATGCACGTCGTATCGGCGGGCCTGGAGGCCACCATCCGCGAGTGGTTCAGCGAAGGCGCCCATACCACGACACTCGAGGAGGCGAACCGGGTAGACCTGGAGACGATTCGGGCGAAGCGTGAGGCCCGCAAGAAGAAGGCGGCTCACGCACCGGCGGAGGGCGTGAGCGTCGCCACTATCGAGGCACCCGAGGAGGCCGAGGCGGAGGCGGCGAAGAAACCATCACCCAGGAGGAAGAGCCCCAAGGAGGTTGCCGTCGAGCACGAAGCCCCGGTGGCGGTCATGGAACCATCCGCCGCCCCGCCTGCGGTCGAGGTGGTCACTCCTCAACTGCGGCCGGAGCCGGCGGCACCGACGCTGCCGGGGGAGGCAGCACCGCCATCAGCACCGACGCCTGCTCACGTTGCTCCGGCGCCGGGCGCTGCCGCCGCGGCCGCCGAAGCGCCTGAGGGCGCTCGAGCGGCGATGCCGGAGGCGCCCGCTGCGGAAATCAAAACCACTGCCGCGCCCGGGGAGGCGCACCCCAAGCCCGGGCCCAAGCCCCGCGCCAAGCCGCCGGCAGCAGGTCCCCAGAATGTGCCCAAGCCTGCCCAGTTGACCGGACCGCGGGTGGTTCGTTTCGACAAGCCGGAGATCGAGCGGGATCGACCCCGCCCCATGGCTCGTCCCGGCGGCCCGCCGCGTGCGGAGGCGCGGGCGCGTGGGGGCTTGGTTTCTCTGCCGGAGACGGAGGAAGAGGAGCGTGCCGGTCGCCGCAAGGGCGGGCCCGCCAAGAGTCCGGATGCCGGACCGGCCACCGACAAACGCGCCCATCCCCGGCGCACGATTCGCGACACCAGCCACGAGTCAATTGAACGACTGCGCGAGTGGCGGGATCGTGACCTGATCGAGCGCAGGGACCGGCTTGCCCAGGCCTCGGGCCGGGGCATCGGCGGTCTGCGAGCGATCGAGGGCAAGCACACGGCGAGGCGCTCCGGCCAGCGTGCCCCGCTGGCACATGTCAAGAAGGACAAGGTCGCCCTGAGCGAGCCCATCGTGGTGCGGGATTTCTCGCGCGAGACGGGCATCACCGTCAACGAGATCGTGAAGAAGCTGATGCAGGACCACGGCGTGCTGGCGACCATCAACACCGGCATCGATACGGAGGTGGCCCATTTGATCGCCGCCGAGTACGGCATCGAGCTGGACGTGATTCCAGCCAAGACCGGCGTTGACAGACTCGCCGAGGAGTTCGCAGCAATTGAACGAAAGAACCTACAAACCAGGCCGCCGATCGTAACCATCCTGGGGCACGTCGACCACGGCAAGACCAGCCTGTTGGACCGGATTCGCCGGGCGAACGTGACGGCCAGTGAAGCCGGCGGCATCACGCAGCACATCGGCGCCTACCGCGTGAAAGTCGGCGACAAGTGGGTGACATTCCTGGACACGCCCGGTCACACGGCTTTCACCGCCATGCGTGCCCGCGGGACCACCCTGACCGACGTGGTCGTGCTGGTCGTGGCGGCGGACGACGGCGTGATGCCCACGACCGTCGAGGCCATCAACCACGCGAAGGCGGCGAAGACACCGATCGTGGTGGCGCTCAACAAGATCGACCTGCCTCACGACCTGAACAAAATCTACGGACAGCTCGCCGAACAGGGGCTGACTCCATCGGGCGATTGGGGCGGCGACACCGACGTGATCAAAACTTCGGCGATCACCGGCGAGGGAATTGATGATCTGCTGTCGCACCTGGCCACCCTGAGTGAGGTCATGGAATTCAAGGCCGACCCGACGATCCCGGCGGCCGGTACGGTCATCGAGGCCGAGCGCAGCGGTTCGCTGGGCAACGTCGCCCGTCTGATGGTTCAGGACGGGACGCTCCGCGCGGGCGACGTCATCGTCTGCGGGCCGGCCTACGGACGGACCCGATCGCTGACAGATGACACCGGGAAGATCGTCAAGAAGGCCGGTCCTTCGACGCCGGTCGAGGTCAGCGGCTTGAGCGAAGTGCCGATGTCGGGCGATCGGTTCTACGTGCTGGACAGCCTCCAGAAGGCCAAGGACGTCGCCCAGGAGGTGCTGGTCCAGCGTCGAGAGAAAGAGCTGATACGTGTGGCCAAGCCGACCAGTCTGGAATCCATGCTGGCCCGGAGGGCGGAAGGCGAGATTCCGGAGCTGCGCATCATCATCCGCGCGGACGTTCAGGGTTCGGTGGACGTGCTGCAGAAGACGCTCTCCGAGCTGCCCAGCGATCAGGTGAGGTTGAACATCCTGCACGCGGGCGTGGGGACGGTGACGGAATCCGATGTTGTGCTGGCCAAGGCGAGCGAAGCGATCATCATCGCTTTTCATGTGGCGCCGGAGCCGGCCATCCAGAGGAAGGCGGACGAGGACGGGGTCGACATTCGCAGTTACCGCGTCATTTACAATGCCCTGGATGACATTCGGGCGGCGCTGGAAGGCCTGCTCACGCCGGACGAGAAGATCGAATCGCGCGGCCGGGCGGAGGTTCGCGAGGTATTCAACATCTCGCGGGTCGGCCGGGTGGCCGGCTGCTACGTCCGCGACGGAACCATCGAGAGGAATCACATGGTGCGGGTGGTCCGCGACGGCGTGATCGTCAAGGACCGCGGGGCGATCGACTCGTTGCGGCGGTTCAAGGACGACGTGAAGGAGGCCCGGGCGGGCATGGAATGCGGCCTTCGCATCACCGACTTCAACGATCTCAAGCCGGGCGACGTCATCGAGGCGTTCGAGGTCGTGAAGGTCGCCAGGAAGTTGGACTCCTGATCGCGAGGCATCGGTGATCAAGGACATCCCCTTGAAGGCAAATGGTTGTCGGCGTCCTGCAATTAGAGCTACGAATACCCGAGGCGATGTCGCTGAAGGACAAACGGCGCGCGGTCAAGAGTCTCAAGGACCGGCTGGGCGGACGGCATAACGTCTCGGTGGCGGAAGTGGCCCATCTGGATGAGCATCGCAGTTGCCTGCTGGCCGTGGCGATGGTTTCAAACGACCGGCGGTTCACGGAGAGCTGTCTGTCCAAGATCGTGGATGAGGTTCGCTTCCATCGATCGGTGCTGTTGATGAATTACAGCATCGAGTTGTTCTGAAAGGCCGCCCGGGCGGAGGAATGACCCGGCGGGAATTGTAATGTCGCATCGCATTGCCAGGGTGGCGCACATCGTCCGGGACGTGGTGAGCGACGCCATCGCCAACCGGGTTTCTGATCCGCGCGTGCATCACTTCACCAGCGTCACGAGGGTGGAGATCACGGCCGACCTGCGCTACGCGGACGTTCATGTGAGCGTCATGGGCACCGACGCCGAGTCACAGACGACCATGACGGGGCTGGCCAGCGCCCGCGGCATGATCCAGACGCGGCTGGCCAAGCAACTGGATATTCGGCAGTGCCCGATCCTGCGATTTCACCTGGATCGGGGAATCAAGATCGGCATAGAGACCATACGAATGATCGACGCGGCCGCGGCCGAGTCGCGGCAAAGGACCGGCGACTCCCCCGAAAGCAAGCTTGACGGGGCGAGCGAGGACCAGACCGCCGCCGAGACCGAGGAAGGCCGCGATTCTCAATCTCAGACCGGAGCCGGCCAATGAAGAGAGAAGCCCAGTACGCCCACAAGGTCAAGCAACTTCATACCAGGTTGAAGAAGACCGGCGGTCCGGTCGAGGCCTGGGAGGGCGAAGAGCCGATGGAGCTGCTCCTGTGGTCGATCCTGAGCACATACGCCTCGGAGTCACGAGCCACGGCGGCCACAGGCAAGCTGCAGGCGGCCATGGCGGATTACAACGAATTGCGGGTGACTTCCATCGCGGAGATCGTCGAGATCATCGGCACGGATTACCCGATGTGCCGTCCCGCGGCGGAGGAGATCTCGCGGGTGCTTCAGGCGATCTTCAATCGCCTGCACCACCTGGATCTCGGCTTTCTCAAGACCGGCGCGCGGCGGACCGCTGAATCGTTCCTGAACAACCTCGACGGACTCGGGGCGCATGCCAAGGCGATGATGGTGTTGCGATGCCTCGAGGGGCATGCCATCCCGCTGGATGTCAACATGCTTGCATTCCTGCAGAAGAACGGCTGTCTTCCGAGGGACTTGCCGATTGAGCAGGGCCAGAAGTTCCTGGCAAGCGTGATCAAGGAGCGGGACGCGGTCAGCTTTTACACGTACCTGAAACGGCACGCCGCGGCGCACGCCCCACGCAAGCCGGCGATCGCACGGCTGGTTGCTCCGGTTCAGCCGACAAGAACGGAGCCGCCGGCGACCGATGAGGCTGCCAAGGGCATAGCCAGAGCCAAGGCCGTGGAAAGCTTGAAAGGAAAGGCGGCCGAGGCGTCCAAAGCCAAGGCGACCTCCGAACGAAAGGCCGTAAAAAGCAAGGTGGCCGCAGGGGGCAAGGGCGCTGCCTCAACCAAATCGAGATAAGCGGTCGGCGGAGGCAAGAACAGACCGGGGCCGGCCTCCCGCCGCACGGAACGCAAGCATGTTCACCCCGACGGTCCGCATGAGCGTCCGACTATTGCCGGTGATCGTGGCGATTCATCTCACCGCCGGTTGCGGGCGACCGCAGACCAGCCAGCCAGCGGGCGGGACGGCGCGGGAGCGGACCGGCGCCAGACCCGCCAGGACGCAGGCCGAGTCGAAGAACTACGCCGAGGCTGTCGAGACCTGCCGGCGGGCATTGGCCGAGAAACCGGAAGATCCATCGCTGCGCGACGCACTGGCCGTCGCCCAAGCGGGGCTTTACCTCCATCGGGGCGAATTGAAAGAAGCCCTTGACCTGCTGCAGGAGCTGATGGCCCGGCAGCCGGCGGCATACAAGCAGGTAGATGCGGTCCTGACCGAGGGGGCGGCGGGCGATGCGCTCCGACAACTGGTGAAACTGGCACGCGGCCGGAGTGAGCAGCAGCCGAGTGACGCCGCAGCGCTCTATATCTGCGGCCGCCTGCTGGCCCTCGCGGGCGAGTTTGACGCCGCAGTCGAGGAATTGGGGGCCGCCGCGACGGCGAATGAGGGCTGGGGCGCGCCCCAGGCGGCGCTCGCGAAGTTGTTCGTCGCCAAGAAGAAATGGGACGAGGCCATTCGAGCCGCGGATGCCGCTATCGAGGCGGGCTGCAACGACGCCGACGTGTACCTGGCCAAGGGCCGGGCCCACGACGCTCTGGACGAGCCCGATGAGGCCGAGTCCGCGTGGCTGAAGGCGTTCGCACAAGACCGCAAGTCGGCGGAGCCGTTATGCTTGCTCGCCGAGTCCATGGAGCGGCGCGGCCGGCGAGATCGCTGCGAACAGATCTATCGGCAGATCCTCGACGACGTGGACCGCCGCTCAACGGTGGCGCGGGAGAAGTTGTTCAATCTGTACCTGAACACGAACCGTCTTCAGGAAGCCAAGGAGTGCTACGGTGGTTTCGCCAAGGCCGATCTCGCCGGCCCCGCCGCCGAACGCTGCCGTGCCAGGCTGAACTTCGCCACCAGTCAATTGCCCGACGACAACCTGCGCAGCACGGTCTATCAGGACGAGCTCCGCAAGATCGCCGCGGATTATCCAGACGACGCCGTGACACGCTTGGCCCAGGCCGAGGGCTACTTCGAAACCAAGAGCTATGCCCAAGCGGCTGTCTGCGTCGACGAGGCCCTGAGGCTCGACCCCGAGAACCTCCCGGCCCGCGAATTGAAGGTCCTCCTCGAACGGGGCCTGCTGCGGTTCAGCGAGGCTACAGCGGCGGTCGAGAGCCTGCTGAAGGACCACCCCCGCGATGCCGCCTACCAGCAGAAGCTCCTCGAACTGGCAATGATCGAGGCGGATTACGACAAGGCAGTAACGGCCCTGCACGGCCTGCTGGCGAGACGGGATCTCACAGATGATCAACGTAAGGCCGCTACCGCGGAGTTGATCGAGGCCCTGTTGGGTGGCGGGCGATCGGACGAGGCGGTGGATGCCGCCAAGTCCTGGCTGTCCGAGGCGCCCGACGAAGCCAGCCGGCGCGACGCCTGGCTCATCGCCCTGACGCGGGCCGGCCGCAACCACCAAGCCATCGAAGCCGTCAGTCGCTGGCTGGCGGACGACCCGACGAACACGGACCTGCGAAGCCGATACGCCGCTCAGTTGCAGGCGGCCGGGCGCAATATCCAGGCCCAGCAGCAGGTCCTGTCGTGGCTGGCCAATGATCCCGACGACATGAACTTGAACGGGCTGCTGATCTCCCTGTTGTGGTCCGCCAAGCAGTGGGATGCGGCCATTGAGGTAGCCCAGACGGGCGCGGAGTTGCCGGCGCATCGCGGTTTCTACGAGACGCTGCTCGGGCAGAGCTACGTGCTGGCGCGCCGCTATGATGAAGCGATTGACTTTTATCGGGATCGCGCTAACACGGCGCCGACCGACAGCGCATACACCGATCTTCTTTCCGTCCTGATCCTCGCGGAACGATTCGGCGAGGCGGAGCAGCTCGCCAACAAGCTGCTGGGCGTGGTGGCGGAACTCGCCCGGCGGGGTGGCACCCGTCAGCTTGACCCGGAACTGCTGGTGAACCTGCGGCGGCAGTTGGCGCGGATCTACGAGCTCACCGGCCGGCGGGAGCAGGCCTCGCAGCAGCGCGAGGCGATTTACGCAATGATGCCGGGCGATCCCGGCACCTGTAACGACCTGGGATACAGTTGGGCGGACATGGGTGAGAGGATCGAGGACGCCGAGCGGCTGATTCGTTTCGCGGTAGCCAAGCGGCCACAAGAGCCCAACTATCTCGATAGTCTGGGTTGGGTACTATACAAGGGGGGGCATTTCAAGGACGCCGTCTATTACCTGCGTCTGGCCATCCGGAAGGCGACGGAGGGGGATCCGATCGTGCTCGATCACCTGGGCGACGCCCTGTATCGCGATCATATGATCGACGCAGCCCGGGATTGTTGGGAGAAGGCCCTTGAGCAAACCGCTCCAGACCACGATCCGCCCCCGGACGCGGAGCACCGGCATCTGCACGCGCGGCTCACACTGAAGCTGGGACAACTCACTGACGGCGGCGACGTGGAGACGGCACCAGCGGCCGCATCCACGCCCGCGAGCCAGGCCGCCGAAGAGAAGGGGCGGCAAAAGGCCGCGACTACTGGTACAATACCAGCGGGCAATCAGAACCGGTAAGGGTTTAAGATATGTCAGGCCATAGCAAGTGGAAAACCATCAAGCACAAGAAGGGCATGCTCGACGCTCGCCGCGGCAAGCTGTGGAGCAAGCTGGCCCGCAACATCATCGTCGCCGCCAAGAGCGGCGGGGGCGACCCGGCGATGAACCTGTCGCTGCGTTACGCGATCGACAAGGCCAAAGAGGCCAACATGCCCGCCGACACCATCGACAAGGCCATCAAGCGCGGAACCGGCGAAGGCTCCGGTGCCCAGTACGTGCCGGCAGTGTACGAAGGTTACGGGCCGGGGGGCGTGGCGTTTATCGTAGATACACTGACGGACAACCCTAATCGGACCGGGCCGGAGATCAAGAAGATCTTCGAGCGGGCAGGCGGGAACCTTGGCCCTGCCAATTGCGTCAGTTGGAACTTCACAACACGGGGGGTCTTTGCGATCAACGCCTCCGACACGACGGAGGACGCGTTGATGGAGATCGCCCTCGAAGCCGGCGCCGACGACGTCAAGCGTGACGGCGAGATGTTCGAGGTGATCTGCTCGGCAACGGCCTATGACACGGTGAAGCGGGCTCTCACCGCGAAGTCGGTGCCGGTGCAGCACTCGGAGATCACCAAAGTGCCCGGCACGACGGTCAAGGTCAACGCGGAGATCGGTGAGCGGGCCGTCCGGCTCACTGAGGCTTTCGAGGACCACGACGACGTGCAGCACGTCTACAGCAACTTCGATCTGCCGGACGAGGTGCTGGCGAAGCTGGGCTGACGTCAGGGCTGTCATTCCCGTGACCCGGCAGCGGCCCCAGGGGTCCTCCGATCCGGCGAGGCAAATCGCTGCTCAAGCAGATACCAAGTGCCACAGAAACTCCCGATTGCCGCCGTGACCGCGGATGGGGCTTTCTATTTCAGCCAGCAGGCGCAAGCCGGTGGCGGCCACATCCGTGCGAACCTCGGCGAGTACCGCCCCCACTGATTCATCCGGCAACACGCCGCCGCGGAGCATCGACCCGACTGCCTCGTAATGCGGCTTGATCAAACTGATGATGATGCCGTCCGCGGCGAGCAGGTCTCGGGCTGCTGGGAGGATCTGGCGCTGCCGCGTCCAGCCGGTGTCGATCGTGATTAGCCGCACGGGTTCCGGAAGATGAAGGTGCAGGGCGTCGGTCCGCTCCATCACGACGACGCGCGGGTCGTTGCGGAGCTGGTAGGCCAGGACACCGTAGCCTCTATCGACGGCGTACAGCTTGGCGGCGCCATGACGCAAGAGGCAGTCGACGAATCCGCCGGTGCTGCAGCCCAGGTCGGCGCAGGTCCAGCCTTGCGGGGAGACGCCGAATGATGTCAGCGCGTGGTCTAGCTTCTCCCCGGCGCGAGACGCAAACTCATGGGGCTCATGGGAAGCCATAAACGCCGCCGCCTGCCCCCCGAAACCGGCACCGCGCGAGGTGGCGGGTAAAACCCGCCCTACGTGATCCATGCCGAAAGGCGCGACGGCCCGCCCACGTGATCGAGGCCCCCGCCGTCGTCGGGACGCGGCGATTCACTCGGCGGGAGAGATCACTTGCGGGCGCCGGCCTTCAGTGCGTTGAGCTGCCGGGCCAGGCGGCTCTTGCGTCGAGCGGCAGTATTCGGGTGAATGGTCCGATGGTTGGCGCTGTGATCCAGCACCTTGGCCGCATCCTTGTATGCGGTCTCCGCCGAGGGAAGATCGCGGGCTTGAATGCTCTCCCTGGCCTTGCGGACCTTGGTCTTGATGAAAGACTTCTGGGCCTTGTTCCGGTCGGCGCGCTTGACGTTCTGCCGTTGCCGCTTCTGCGACGATAGTGATCGAGCCACTAGGTTCTCCTCTGCGAGCCATGTTGATCGGGCCGGCGACCCGACGAAACGCGTACATCTGCCGGCGAGCGTCGAACGGTACGGCGGGTAAAACCCGCCCTACACAGCCGTTCGATGTCATCCCCCGTTGGCGGCGCCGAGCTTCTCCATCCGCTGCCGGGCGTCCTGGTAATTGTAATCGAGTTGGATTAAATGGCCATAGATCTCCCGGGCTTCCTCTGGCTTGTCCGAGGCCTCCAGGCTGCGGGCCAGCCAGTAGCTCAACTCCATGGCCAGGGGGTTGTCCTTCGATTCCAGCTCTTCGGAGGCCTTCCGCAGCGAGCTGACCGCCTGATCGTAGAATTTCTTCTCGTAAAAGCACCGCCCAATGTACAGCCGGCTGTCCCCCCGGCAACGGGCATCGGCCTGGGCCTGCTGGAAGAGGGGGATCGCGTCGTCATAACGCTTGGCGGCGAAGAGCCGCGTGGCCAGCATGTACCGGATGCGCATATCCGACGGATATTGTCGCTGGCGGGCGTCGTAGATCTTGATCTCGGCCTCGATCTGGCGGGCGATGTGATGAGCCAGATCGCGGCGGAGGGCCTGGTCGTTCGGATCGGCCTTGATCCTGGCGATGAGGTCTCGCCGATGGCGGTTGAATTGCCGCATGCGAACCTCGTCGGCTTTCTGCTTGAAGATGTAGTCGCTGGATGAGGCGTACTCTGTCTCAAGCAAGCCGATAGCCTCGTTCTCCACCTTGTCATTCTGTGTCCGCAACATCAGATCGACCAGTTGGATCAGCTTGGCGGGGACCTTTCTGTTGTTCTCCCAGTCCTGCCGGGCCCGGGCGATCAGCTCCTGCGTCCGGTCTTCGGAGTGGACAGCCTTGTCGCGGTCGTGGAGGTCGTGTTGCAGCTCCGCGTCCTTCAATGATTCCGCGAATCCTCCGTTGTGGCCGAAGTGGCCCTTTACGATGGTCATCTTGCCGCTGGCATCGCTGTAGGCCTTGGAGGCCGGGGAGGAATTGGGGTGATGATTCAGCCAAATCTGCGATGTGGCGATGTTCGCCTGCAGGATGGTTCTGGCGGCCTCGTCCATTTGCGCCATCATCGCCACGTCAGCGGCGTCACCCATTGCCGAACAGGCCGAGGCGTAACGGCTTTCCGACAGCTTTTTGGCTGAGTTGTACGCGTCGGTCAGGATCGGCGCTATCCATTGAGCAATCCCTGCGCATTTCGCCTTGGCCGACAGTTGCAGGATCTGCTCCATATGGCTGATGTTGACCGGGTCCATCCCGAACAGGTACAAGGCGTTGTTCAGCGACTTGAGGACGTCCTTTCCCCCGACCGGACGCTTGCGGGCGGCAAGAAAGCCGGCCCCCTTGCCCCCCGCCAGGCGGCGGGCCGTCCCCGCAACGCGCAACGGCTTCAAGCCTTCTTCAATCGCATTCGGCCAGAGGGCCAAACCATTCACGTACAATTCGATGGCGTAATCGTAATTCCGCGTATCGGCGGCTTTCCTGGCATGCGCAAACCACTTGTGGGCCTCCTTCTTGGTGGCCTCGCTAGGCTCCGGCAAAGGCGCGGCGCCGCCCCCCTGTTCCAACTGTACCGGTTGTTCCGCATCCTCATGCATGCGCGGATAACTCACGTGGACGTCATGGCGTCCAGAAGTCCCCCCGACAAGAAGCAGTCTAAGACGCCGCAGCCGTCCTGGTCAACCCGTGGCAATGGCCGCGGGCGCCTGGTTTTCAGGCCAGCGACAAGAAGCTAAGATAATTATACAGCGGCACAGGCCGCGAGGGAGACGCACCTTGAAGCAAATCGAGATTGAGAAACTGCGGATCATCGAGTATCCGGACCCGCGCCTGCGGAGGGTGTGCAAGCCCGTCGAGACGTTCGACCCATGGCTGCAGCGGCTGGTCGAGCGGATGTTGAAACTCATGCATGGGTCGGACGGTATCGGACTCGCGGCCCCGCAAGTGGGCGTCCTCCGCCGTTTGTTTGTGTGCAGCGTCACGGGCGACCCGAAGGATGACCAGGTCTTCATCAATCCCCGGCTGACCGATTTTATCGGTCAAGCTGAAGGCGAAGAGGGTTGTCTCTCGCTCCCGGAGATCAGGGTCACGGTACGTCGCCCCGCGGCATGTACGATTCATGCGTGCGACGTCACCGGCAAGCCGTTCGAACTCGCCGGAGAAGGCCTGTTCGCCCGCTGCTGGCAGCATGAGGCCGACCACCTCGACGGCCGGATGATCATTGATTACATGTCCGAGGCCGACAAGATTGCGAACCGCCGAAACCTGAGGTATCTGGAGTCGAAGCACGGCGGTCGGGCAGCGGCACTATGAGGTCGGCCGGGCGTGCCCGGCAGCGTATAGGTGGTCTGACGGTTGTTTCCATCAGGCATTGCTGCATCCGCGAGATTGCCCCATGCGTATTCTTTTTTTCGGCTCGGGCGAGTTCTCCATCCCCACGCTCGCTTCTCTCGGCGATGACGGGCACGAGGTTGTGGCCGTCGTCACGCAGCCGGACCGGGCCAGAGGACGGGGAAAGCGTCCATCGCCGACGCCGCCCAGGGAATACGCCAGCGAGCACGGCATTCCCACCCTGGCGCCGGAGGATGTGAACGCGCCGGATGTGGTCGCCCATTTGAAGTCGCTTAAGCCGGAGCTGGGTTATGTGGCGGCTTTTGGCCAAAAGATCGGCCGCGAACTGCTGGAGGCATTTCCGGCGGGCATCATCAATCTGCACGCTTCACTGCTGCCGTTGCTTCGAGGGGCTGCGCCGATTCAATGGTCGATTCTCAACGGCGACGCGGAGACGGGCGTGACCGTATTCCGCCTGGTCGAGAAGATGGACGCGGGGCCGATCCTCGTTCAGAGGCGAACGCTGATCAACCCGGGCGAGACGGCGAACGAGCTCCACGATCGCCTGGCCCGCATTGGTTGCGACGCGGTTCGGGCGGCGGTCGAACTCCTGGCGGCCGATCCGAAGGCGCCCGGGACTCCGCAGGACCCTGCCAAGGCCACCAAGGCGCGAAAACTCGCCAAGGCCGACGCGCGGGTCACCTTCGATCAGCCGGTCGGCGTGGTGGCCCGTCGGATCTGCGGGCTCTGGTCGTGGCCGGGAGCGGTTTGCCGATTCGCCTCCGCGGATGGATCGAGGAACGAGACGGTCACGCTGGCCCGCGCCATTCCATACGAAGGTCAGGCCCGGCCGGCGCCGTCACCGGACTACCTGGGGCGAATCACTGAGATGATGAGCGTGCAGTGCCTCGATGCCGAGCTGGCCCTGCTGCAGATCAAGCCCGCGGGCGGCCGGCTCATGGACTGGAGGGATTTTGTCAACGGCCGGCACGTCCGCGCCGGCGACCGTTTCGTACCCATCGAACCGACCGAGGGAGAACCGCCGGGGCCGAAGGCATGACTGCTTCGACGGCTCCAGGGCGGAACGCACGCGACCGCGCCGCGGAAGTACTCACCACGTGTTACCTGGGCGATCCGTTCTGCTCCGAAGTTCTCGAAGCGATGCAAAAGGCGGCTCCGCTGCCGCCTGCAGAGGCGTCACTGGCCGCGGAGCTGGTGATCGGCGTTTCGCGCCACCGCATCACTGCCGAGCACCTGGCCGGCCGGTTCTATCGGGGACGCTTCGCGGGGTTGCGGCCTTCTGTCCGGGTCATCCTGGCGACGGCGATCTATCAACTCTGCTGGCTCGACCGGATTCCCGACTATGCCGCCGTCGATGAGGCCGTCCGGCAGGCCAAGCGCCACGGTCGCGGCGTGTCGTCGATGGTCAATGCGGTACTCCGCGCACTGATCAGCCATCGCGGCGAGATCTCGGCCCGCCCGGACAAGCCCGATCCGCGGAGGTATCTGGCGATCGACGCGGGCCGCGGGAGGTTGTTCACAGAAAACGTCTTCCCTGATCCGGCCAGGCGGCCGCTGGATTATCTGGTGGCAGCGACGTCGCACCCACCGTGGCTGGTGGAGCGCTGGCATCGGCGGTTTAAACCGAAACTCTGCCGGCAGGTCTGCGATGCCGGCCAGCGCCGACCACCGCTGGTCCTGCGGCCGAATACGATGCGGATCACCGCAGAGCAACTCGTCGAGCGTTTTCGGGCGTCAGGCCATCAGCCTTGTCGTGTCGATGACGGCGAGGCGGTACTGCTTCGGGACATAGTGCCCGCGGCAGAGCTTGCCGAGGTGCAGGCGGGGCTGTGCCAGCCGCAGGACAGCACTTCGCAACTGGCCCTTCGACTGTGCCCTCCACAGGCCGGGGAGCTGGTGGTTGATCTCTGCGCGGGTGTCGGGACCAAGTCCACACAGGCGGCCGAGATGATGAACAACTCCGGCGTCGTCATTGCCAGCGACATGGACGAAGCCAGGCTGGGCCGGATACCGGCCAGTGCCGAGCGGCTGGGCCTGACGATCATCCGGCCGACGCCGCTGGAGCAATTGGACGCATGCCTGGCGGAGCTTGGTCGGGCTCCGGATCTGATCCTGGTTGATGCACCGTGCACGAATACCGGCGTACTGGCCCGCCGGCCGGAGGCGCGGTACCGCGCATCGCAGCGGGCGCTGAAGGAGCTAACAGTAACGCAGGGGCGGTTGTTGGAGCGGGCCGCGAAGCTTGCCGGGCCGCGGACACGGTTGATCTACGCGACGTGCTCGTTGGAGCGGGAGGAGAACGAGGAGCAGATCTCGCGATTCTGCGAGCTCCTGCCACAGTGGCAAGTCCAGACGCAGGTTTTCACGCTGCCTGATGCCGACCGTGACGGCGGGTTCGCGGCAGTATTGATGCAGGTCTGATGCTCAGTCGAACGCCAGCGCCGCGTAGCCGACAGCGTCCCTCATGGGCTCGTCGTACATCTCACGGAGGACCTCGAAGCTGGTAGTGTGTTCGAGCAGTGTCGCGCGTGTGGCACCGTAGGCCTTGCAGGCGGCAACGGCCGCGGCGACCGCCCCGGCGCCGCAGGCGTTCTGATTGGCTTCGGCCTCTTCCACGGCTCCGTAATGATTCAAGGCCAGGATCAGACCGATCATCCGCCGGTCATTCACGTTCTTCGCCCAGGCCAGGCCCTCGGGGCCGACGCCCGCCGGGATAAAGCCATAACCGGGGCCGTAGTGAGTCAGGTCGGTTGAGCCAATGAAGACGACCTGGGCGTCGAGGCTCTTGCAGGCCCGACCGACGGCAGTGCCGAGAACGGCGGCGTTATTGGTGGGCGGCACCATGATCGGCACGATCTTCGCATCAGGCAGCAGGTACTGAATGAACGGCACCTGCACTTCGATGCTGTGCTCCTGGTCGTGGGCGTGGGGGGCCGGCTCCATCAGCCCGGTATGGCCCTGCAGTCGTTCTGCCAGGCGATCGTCCACCTCGACCAGCCCCAGCGGCGTTTCCCAGGCGCCGGAGGGAAAGAACGAGGCCCGCGGTCCGTGGGCCACATGAACGGCGCCGAAGAGAACCACCGCCGACGGATGCGGCTCCTTGGAGACCAGGTTGAACACGCGGGCCGCGACTGCTCCGCTGCACACCCAACCGGCGTGCGGGACGATGCCGCCGATGATTCTGCCGAGCACGGCGGCGGGCTCGTGCCCGGCCGCCGCTTGCGCGGCCTTCTCCAGGCAGGCGCGCAGTTCCCGCCGGCACTGTTCCGGATCGCGAGGATAGAACATCCCCGCCACGGCTGGCTCACGGATCATCATGGCGACTCCATTGTAGCGGGTGCGCGGGCGGGCTTCACTGCCGCCTCGACAAGCCGGCGAGGCCGGCCGGGATAATCCAGCCTTCCTGGAAGAATGCCGATACACACTGGGATCTCGTTTGAAAAGGCGTGGAGCGTTCGGGATGTGCGGCATTGCCGGGATTGTCAGCGCAAACGGACTTAGCGAAACCGACCGGTTTGCGCTCGGCCCCATGCTGGACTGCCTGACACATCGCGGGCCGGATGATCACGGAGAGTACGTCGCGGAGTGCGTCGCCCTGGGGCACCGGCGGCTGAGCGTCATCGATCTGGAGACGGGTCATCAGCCCATGCCCAACGAGAACGGCGCCATCTGGGCGGTGGTCAACGGCGAGATATACAACTTTCTGCGACTCCGAGACGACCTGATTGCCCGCGGGCACGTCTTCCGATCGACGAGCGATTCCGAGTGCCTGGTGCATCTTTACGAGGAGCACGGCGAGCGGTGCGTCGAGCAGATGGACGGCATGTTCGCCTTCGCGGTCTGGAATCAGCCGGAACGCACACTTCTGCTGGGTCGCGATCGGCTAGGGGTCAAGCCGCTGTACTACTGCTTCGACGATCAACGATTGATCTTTGCCTCCGAGCTCAAGGCGGTGGTCTCCGTGGCGGGTGTGGCGGTGGAGATCGATCCGACGGCCCTGTTTGATTATTTCACGTTCAGTTTCATCCCATCGCCGAAGACGATCCTGCGCGGCGTCAACAAGCTTTCGCCAGGCTGTGTTCTGATATTTCGCGACGGCCGAGTGACGACCAGGCAATACTGGGATTTGCAGTATCGCGGCTGGTCGAATGAGCCGCCTGACGCGATAGCCGGCGAGATGTGGGAACGACTTAAGGCGGCGACGCGGCCGCGGCTGATCGCCGATGTGCCGGTCGGGGCGTTCCTCAGCGGCGGGCTGGACTCCACTGCCGTTGTGACGGCGATGAGTCGGGTGGCCCGCAACAGGATCGTGACCATCACCTGCGGATTCGAGGAGCAGCGGTTCGACGAGCGCCGCAATGCCCATGAGGTGGCCTCACTGCTGGGCTCGCAACACCACGAAGAGTTGATCAAACCGGATGCGGCGGAAGTTGTGGAGACACTCTGCTGGCACTTCGACGAGCCCTTTGCCGACGCCTCAGCGATTCCGACGTATTACCTGTCGCGGGCGGCACGCCGGCATGTGACGGTGGCCCTTTCCGGCGACGGGGGAGACGAGGCCCTGGCCGGATATCGCCGCTATCGCTTCGACCAATATGAAGACGCCGTACGACGGCTGGTGCCGAGGCCTTTGCGAAGGACCCTGTGCTCGCATATGGCCTCGATCTTTCCCAGCCGGCCCTGGATGCCGAGACCGCTGCGTGCCGCCGCCACCCTGCGGAATCTTTCGGTCGACGCAGCGACGGCGCATGGGCTGTCCGTTTCAACGCTGAACCCCGATGACGTGAAGGCCCTGTTCAGCCAGGATGTGGCCCGCGAAGTCGCAGAGTACGACCCCCTGGATCACGTGCGGACAAGATATAAAGCGTGCGATGCTCCGGGCCATTTGTCGAGGTGCCAGTATGTGGATATCCGCCTCGGCCTGGCGGACGGCATCCTGACAAAGGTCGATCGGGCAACCATGGCCCACGCCCTCGAGGTTCGCTCGCCGATGTTGGACCATCGCTTTATCGAATACGCCTGGTCTGTGCCGCCGCGGCTTCGCATCCGGGGTGGGGCGGGCAAGTATCTGCTGCGGCAAGCCCTGGCGCGGCACCTCGACAGGCGGATTGCCCGACGTCGCAAGGCCGGCTTTGAGGTGCCATTGGATGAGTGGTTCGCCGGACCGCTGCGCGAGAGATTTCAGGACCGTTTGCTTGAGCCGGGCGCCGCCCTGCACGACATGATCCGGCCGGAAGCGATTCGGCAGACTTGGAAGGCACATCTCTCCCGTCGGCGATTGAACGGCCCAACTTTGTGGAAGCTGGTCATGCTCGACGGGTGGTGCAGGCGATTTCTTCACGGCGATGAGCTGGGAATCGGAGTTGCAGGGCGGGCTCTACCCACCGCACCCATTGCTCAATAGGTTCCAGAGGTCCAGGTGCATCCACTGCTCGTGAAACAC
>DATKKX010000451.1:0-2604 GCA_035542775.1 Phycisphaerae bacterium | reverse complement strand
AGTGTCGGCACTGCTCAGAACACGAACGACTGGTACGCTTATTCAAGCGTTCCCAAGGACACGGATTACCTCGGCAAGGCGACGGTCTCGGCCTCGTCCGCTCCCACTGGACCCCAGCTCTTCACCCCGTTCGATTTCCGTCACTGGGACGACGACATGATGCAGCAGTGGACCTTCGTGATCGAGCGCGCCCTCGGCAAGAACTCGTCCATCCGCGCCAGCTACATCGGCACTCACGGCAGCCGCTTGGAGCAGCGCTGGGCTTACAACGACCCCATCTCCGTCTGGAACTACCAGGCCACGACCGGTCTCCTTGCCCCAAACACAAGCGCTGCCCTGCGGTTCAATCCCAACTGGAGCGGCCAGCAGGTCCAGCACAACGGCTACTCTAACTCCCAATCGATCCAGCTCGAATACAACCACCGTTTTGCCCACGGCTTGACTGCCCAGGTCTTCTACACCTTTAACCACGCCATGACCACCACCGACGCGGGCGGTAGTACCTCCGGCGACGGGAACATCGCGGCTAGTGGTTCGGGTTATTCCTTTAATGTCCCAATGAATGGCGAGATCCTGGGCAATCCCAGCCTCTCTCGTTCAGAGCGCCTGCGGCTCGGTTATACCAACTCCGGTGACATCCCGCCGCAGCACATTCGCTGGAACGGCGTCTATGAGTTACCCTTCGGTAAAGGCAAACAGTTCGCCCATGATGTCTCCAGTTGGGTGGACCAGATCATTGGTGGCTGGTCCGTCTCCTTCATCGGCGAGTGGTACAACGGGCAGTATATGGGCGTCAATTCCGGATTGTTCCTGTTTGGCGACCCCGTTCTCAGCAGCGGCGATCGCGTCAAAACCAACATCTTCGGCCTCAACCAGCAGGTCTACTTCAAGGGCTACTTCGACTCGTCTCAGGCCCAGACCAACGCCCAGGCCGTTCAGGCGCTCGTCCCGACGGACTTCTCCAAACGGGTTCTGACCAAGGTCGGCAACAACAACAACATGATGCCGCAGACCCTCAAGGACGGCTCGGTGGTCTACACCAACGTCGCCTCCGGCCAGATCAACTGGAACTCCCGTAACTTTATCCTGAGTCCGCACCAGTGGAACCAGGATCTCTCGCTGCGCAAGGCCTTCACCATCAAGGAGCGCTACAGGCTGATGTTCAGCGGCGACTTCTTCAACGCCTTCAACCACCCCAACGAGTCGAATCCCAACACGACGACGGGACTCGTCAACCTGGGTGTGCAGCCCAACAGCGCTCGAATCATCCAAGTCTCCGGTCGGTTCGAGTTCTGATCCCTTCTTCGGCGGCCCGGCGCTCATCGGGTCGGGCCGCCGTTGTCTGTTATCATCACTCTGACAGTGCTCTTGCCCCCCTGTGATTGCCCTCCCCTGAGATCCCTGTCGAAATGCATTGCCGTCGCCCTGCTTCTCGCCATGGGTGCCTGCCGTGAGGCTCCACAACCCACTGTCCACCCTGTTGAGAGCCACGCCTCGCCCTACCGGCTGGACGATCATTTCGACGCGTCACAAGTCACCGCGGCCTCTGCAGCGCCCTCGTCCGTGCTGGCCGCCCAGCCTGTCGTCTGGCGCTTCCAGGATCGGAAGGTCACCTGGCAGCCCCTTCGCGGCCGCGTCGGCTTCAAGGCGCCGGATCTGTTTGTCGTCAAAGGCGAGGGCAGCACTCCCGTCATCGCTGCTCCAGCCAATCCGGCCATCGACTGGAGCCGCTATGAGGCCGTACGGATCCGGATGATCGCCGAAGGCGGCACCGAGATCAAAATCAAGCTTGGCAATCAGGAGTTCCGCCAGCCTCTCGCCCCGCCCATGGAGTGGATGGTCTACCGCTTCGACGTACCGGTCGTGCCCACGGGCTTCCTGCGCCCCATGGCGATCATGCCCACCGACGACCTTTACGCCGCCGTCGCCTTCGACTTCATCGAGTTGGTTCCGCGCAAGGAGAATCTGGGCAGCCCCGCCGGCCGTGCCTCCATAGGCAAGCAGGAGGAGTATCGCAATGTGATCTATGCCCGCGCCGGCTCCTCCGTGGCCTTCGACGTGCCGGTTCCCAGCGCCTCCCCGGTGGTCCGCTTCGGGCTTGGTGTCTCTAAGAAGAAGCCCGTGACCTTCCGCATACTTGCTGGTCGTTCCGGCTCCCAGTTGTTCTCCAGGACCGTCAGCGACCCCGATCATTGGGACGACGCCGAGGCCGATCTCTCGGCCTATGCCGGCGCCACGACGCACATCGTTCTGCAGACCACGGCGCAGGACGCGGGTGCGGTTGGCATGTGGGCCAATCCGCTCGTTCTGAGCCGCACGCTCCCTCACCGGCCCAATGTTCTGTTGTATGTCGTCTGCACCCTCCGGCCGGACCACATGAGCCTCTACGGCTACTCCCGCGAGACGACGCCCTTCCTCAAGCGCCTGGGTGCCTCATCCGTAGTTTTTGACGATGCCGTGGCGCAAGCGCCGTGGACCAAGGCCTCGGTGCCCTCGATCCTCACTTCGCTACAGGCCTACACCCATGGCCTGGTGCAGCTATCCGAAACGATTCCGCGCGGCGCGGTTACGTTAGCCGAGCAGCTTCGCGCCGCGGGCTACGTC
>DATKKX010000450.1:0-3335 GCA_035542775.1 Phycisphaerae bacterium | reverse complement strand
TCGCAATCGTCAAACTGCAGCACCAAGTGATGCGGCACGGCGTCGGTCTCCACGGGGTACTCACGCTGCGAGTGAATTGCGATTATCGCCTCGATACTGGCTCGCCCTGAACCCTGCAGAAACATGGCGGCCTCAGAGTAGCCCAGAATCAACAACGGAGGGTGCAGCGCCATCACCGCGATTCTAGCTCAAATCGGGTGATCTCCGCCATTCAAGCGACATCGCAACCCCGACCCGGAGGGGAAGACTGAGAGAACGCTACTCGGCACTCTTATGCTGGAGCGCCCCACCGCCCCGCATGCTTTCATACAATCGCCACATCTGCCACGAAGCCCACGCGAAGGCCACCGCGGCAATGGCGAAAGGCCACGCAAAGCTGCCGGTCAGTCGATACAGCAGCATACCGATCCCCTGGGCGACGATACCGCGCAAGCCAACCAACGTGGTATGAATCGCCACGTACTGCGAGACCTTCTCCCGCGACGGGGCCAGCGTCACCGGTCCCAGCATCCACCCGATCTGCACGCCCGCCATCGCCGTGCCGTAGAAGGCAGTCGCGACGCCCACCCACGTCACCGTCGGTGCAAACCACAGCCCCAGCGGATAGAGCGTCAGCCAGGCGAACGCCAGACCGGAGGTCCGCGTCGGTCCCAGGCGATCCATCACCCATCCCATGGGCAGCATCATCACCAACATGCAGAGCGGATAAACAACTTGCGTGGCGCCGGCGAATTCGGTGTAGCTCATCTTGAGTCGATCCGTCGCCAGCACCGGCAACAAGGCGTTGCAGATCATCCAGCCCACCCCATAAGTCATGAAGGCCGTCTCGTATCGGTAGAAGGTTCGGTCGGCGCGGAGTACCTGGCGCAAGTGCAGCACCGGTTGCACCAGTCGGCGCAGCCCCAGAGAGCGATCCCCACCAGGGACGCCGCCCTCCACGGCGGCCGGCCCTGTCGCGGGCACCAGTCGCCGAAGAAGGAGGATGCCGGCGCCGTAGAGCACGGCGGCCGCCGGAAGGTAGATGCGAAAGCTGTTCTGATCAACGTCCAGCCAGCGTCCGATCACATAGCTGATCACCGTGATGCCAATCAACTGGGCCGACGTGATCAACGCAAAGGCCCGGCCGCGAATCCGGTCGTGATAAAGCTGTTTCCAGATGTCGCCCGCGGCGGGTGACCAGCCGGCGACGCCCACCGCGACAATGGCGTTGCAGATGAACAGATGCCAGAACTCCCGACCGAAGGCCGCGGCGGTCAGCGGCGCCATCACGCAGATTGCATGAACCACCAGATAACGCCGCATCGACACCCGTCGAAGCAGATCCCCCCAGAAAACCGACATGATCAGCAACGTCGGCACAGCCGCGGTGATCATCACCGTCTGCCAGTCGCCCGCACCAAAACGCTTGCGCGCCAGAACCGCCATGAGCGCCGAGACGCCCCACCAGACCGACTGAATCAACACGCTGGCGAGCATGTGTGCAGCCAGGAGCCGGGCGGTGGTGGAGCGTCCTGTTTGCGGCATCGTCACCAATGAGATTACGCCTCCCTATGCCGTTTTGATCTTGCGGCAGACAACACTGTACCGCCTATGCCCGCCGTCACCATCACCGATTCCATTCTGAACAAATACCGAATAGAAGCCTCCCACGCAAAGACCTTCTCGCCTAGACTTACAGGCATGGGGCGGCCTCTGAGAATCCTGCACCTTGCCGATTCGCACATCGGGGCGGAGTGGCCGCTCCGGCCGCGCCATGACCGGCCAACCCGAGGAGACGACTTCGTCGCGAGCCTCGGCCGCGCCCTGAACCGCGCTTTCGAGCGTGAGGTCGACCTGGTGATCCACGGCGGCGACCTGTTCACCATGCCCGAGCCCAGCGGCCGGGCCCTCGCGGCCGCGAGCGAGGCGCTGCTCCAGCTCGCCGTCGCCGGCATCCCCGTCGTTCTCGTCCCCGGCAACCACGAGCGGCATGCCATCTCCTCCACGCTGCTGCTGTCGCATCCCAACATTCACGTCATGGCCGAGCCGCGAACCGTGGTGCTGCGGCTGCAAGGCGCTCGCGTCGGCATCTCGGGCTTTGCTTGCTCGCGGCGCGGTGCGGCCGCGAAGTTCCGCGCGGCGCTTCAGGCCACCGAATCGGCCAAGGCGGAGGCCGATGTGAGAATTCTCGCCGTCCACGAGACCTTCGAGTCAGCGACCTGCGGGCCGGCGAATTTCCGCTTCCGCAGCGGAGACGACGTGGTCGAGCGTGACGCCGTGCCGGAGGCGTTCGATTACGTCGCCTGCGGGCACATCCACCGGCACCAGGAGTTGCGCAGGCCGGACGGCAACGGCCCGGCCATCGTGTACGCCGGCTCGACGGATCGCATTTCGTTCGCCGAAGCCCTCGAACCCAAGGGCTGCGTGCTGGTCGAAGAGAAGGACGGGAGCCTCGCGCATACCTTCATCGAGCATGAACTCCGGCCGATGTCGATCTGCCCACTGCTCATTACCGATCTGACCCGCGAACAGATTATCGAGCAGGTCCAGACGATCATCCTGGCCCTGCCGCCGCGAGCCATCGCCCAAGTGCGGCTTGCCGGCCGAATCAGTCCGGACAGCCTGCGCGACGCAAGATTCGCCCAGATGGCGCGGGAGCTTCGACCTGATGTATTGGTGACAGTTTCAGCGCAGACCGTCGAATTCGCCGAAATCTCCCCTGCGCTGTCTCCGCCAACCCCTCACGTCGGGCTCACCGGCGTCGCCAAGCTGCCCGCGAGTTGCGGCGTATACGCTCTGTACGACGCCCTCGGCCGGCTGCTCTACGCCGGCAAAGCCCGGAACGTCCGCACGCGAGTGCGAACGCACTTACGCGGCCAGAGCGGCGCGAATTTTTTCCGAGGCTGGACGCAGCAGATCGCTCAAGTCGCCGTCAAGCAGGCCGATAGCGAGTTGGAAGCCCTGCTGCTCGAAGCCGAGATGATTCGATCGCTTCGACCTGCGTACAACCGGCAGATGCGTAGGTGGCCTGCGTATTGCTACTTGTGCGCCAACGGCTCGCCGCACGGGCAGCTTGAAATCCGCCCCGAGCCCGATTCGAGCGCCCGGTGCTTCGGCCCCTTCCGCAGCCGCTACTCCGCCCAGGCGACATACGAAGCGGTCACCTCGCATTTCGGGCTGGCCCTGTGTGAGGAAACCCAAGCTTCTTCAAACAAGCAGTCACTATTGCCCCACCTCGGGGTGGGCCAGCCTTGCCGGCGCTATTTTGAAGGCTCATGCAGCGGACCATGCGGCCAGCGCATCAGCGTCGAAGAGTACGACCGACGAATCCGCCAGTGCGACGCGTTGCTTCTCGG
>DATKKX010000449.1:0-12828 GCA_035542775.1 Phycisphaerae bacterium | reverse complement strand
CCGCGAGTCGTGTTTCGAGAGCTGATCCGCCGCAGGCGGCATCGCTGACAGCGTGTCTTGCGGCCATTTGCAGGCGTTTGCACCTGCGGCCCGCAAGCAGCCCCTGGAGAACTGATTTCTGATTGCTGAATGCTGACCGCTGAATGCTGACCGCTTTTTTCAAAAGGAGGAACCTATGAACCCGAACGAAACGCTCAACTTCGATTCTCTCGAAACCAACTCCTCGATGTTCGAAAAGGTCCCCCCGGGCCTGCGGAGCAAGATCGACCGCGCCCTCGTCGATCGCTCGCCTCCCACCTACAAGGGCGTCTTCGAGCAATTCAAGCTCGCCGAGCTCGGCGTCAGCTACCACGCCTTCTATCGCTACGCCCGCCGCGTCCGTTCCCAGGCCTCCATGTTCCACCTGGCCAGCCTCGCCCTCCCCGACGACACCACCCTTCACACCGCCGTGCCCAGGCTCCTGGCCCAGCAGATCGTGGAGACCCTGCTCTACGAGGAGGCTTCCCCCGAGCACATCCAGCGTCTCGTCAACGCCTATCGCAACGCCGTGCGCTGCCTCGTCGATCTCCGGCGCTCCGGTGTCTTCCTCCCCCCGCCGCCCGGCAACTCCACCACCCCGCCCGGCGGCAGCGAACCCGGTCTGGACAGCATGATGGCCGTCTTCAACAAGCTGGCCAGGCACGAGCTCCGCGCCGAGCGCGCCGCCGCTGCCACCACGATCTCCAAGCTCAAGACCCACACGCCCGCCTCACCGCCGACCAGTGCGTCTGGCCAACCTGCATCGCAGGCGAGGGCCTCCGTAACTACCGCCGCATCGCCGATAGGGCTTGCACCTCAAGCCTCTCCCTCCGCGCGAACTCCTCGTGTGCCGGCAACGGTCATCTCCCGCAACACCCAGCCGCAATCACCGGCCGGCACAGAAGTTCCGACTGCATCCAAGCCCGCTGCCGTCAGCAAAAAAGGCCCTTTTCCTCGCCTGCCGCGCCGCCGGCTGCCCCCTCCTGCCATGCCCGGCCGCCCGATTGTCCGATCATCTCGTCCCCCACACGACCGCCGCCAACGCCGTCACCGCCGTTTTGTGACCGGCCGATCGCGCTGTATAATGAAACCCTGGGGATGGCTCCGGCGAGCACCTGCCTCAATACGAATTGATCTCACGCCGATCAGGAAGGAATGGGAAACATCATGAAGCTGGTCTGCCGCTTTGTCGCATGTGCCGTGCTCTTGTTCTGCGCCTCCACCGCTCTGGCCGGTGACGGCCGGGATATCTTCTCTGCCGCCCGGCTGGGTGACCTTCAACAACTGGCCGCCCTGGTCGCCGCCGATCCGCAGCTCGTGAACGCCCGAACGGCCGCCGGCGAAACGCCGCTGCACTATGCGACCCTGGGCCGCAGCCGGCCGGCCGCCGAATGGCTGCTCGAGCACGGCGCTGACGTCTCCGCGGCCGACTGGAACGGGCAGGCTCCCCTGCACGTCGCGGCCACATCCAACGCTCCCGAGCTGATCGCCGACCTGCTGGCCGCCGGGGCCGATGCCACCGCCACGGACAAACGCGGTGAGACGCCCCTGCACTCCGCGGCCAGGCGCTTCCGCGCCCAGGCCGTCGCCGCCCTGCTCGCCGCCGGTGCCGACCCCAACGCCCGTAACGTCGACGGCCAGACGCCACTCCACGTCCTGGGCTCGACCGCCCGCGACGCCGATGGCGTGCAGGATGTGATCAACGAAATCGCCGCGGCCCTCATCGCCGCCGGCGCCGACCCGGCAAGCGTGGATCGCGCCGGACTGCCGGCCTGGCCTCGCACCCCGGGCGAACCGCGCGAACCGCGTCAGCCCTCCGGCTACCCCACCTACGACCAGATCGTCAGCACCCTGCTGACCAAGCAAACCCAGTACCCCACCATGTGCCAGCGGTATGACATCGGGCCGTCGTCGACCACCCAGCACCTCTACGCCCTGAAGCTCACCAGCAACGTCAGCGTCGAGGCCGACAAGCCCGAGTTCAAGTGGGTCTCAACCATGCACGGCAACGAGACCTCCGGCGTGATCATGTGCCTGAACATGATCGACTACCTGCTCACTAACTACGGCACTGACCCCCGCGTCACCAACATCGTGGACAATATCGAGATCTGGATCGTGCCCTGCATGAACCCGTACGGGTACACCTACAACACCCGCTACAACGCCAATGGCTATGATCTGAACCGCAGCTTCCCGGAGGGCTCGGGCTCCAGCCCCGATCCCAACACGCCCGTCGGCCGCCAGCCCGAAGTGGCCAGCATCATGACCTGGTCCTTTGGGCACTCCTTCACCCTCGCCGCCAATCTCCACGAGGGAACCCTGGTGGCCAACTATCCGTTCGACAACGACGGCATGGGCTCGGTCTATTCGCCCACTCCCGATGACGACATGTTCATCTACATCAGCGAGCAATACTCGCAGCACAATCCTCCCATGTGGAGCGGCCCGTTCTATCACGGCATCACCAACGGCGCCGACTGGTATGCGATCGACGGCGGAATGCAGGACTGGGATTACCGCTACATGGGCTGCAACGAGGTCACCATCGAGATCAACCTGACCCAGAGCCCGCCCTACTCCGAGATGCCCACCGACTGGAACAACAACCGCGAATCCATGCTCGCCTACATGGAGACATGCCTGATCGGCGTCCGCGGCATCGTCACCGGCACCGGCGGGACCCCCGTTTTCGCCTCCGTGACCGTCGCCGGCCGCAACCACACCATCTACTCCGACCCCGATGTCGGGGACTATCACCGCATGCTCCTGCCGGGCACCTACAGCCTGACGTTCAACTCCGCGGGGTACGATCCGGTGACCGTCGACAACGTCGTCGTCAACTCGGGCCCCGCCACGGTGTTGGACGTTTCCTTCGCCCCGGATACTCCCAGGCTCAGGGTCACGCCGACGGACGGCCTGACCTCGACCGGGCCCATTGCTGGGCCTTTCAACCCGGCCAGCAAGCTCTACACCTTGCAGAACCCGGGCATTTCGAGCATCGACTACACCGTGAGCAAGACGGCGGGCTGGCTCTCGCTGAGCAACTCCGGCGGTACGCTGGATGCCGCCGGCTCGACCACCCTGACCGTCTCGATCAACTCCACCGCCGGCTCTCTGCCCGAGGGCGTTTACACCGACACGATCAGCTTCGTGAACACAACTAACCACGTCGGGGACACCACCCGAAGCGTAACCCTCACCGTGGGCGGCGCGGCCTGGGATCCGGTGGCGACCGGCAAGACCGTCAACGCCTCCGCCTATGTCCCCACCGATATCGATTTGAATGCCACCGATCCCAACGGCGATCCGCTGACCTTCGAGATCGAGAGTCTGCCGCCGACAAGCCAGGGATTGCTCTTTGATGCGGGTAATGGCCAGCAGATCACCGCGGTGCCCTACTCGCTGGTCAACGGAGGCAGAGTGGTCCGCTATATCCCGCCGTTCGGGCAGACGCTCTCGACCAGCTTCAGCTTTGCGGCCTGGGATGCCACCGCCCGCTCCAATATCGCCGTGATATTGGTCAACGTCGGGTCGGGCACTGCTACCAGAGTGCTCTATTTCCCGATGGACACGGACCCCGGCTGGAGCACGGAGGCCGCCTGGGCGTTCGGGCATCCCACCGGCTCTGGTTCGCACAACCACGATCCAAGCAGCGGGTACACGGGGACAAACGTGTACGGCTACAACCTCACCGGTGATTACACCAACAACCTGACCGCAAAATACCTCACCACGACGGCGTTCAACTGCACCAACCTGACCGCCGTGGAACTGCGGTTCCGTCGCTGGCTGGGAGTGGAACTGCACGACCGCGCTACGGTCGAAGTCTCCAATGACGGCGCCACTTGGAGCACGGTATGGCAGAACCCCACGTCGCAGAGCGACAATACTTGGTTGCTGATGCGCTACGGCATCTCCGCCCTGGCCGACAACCATTCATCGGTGTACATCCGCTGGGGAATGGGCCCGACCGACGCGAGCGTGACCTATCCCGGCTGGAACATCGATGATGTGGAACTCTGGGCCGTGGTGAATTTCTCGTGCACCGGAACGCTGCGGGGTGACATGAACCACGATGGCACGATCAACGGCCAGGATATGCAGCGCTTCGTGGAAGTCTTCATCAATCCCTACGCATCCGGTGTAACCGGGCCGGAGTTCTGCAGCGCCGACATGAACGCCGACGGCTTCGTGACCGCCGCGGACGTCGCCCCGTTCGTCGACGCCCTGCTGGGTCTGTGACCCGGTGCCCGATCTCGCCGCCGGCCACGCCGGCCCGCGCGCGGATTGAGTTGCCTCTTCCAAAGCCCCGCGCGTGTTGACCCGCCACCGCCGCTTGCCGGGCGATGGTGCGTAATCGCCTATACATGTCGTTAATTTTATTTGCCTTACCTAGGAATCTGTGGTATTATACATAGAAATCAAAGGTATGGAGTCCCGTGCGATGGCTATTGATGTCGATTGGTTACGCGGAAGCTTGCAAACCATTCTACTGCAAGTAATTGCGCCACAGGCCAGTTACGGATACGAAATCTCCAAGCGTCTGCGTCAACGAAGTGCCGGCCTCCTCGACCTCAACGAGGGAAGCCTCTACCCGGCGTTGCACAAGCTCGAACAGGATGGCCTCCTCACCAGCCACTGGGAGCCGACGCCCGACGGGCGCCGGAGGAAGTACTACGCGATCACGCCTGCCGGCCTGCGACAGCTTGAGCAGAAACGTGAACAGTGGAAGACCTATCGAACGGTGATGGAGGGGCTACTGGGAGACAGCGATGTCCAGCCTGCGTAAGCACCGCGATCTGCTCGCCGGCGTATGGCCGACCGCCACTCCGCCCTCGCGCGAAGAGATCCGCGATGAGCTCGAGGACCACTTGGCCTGCAGCGCCGCTGAGTTCGCCGCCGCTGGCCTGAGCCCCGCGCAGGCCGAGGAGAAGGCTCGGGCAGCGTTCGGCAGTGTGGAAGCAGTAGCCCGGCAACTTTACTGGCTCCATCACGGGAGACGAATCATGCTCCAGAGAATCATCCTGGGAGGACTCGTGGGGGTCTGCGCCATCCTGGCCGTCGCAGTGTTCGTCACCTACCGGCAATCGTCAGCCACCGCCGGCGCCGTCGCGACCCTACAGACGGCGGTCGGGCAAGGGGCCCAAGTCGATGTGCCGGTCCGCATCGTCCTCACCGCCGCGGACGGCACACCCGTGGCCAACCGGGAGGTTTACCTGTGGCCACGACGAATCGAGGAGCCACCATTTGTGTTGCCCCACGAATCACGGCTGTGGGCTGTTCAGGATCGGTATGAGCAACAGACTCAGGTGACCATGCCGGCAGCGTATGAGTTGCTTGTGACGGATGCCGACGGCGTGGTCAACCTCGGCCGGCGCCCCCCCGGCACTTATACCGCGGCAGTCGCCCTTGAACCCGAGCTGTTGGCAGGCCACTGGGTGGACACGGAGATCCTTGCAAGGATGCGCCACCACAAATATCCCCTCGCGCCCTCGTGGATCGGCTACGAGTTGCGCACAATTGATGTACAACTGGGGCGTGGGCCGCTTGAACTGCCCTTCCACCTGCCGTCGCTGGAGCGGACGACCGTGCGGTTGCTGGCGGGCACCATAGACGCCGACCTGGGCAACAACAGCCTCTGGCTGGCAATCCGCGGAACGAGCGACGACACCGTCGTTTGGTTGCGAGGCTTCGTGAATGTTCCCAGCTTTACCGCGGGCGTCGCACAGGTCGACCTGCCTTTTTACGCCCGGGCCACGTTGTACATGGCTTATTTCGACTGGTGGACTTCCCACGCCGAGGGCATCAAGCTTCCCGTGACTTTTCAGACCGATGTGCCGCCGCCGACAGGGGAGGGGCCTTTGGAGATTCGACTGAAGGCCGGCATCCCCCCGCCGCCAGGGGCCTCGCCACGAGCACGCGCCGCGACCACCCGACCATCGTAGCTCCGCGTCAAAGCGGGAAGCAGAGCGATCGGATGCTGCCAATCAAGGAGCGATTGCGCGCCCCGCGCCCATCGCTTATAATCTGGCGATGCCACTGCCGTCTTCCGAGATCCCCCCGTCTTCCTGCACCCCCCGCTGGCAGGTCTGGGGCTGCCTCATCCTCATGCTCGTGGGGCTGTATCTCATCGTCGGCCCCAAGGTCAACTTGTCCAAGTGGAGAGTCACACCGGACGGAAACACCGCTCTCGCCGAAGCCCTCGCCTGGCGAAATGGCACCCTTGCCCTGTCAAACGACTTCCAGGAAGACGTCCACTTCAACGGCAGCCACTACAACGTCGTCGGCCTGGCGTTCGTCATTCTCTCCTACGTCGGCACCTCTCTGAGCGACTGGCTGGCGACGTACTCCGGCTGGCAGGACTCGCCGCACGAAGCCCTGCATCCGGTCATCTTTGTCATGATGGTCGCGTTGCCTCTGCCGTTCCTTGGCTATTGGGCCTTTCGCACCGTCGGCAAGTCCCCGCCCTGGGCGGCCGTGCTGACCGTCTATCTGATCGCCGGCACGAGCCTGCGACCCGTCCTCACCTATGCCGGCGAAGGCAGCATCTACAAGATCAACCACGTCCTTGCGGTCTCGGGCCTGCTGTTAATCGCAGGAGACCTGCTCGGCCGCCGTCGCATCTGGCCGGCGGTTTTCGGCCTGGCGCTCGCGGCCTGGTCGCGGCAGATGACTTGTCTCTACGCCCTGCCGCTGCTGGGTTTGGCATGGGAGCGGCGAGCCCAGACCGCCTCGGGGTCGCAAACCGGCCCCACCGTCCACGGTGAACCACTCCAACCTGTCGCGGCGATGCCGCCCCCCCACAGCCGGCGCATTCCCGGGCGATTCTTCCTGGCCCTCGCCGGCCTCGTCGTCATCGGCGGCGTGCCAGTGACCTTGAATGCCCTCAAGTTCGGCAATCCCTTCGACACCGGCTACCTCCGCATGTACGACGAGCGGCTCGACAAGATCGGCATCGACGCCAGCCGGCAGTTCTACGGTCCCGACTATTTGCTCCGGCACGCCAAGGCCATGTTCTGGGCTTACCCCGAGTGGGACATTCGCGGCGGCCAACTCTACCCGGTCACCGATGACATCGAAGGCGGCAGCATCTGGTTCACCAGCCCGTTGCTGCTGGCGATCGTTCCCACGGTCATACACTGGTGGCAGGATCGCCGGGCCCGCGCCCTCATGCTGGCGTCATTCCTTGTCATGATCGCTGTCATGGGCTACCACACCACCGGCGCCCAGCGTGCCGGTTTTTACCGTTACTCGCTCGACTTCATTCCCATCTGGCTGGTGGTGATCGCACCTTACATCACCACTCGACGCTACATTCCCTTCACGCTCGCATGCCTGGCCTACAGCACGCTCTACTTCAACATCATCCCGCCCTGACGCCTATCGGACGGTGACGCGGCCGACGTCCGTATCCATCGGGCCATAATGTCACAGCTGCGCTCGTGACTTCGCTCCGTCTGGTCTCTCATTGGACTCTCACCAGTGCCGCGTCGTACACTTGAATAGGGCCGGAAGGTCTTGGATTCGGGATCAGGGGGGACACCGATGACAGAAGAAACATTCCAGACAAGACTGGCGGAGTTGGAGGCTCGCATCCATTCCCTGCCCCGCGAGCAGCAAGGTCATCTCCAGGCGCTGCTCGAAGAAACCAGGCGAAGGCATAGGGAGATCTGCCGATCCATCGCCGACGCCGTCAGCGCCTTGGCTGATTGGCGCATTGCCATGAAGTACCGCATTTTCGATGCCGAGGCACGGCTGCGAGAAACCCGCCGCTGATTCATCCGCGGGGCTTCGTGCCGCGCGGACTGATACGAAAACGCAACTGCCACTCCGCCCATCATCCCAACGAGCCGTCGATGCCGATAACAGTTCGGGCGATCCGTGCACCGGGAAGGACTCGCCATCTCATTGATCCAGCGGACTTTCGATGCTCTCGCGCGCCTCATTCTTGCACTATGCCCGACAAACCGTCTTCCCGCGATTCCGCGCCGACTGGCCCTTCCTACTCGCCGTGCTCTTCAGCGCGTCGAGCTACTGGATCGCCTCGCGGGCCGTCCATCCGGATGAGCCGGTATCAATTGTCGCCATGTACCGCGCCGGCGACATCGAGAACTATCCCTTCATCAGCGCCATCTCGCGGGCTCGACTGAGCGAGTCGGTTGTTCGCGAGCAGGCCGGAAACGGCGTCGCCCCGTTTCCGATGTGGTCGAGCCTGCCGCACGGCCTCGGCCTCCGGATCTTCGGCGTTGCCGGCTTCATGCTGGTGGACCTGCTCGGATTCCTCGCCTTCTATCTCGCGTGTGCCGCGATGCTCTGCCGGCTCAGGGTGAATCCGCTCGTGGCCAGAGCGGTAACGGTGCTCATCATCTCCGGAGGACTGGCCTGGCTCGGTCATCTCACCGCCCGCCTTCCCTTTCTGCAAAGCTATCCGATCGCGCTCGAATTCTGGGGCCTTCGCATTACCCGGCCCTTCCCCAGCAGCATCCTGTTGTGCATCTGCGCGGCCTTGTTCTTTTCTTTCCTGGTCGACGACCGCTGCCACAGCCGCGCCTGGCCCTGGATCTGCTTCGGGATTTCCTCCGCGATGCTGCTCCAGGCCGATCCCTATTCCGCGGTGACCTTCGCCCTCTGCACGCCGTTCCTGTTTCTGTACATCCTCTGGCGGCGTTCGTCGGCGGGCCGGCGGCTCTTGAGGGATGTCTTGCTTTTTATTGCGGCCTTCGTGATTTTTGCCGTTCCATGCATCGTTCAGCGGGCCTGCGAGCTGCCGGATGTCTCTCGCCGACTCGGCATCTTTCACGTCAATCGGTCCGCCCCGCTCTGGCTCCCGTATCCCAATTTCTCCTACCTCCGCGCCGTCTGGCTGGTCGCGATCTGCGCCGCGGGCCTGGGCAGGCTGTCAGCGGACGCGGCGACGCGAAGCGAACGAACGCGCCTTACCCTGGGCCTGGCCGGTCTGTGCACGGCAGCCTATCTGTCCCTGCCGCTGACCTGCATGATCACCGGCGAGGCCCTGCAGGTGTATCACTTCGCCATCGGCTTTCACACCTTCGTGTTTCTCACGCTGCTGGCCTTTGCTCTACAGGCCCTCACGGCGATCATTGACGCCGTGCGACGATACGCGGCCGGCCCGCCGCGCAACATCGCAACGACGGCTGCCTGGCCCGCCCTGGTGGTTGTCATACTCATCGTATCGGTCGCCTGGAGCCTCGAGCGAGCCTCGCGTCTGGCCGGCAGGACTGATCACACTCGGTCGGATTTCCCTGAGTGGCAGGCCCTGGGCCCGACGTACCGCTCGGACTTTGGCGCCCTTGTCGGGGAACTCTCAAAGCCGCGGTACGCGGATTGCGAGGTCGTCAGTACATTCGACCACCAAGTCTATGCCTGGTGGGCGGCATTCCGACCCGGATACAGCTTTCTCCCTGACGCCGCGCTAAGCACGCTGCCGGATGCAGCGATGGAGGCCCGCCTGATCGCCCTGTGCCGGACGATCGGCATGAGCGGCCCGCGCTTTCAGGAATTCGTGCGTCGCCGCTACGTCACCATCTTCTGGCTGGGCCACGCCAAATACCAGGCCTCACAGGCCCACACCTTCGCCCCGCTCTCCGACTATACGCCGGAGCAACAGTGCCAGATCGCCAAGACGAACGCCATGGGCTCATGGGCCTGCCTGCTGCCGTCGAGCGAGAGCGATCGACTGCGGCGCAGATTCGACAGCCTATCGGGCGTTCCCCTGCCCGGGCGACTCGACCTCATCATCCTGACCAACGACGAGAGCCTTGCGGGCCTGGCGCCTCCCGACAGCGAGTTCGAGCCCACCTATCGCAACGCAACCTTCCGCGTCTGGCTGCGGCGTTAGCGAAATGTCTTTATCAGTCCGCGCTCCGAGGCCGCATCTTCCTCGATCGTGCCACAAACAGGTAAAACACGCTCGGTCCAAAGGCGAGCAGCATGATGACGAAGCCGGCGCAAATCGCCCAGAACGTCAGGATCGGCGCGCTGCAATCGCCGCGTCGACGCACCCAGATGTGACAGCCCAGCGCCACGATCAATTCCACGATGCTGCCCTGCAGCAGGCGCTTCTGCACATGGCTAATCACCGCGTCGGGCGACGTATGCCTGCAGCTCGCGAAGAGCAGGTACCAAAGCAGCCACGAGGCGAGCACGACAGCGCCGGCGACAACGACGGCGATCGTCGGCGGATCGTCGCTGAAGGGGAGCGTCAGCAACGACACGACGGTGCCGGCGGTCAGCACGGCCATGAGCACGCTGGCGGCTACCAGCGGCACCATCAGACGCCGAGGCTTGATCTGGTAATCCCAAGAGGCTCGAACCGGCACCGCCAGCATGAGGATCTGGGCGACAACCAGTATCGCCGCGATCGCCCAGAACTCGTATCCGAGCAGAGCCGAGGCAATAACGGATACCTCTCCTTCCTTGCCGAAAAGCGTCGTCGCGATCGGCAGGAACAGCACCGTGCACGCGGCAAGGTACAAACAGATGGTGACCGCGGCCCAGAGCTTAAGCCCTCTCCTTCTCTCATTGACGGGCGCCCGCCGGCACAAGGCCTGAAACCGGCCGACTCGTGCCGGTGCGTAAGCCAGAGTGGGTATCTCCGGCTTGTTCTCGTGCGAAGCGGATTCCATTGGGCCTGTATCCTCTCTACAATCAAAATGCCGTCAACGAGGACGATGATCCTCGGCCCGCTGAAAAACCGCATGCTCACTTGTCGTCACGTTCTGGTTTGTCTGCTTGCCTGCGTGCCCTCAGCGTGGGCTGATCCGCCGACGGATACGCAGCCGGCTGATACGCAATCCGCCGAAACCCAGCCCGCGGCATCTCGACCTTCAACGCCTTGTTCGTCGGCCCGCGAATGCTTCCTCAGGGGTGACTATGACGCCGCAATCGAGTTCTACGACGACCTCGGCCGCGGGGGAGGCGAGGATGCCGTCCGCGCGGCGTGCGGGCAAACGGAGATTGACCTCCAGATCGGCAATTATGCCGGCGGGATAGCCCGACTCCGTGGCCTGGAGTCGAAGGGGAGGGAATCCGCCGATTGGCATGCGTGCCTGGCGGCGCTCCTCGCGGAGATCGGCAAATACGATGAGGCCATCGAGCACAACCGTCGGGCGCTGGAGCTGGAGTCCGGGCATCTCCGCGCACGCTGGCAGCTCGGGCAGCTCTACGAGATGCTCGGGCGCGAGAAGGACGCCATCGATACCTATGAGCCGGTGGAGCGATTGATGACCGAGGGGACGCTGCCGAGCGCCCCCGAGGACCTCGTCTACGTGGGCAAGAGCTTCTGCCGCATCTCCCTCCTGACGCGCCATCCGAACAGGGTGCAGCGGACCAAGCACGTGCTGACCGAGGTCTATCAGGAGGCGTTCGACGTAATCGACCCGCTGTTCTGGCCGGGGCGGCTGGCGGCTGCGGAGTTGCTGCTGGAGAAGCACAACCGGACAGAGGCCAAGTCGGACTTCGCGGCGATCTGCGCGCAGAATCCAAAAGTGCCCGACGCCCATGTTGGGTTGGGGCGGATCGCTCTGGCGGAGTGGGACTTTGAGAAAGCCGAGCAGGAGGCCGAAACGGCCCTGGATATCAATCCGCGGCATGTACCGGCGATGCTCCTGCTGGCCGACATACGGATGACGCAGCGGCAGCACAAGGATGCCGTGGCCGCGGCCGGCCGGGCACTGGAGGTCAATCCCAACTCGATCGAGGCCCTGGCAGTGTTGGCGGCGGCGCAATGGTGGATGGGTGACAGGGCTGCATCACAGTCGGCGCAGGAGCGCGTCCTGAAGATCAACCCGCGTCCGGCGGCGATGCACTGCATCCTGGGCGTGTGGCTGGGGGCGGACCGGCGATTCCCCGAGGCCCGGGAGCACCTGAGCAAGGCGATCGAGTACGCGCCCACCTGGCCCGCGCCGCGGACGGAGCTGGGCCGGCTTTACATGGAAACCGGCGAAGAGGCGCTGGCCAGAAAGACGCTCGACGAGGCCTTCGCACTGGACAGCTTTGACGCGGACACGCACGGCATACTGGGGCTCCTGGATCAACTCGAGAAGTTCGCGCGGCTGGAGACGAAGCACTTTGTCATCAAATACGACGCCAAGGCCGACAGCGTCATCGGACCCTATTTCGCCGAGTCGCTGGAGGCCCTGTATGCCGGAGTCTGCCGGGACTTCGGCGCCGATCTGGACAAGCGGACCATCATCGAGGTCTTCCCCGACCACATGGGCTTCAGCATGCGGACCGCCGGGCGTCCGTTCATCGCCACGATCGGGGCGTGCACCGGGCGAGTCATCGCGATGACGGCCCCACGACCGACCAGCTCGACCTTCGGCCGGTTCAACTGGGTAAACGTGCTGCGGCACGAGTTCACGCATACCGTTACCATGGCGGTCACGGACAATCGCATCCCGCACTGGTTCACCGAGGGCCTGGCGGTCCGCGAGGAGCAGCCGAGGCAGTCCTGGAGCGTGAAATACCTGCTGAGCAGCGCGGTACGGCATGATCGCCTGTTCACGTTGGAGTCGATCGACTGGGGTTTCATCCGGCCGCGCGAGCCTGATGCCCGTGGCCTGGCTTACGCCCAGAGCGAGTGGATGGTTGAATTCATCACCGAGCGCTACGGCGACCGGGCGATCCCTGGCATGTTGAAAGCGATGCGGGAAGGCGTGACCCAGGAGCAGGTCTTCAAGCAGGTGCTGAAGTGCGAGCCGGCGGCGTTTGAGAAGGAGTTCAAGGCCTGGGCGGCCAAGGGTGTGGAGGCATGGGGCCTGCCGGACGTGTCCGAGGAGAACACTA
>DATKKX010000448.1:0-43826 GCA_035542775.1 Phycisphaerae bacterium | reverse complement strand
CGTCGCTGCCGGGAATCACCTTGACGCGGTTCTTTCTGGCCAGCTTCTTCGCGGCAGCCTTGTCACCCAGGAGCCGGATCGACTCCGCGCTGGGGCCGATGAACTCGATCCGGCTTTCACGACATTGCTCGGCGAAATCCGGGTTCTCTGCCAGGAAACCGTAGCCGGGGTGGATGGCATCTACATCCGCCACCTCGGCCGCCGCGATCAGCCGGTCAGCCCGGAGGTAGCTCTGGGTGGGCGCCGCCGCGCCGATGCAGATGGCTCGATCCGCCAGCCGGAGATAGGGTGCGTCACGATCAGCCTCGGAGTAGACGGCGACTGTCTCGATGCCCAGCTCGCGGCAAGCCCGCATGACTCGCAGGGCAATCTCGCCGCGGTTGGCGATCAGGATCCTGGAGAACATCCGCTTCTTGACTCGGGATGGGGCGGACTTGGACGACACTTCGACTCCCGTTCTAGTGGACCGACCATTCTGTCTGATCCGATTGCTCTCGTTGCCTCCGAGATTCTCAGGCAGGTCGCACCTTCATGATGATCTGGCCGAACTCGACAGCTTGGCCGTTTTCAACCTCTATGGATTCCACGATCCCGGTTGCCTCCGCCTTGATCTCGTTGAAAACCTTCATCGCCTCGATGATGCACACCACAGTTTCAGGATTCAGCTCGTCACCTATCTGGACAAACGGCGGTGAATCAGGATCTGGAGACGCGTAGAAAGTGCCGACCATCGGGGACTTTATGGCGACCAGGTTGTCCTGCTTGGCCGCTGGGGATTCGGCGGGAGCCGCTGCCGGAGCCGCAGCAGGATCCACGGCGACTGGCGCCGCGATGACGACCGGGGCCACGCTAGGTGCCTGTGATCTGACATGACCGCCGGCTGCCCCCCTGCGAAGCACGATCCTTTTGTCGCCATCGCGGATCATGATCTCTGACAGATCGTTCTCGATCATGAGGTCGGTCAGCGTTTTGATCTCTTCGATATCCATACGCAACACCTTCCAGGCCTGCGTCGGGCCCAAGCCCGGCTCACGGAGGCGGTCCTGCCAGAACGTCTGCCCCCCCGGGGCACAACCCAGAGTGCACCCTCAGCGCAAAGACCGAATCTTAGCCCAGGATTTGCGTGGGGGTCAAGGCAGGGAGGCGATCAGGGGCAGCCAAAATAACCCCTGGCAGCGCGGTGAATATACCTGTGAAGAAACCGCCGAACCATCTGAGGATGAGGACCGACCGGAGACGCTGCTTCATCGCAAGAGCTTTCCCCGTGCCGAGCGCCGCTGCACCGGGCGCATTCATCCGACAGAGGAGATCATGAGAAAGCAGCTATGCTCGTTCGATGTATTCGCCGGTGCGCGTGTCGATGCGAAGGACCTCGCCGGCAACGATGAAGGGCGGCACGCGGACCTTGTACCCCGTCTCCAGTGTCACTTCCTTGCTTTGATTCGTGGCCGTCGCGCCTTTCACCACTGGCGGCGCCTCGGTCACCGCCAACTCCACAACGTTCGGCAACTCGACGCCCACGATCTGACCTTCCATGATTTTGCACTGCAAGCGCTCGTTGCCCTTCAGATACTTCGGGCCGTCCGGGATAAGGTCCTTGGAGACGTGGAGTTGGTCGTACGTCTCGATGTTCATCAGGACGTAGTCCTCGCCCTCACGATACAAGTACTCAAAGGGCCTGTCCTCCACGAAGGGAGACTCAAACTGCTCGTCCATCCTGAAACGGAAGTCGACCACGTTGCCGCGCTTGAAGTTCTTCAGCTTCACCGCCATATAGCTTCGCCAATTGCCCTTGGCGACGCGCTGCGATTCATGCACGATCCACAGTTGGCCCTCGTGCATAATGACCTGACCCTCACGAATGTCTACCGCCTTGACCATGGTTGTTCCCCGACTCTGAGCAGCAGGTGCGCTGACCGCCCTGCTCGCGGATTCATCGCCCTTAGAGTGATAACCTACGGCAAATACGCATGTTACAATGTCGCACAGACGCACCCCTCGGTCAAGAGCCGCCGCTTCTAAAGCTGCGGTCTCTTTGTAGTCCCGCAAATTCAACCGGACGCTATAGTTATAGTTCATAAACCGCGAATTGACCAAAACCAGACCGCGCGCGGGACATTGAGGAGTCGGCAGTGATACTCGCGGAGATCGGCAAATTCATCGGAGCCAAGCTCGCAGCCGCCGTCATCACCGTGGCCGTCGTTGCGGCTGGCGTCTGGTGCTGGCAGCACCCCGAGACCGTCCGGGCCTTTGGCCATGTCGTCAAGCTGGCCATCGCATGGACCGTGATCGCTGCCGTGCTCCCCTGGACGAGCTATCTCTTCATGCCGCCGCTGCTGCGCTTCCAGTCGGAGCGCCTCTCGACGAACGCCGCCGGAGCCGTGGGGATAGCCGTCATCGCGGCCTATTGGCTGATCGACATAGCGCTGGCATTCTGGCTTGCAGAATGGAGCATCGGCGGAGCGATGTCGTGGTTTGTGGTGTTGGTTGGTCTGCTGGCGGCCGCGGTCTACAATTTTGTGATCTGCGAATCCCTGGCGCGATACGCGGACAGATGACCGATTTCGGGCCCGCTCGGGCGGAGATAAAGCCAGCCGCCCTCCGAAGGGCCGGGCAACGACGAGAACCATGCGATGAGTCAACCAAAGGCCGGCGACCGAATCAGTGAATACGTGGTCGACGAGCAGATCGGCTCGGGCAGCTTTGGGCAGGTCTGGAAGGCCCATCACCACATATGGCAGGAGGAGATCGTCGCCATCAAGGTGCCTACCGATTCGCAGTTCGTCCGCAACTTGCAGAAGGAAGGCTCGACGATACACGGCTTGAACCACCCCAACATCGTGCGGGCCATCGGCCTGGACCCGTATGCCGAGACACCGTACCTCGTCATGGAATATGTGAACGGGCCGTCGTTGCGGCAGTTGCTGAAGGAGCACGAGAAAGGCCTGCCGGTTCCGGCCGCTCAGCGGATCACGATCGGTATCCTGCGGGCACTCCAGCATGCCCACGACCATGGCGTGATCCACCGGGACATCAAGCCGGAAAACATTCTCATCAGCAGCGCCCGATCCAAGCCCGTGGAGGAGATCGACTCCCAGGACGTGAAAGTGACGGACTTCGGACTGGGCCGGGCGGGACAGATCACGACCGCCAGCATCGTTCAATCCGGCAGCCTGCTCTCCGAGGAGGGGCGCAGCATCTCCGGAACCCTGGCCTACATGGCTCCGGAGCAGCGCGAGGGTGGCGAATGTGATGAGCGCACCGACCTCTACGCAGTGGGCATCGTACTGTTCGAGCTTATCTGCGGCGAGCGCCCCAGCGGCAGCGACATGCCTTCGCATATTCGCGAGGGGCTGCCCGCCTGGGTCGATCCGGTCTATTCACGGTTGTATACCCGGCGGGAGCGGCGGTTCGCGAATGCGGCGGATGCGTTGCAGGCGATCGAACCCGCCGGCGCCCCCCCCGTGATCCGGGCCGCCCGGCCGGTAGCGGTCGGCGCAGCCTTGCGGCCTGACGGACCTCACCAGGAGGCGTGCCCGTCCTGCCGGTCAATCACCGACCCCGGCGACAATTTCTGCACCGGTTGCGGCGCCCAACTCGTGGCCAGGATACGGCGTTGCCTGAGGTGCGACGCGTTTCCGGCGGCGGAGGACAAGTTCTGCGTGTTCTGCGGCTCGCCGCTCCCGGCGAGTGCAGGATGAATAACGATGTTCATTTTCTCACAAGGGATACACCCGATCATCGGCGTCCTGGTCTTCGTGGGGATGATCGTCCTCGTGATGTATTCCTTCACGCGCGTCTGGCGAAGCGGGCCGCCGGATGTCGATGAATATTGGCCGGGGCGTCGCAATCGCGAGGCTGACTCCGCCGGCGGCACCGCCGACGCCGGGGAAGACCCGTCTCCAGGCGAACCGCTGCAGGCGGGCAGGTGGGAATGCCGGCACCCGAACTGCCGGGCGATTAACCCGCCGCATGGCCGCTACTGCCGGATGTGCGGCAGGCCCAGATGAAACTCTCGCCGGAGCTCTGCAAGGGAAACGATGAAATCCGCCGCGGAACATGCCATCGAAGTCGAATCTGCATATCTGGCTGGCGTCTCGGCGAACCTGGCGGCGGCCGGCGGCCGCGTCATGCCGGGCAAGTGGTTCAAACGCGAAGATCACGATTGCGCCGATCGGGTCAAGGCCGAGATGGTCGATCGCCGCATCTATGATCGCGCCCTTTTCGCCAGGCTGCCGCACGGTCGGGGATTTACCATCCGTGGCTTTGAACGGCGATGGATCTTCGGCCAGCGACTCCGCAGTGTGACCGTCGCGGGCATCCTTGCGCCGGCAGGGCCGCTTCTGACGCCCGATGCGCCGGCGCCGCCCGTGACGCTGGCGGAGTTGACGTCGCATGTCCGCTCCCTGATGCTGGATAGTAAGACGCCCCATCTGATCGGGATATGCAGTCCCAGCGGATTCGCCGAAGAAGTCTGGAACGTGCCGCTCGATCTGCCCAACGTCAAACTGGTCCTGATCGAGCCGCGTGAGCAGGGCGGCTGGAGGGTCGCGAGCCCCGACGGCAAAGTGGACCCGCGCCTGTGCAAGCTGTTCGACCCCGAGGACGTAGGCAAGAAAATCGAACGCGTCCGGCGGGAAATCGAGGATCGCAGCACCAGTCTGTTGACAGGCGGTCTGACCGCCAGCAGCATGGCCGAGCAGTTGGACCTGCCGGAGCGGATCGTGCAGGAGGCGTTCGCCCAGGCGGTGAAGGCCGATCCGGAACTGCGTGTTTCAGCGCAAGCCGGCCAGGTGATGCTGTATCGCGGGGCCTCCGCGGCCTCCGACCAGGAGGGTGTCTCCATGTCGCTGTCTGATCGGATCAGAAACCTCTTCTCTCGGGAAGGCGAAGAAACCAGAAAGATCAACGAGTTGGCCGAGCGCCGGGCTCGCCTGTCGGTCAAGCTGGACCGCATGTACGAGGAGATCGGCAAGCTCGAAAAGAAGGAAAACGAGCTGATGGAGGAGGGCAAGGCCTCACCGTCCAAGGTGGCCAAACGCCGCATGGCCGGGCAGATCGCCCAGATGCGCAAGGACATTTCCCGCTGCAATACCAGCGCCGCGATCCTCAGCAAGCAGATCAACGTCATCAGCACGCACATCCACAACCTCGAGCTCGCCCAGACCGGCAGCGTCGCCCAGTTGCCCACCAGCGAGGAACTGACTGAGGCCGCGGTGAACGCCGAGGAAATTCTCGAGCAGCTCGGCGCCAGCGACGCCTTGGTCAGCAGCCTGGAAGTCGGGATGGCCGAGTCGTCGATCTCCGCCGATGAGGCAGCGATCTTGAAAGAGCTTGAGGCAGCGCCGGCGGAAAAGGCGGCCCAGCCCGAACCAAAAGACAGAACTGCCGACCGTACCGGCGGCAAGACCAAGGCAAAGGACCGCGAAGGCGGCCAGGCACAGGCGGAATAACGTCATGGGACTGTTCGACTGGCTCACCAAGAAGAACAAGTCGTTGTCGCAGATGACGCGGCAGGAGCTTCGCCGGCAGGAGTTGCTCTTGCAGCGCGAGCGGGATCAGCTCCTCAAGCGCATCACCGACCTGGCGGCCAAGAAGCAGGAGGTCTTCGAGCGCGGTCGCAATGAAAAATCGCCCGAAGTCCGCCGCGTCCTGGCCCAGGAGTTCGACCTCAAGACCACCGAGCAGTTGATGACCTCGCGGCAGCTCAACATCCGCAGCAAGGAGACCCTGACTGTCACGCGGATGCGCATGCTCCGCGAAAACGCCGAACGTGCCCGGTCCGTGGGCAGCCGTCTGGGCATGGTCAGCGAGAAGGACATGATGGTCCTGGAGAGAATGATCCAGGACGACGCCATCACCGCGGAAATGTACCAGGAGCGGCTCGACTCCATGCTCAAGATCGGCCTGGAAGAAGGCGAGAGCGCCATGACCCCCGGCAGCCAGCAGGTGCTGGATATCTGGGACCAGATGGACACGGGCCTGATGAAAGACGCCGGGGAGGCCTTCGACGAGGCCGACCGCCGTGTCCGCGAGCGCCACAAGGCGGCCGAAGGGGCGTAAGCGGCGTGTGTCGCGAAGGCGCGCCCCGGGGCACCGCGGGCGCTGGCCCCAGGCCCGGATTCCCACGACTCCCGCTTCTCGCCCGCGGCCGAGCCGCCGCACTCCCCGGGCATTTTCTGCGCCTCATCTTGTCAACCTCCGCCTCGCGATCTACATTGACCGCTGCGGTTGCGGCGACTGGGAGCCGAGACGCTTGCCGCGGAGGCCGGGCGGCGGCGCCGACGCCCAATGTCCAGAGAACACGCCCACCGTGCAGCGGCCTGTGACGCGCGGTCGATACACCTGTAACCTTTTGCTTGATTGGAAGAAACCACCATGACCAGCGAAATCGTCTACGTCGAAGGCCGCGAAGTCCTGGACTCCCGCGGCAACCCCACCGTCGAGGCCGTCGTCGTCCTGGCCGACGGATCGTGCGGGCAGGCCATCGTCCCCAGCGGGGCCTCTACCGGTGAACATGAAGCGGTTGAGCTCCGCGACGGCGACGCCAAACGCTATATGGGCAAGGGCGTCCTCAAGGCCGTCGAGCACGTCAACACCAAGCTGGCCGAGTGCGTCATGGGCATGGACGCTACGGACCAGGAGGAAATCGATCACGCCATGATCGACCTCGATGGCACGCCCAACAAAAGCAAGTTCGGCGCCAACGCCATCCTGGCCGTCTCCCTGGCGGTAGCTCGGGCGGCGGCGGACTCCGTCGGCCTGCCGCTGTACCGCTATCTCGGCGGCTGCAAGGCCAACGTCCTTCCGGTTCCGATGATGAACATCCTCAACGGCGGCAAGCACGCCGACAGCACCGTGGACTTCCAGGAGTTCATGATCCAGCCCTGGGGAGCGCCGGACTTCCGCGAAGCGCTCCGCTGGGGAGCCGAGATCTTCCACACCTTGAAGAAGGTGCTCAAGGACAAGGGTTACAACACGGCGGTGGGCGACGAGGGCGGCTACGCCCCCAGCCTGAAGTCCAACGACGAGGCCTTCGAGGTGATTGCCAAGGCGGTCGAAAAGGCCGGCTACAAGCTCGGCGAGCAGGTCTTCTTCGCCCTCGATCCGGCCGCCAGCGAATTGGCCAACGAGGCGGGAGCCAAGGACAAGTACAAGTTCTTCAAGAGCAATCCGAACAAGGTCGTCCCCTCCGACGAGCTGATCGAATACTGGGCGGAGAAGTGCCGCCAGTGGCCGATCCGCAGCCTGGAGGACGGCTTGGCGGAAGACGACTGGAGCGGCTGGGTCAAGCTGACGAAGAAGCTCGGCGAGAAAGTCCAGCTCGTCGGCGACGATCTCTTCGTCACCAACACCCAGCGGCTCAAGACCGGCGTCGAGAAGAGCGCGGCCAACAGCATCCTCATCAAGGTCAACCAGATCGGCACGCTGACGGAGACCTTTGAGGCCATCGACATGGCCCAGCGGGCCGGCTGGACCGCCGTGGTTAGCCACCGCAGCGGCGAAACCGAGGACACGACCATCGCCGATATCGCCGTGGCGACGAATGCCGGGCAGATCAAGACCGGCAGCGCCTCGCGAACCGACCGCATCGCCAAGTACAATCAGCTCCTGCGAATCGAGGAGCAACTCGGCGGCTCGGCCGTCTTCGGCGGAACGCTCTGGAACAAACGATAACGCGAGGGATTACGGCAAGTGCTGACCCCTGAAGGCCGATCCAAAAACCAGTGTGGCACCGGCTGATAGCCGGTGCCCCGACGCGGTGGAGATCGGCCGAAGAGCTTCCCAGCGTGGCCGTCTCGCCGCGGTGAATGATCCAAACCAGGGGGGCGGCGCCCGATCATGCTCGAGTGTACTGCATTGGCACAAGGAACCAGCGACTCCCAGACCGCCAGCACCGAACCCGACGCCCGATCGTCGCCGCTGGGCCATCGGCTGATGTTCCTGCTGCTGATGCTCCTGGCCTTCATCCTCTATGCACCGGCCACGCTGCTGCCCCTGCTGAAAGAGCATTGCGAGCTCCTGGCTGAGGAGCAGCGGCTTCAGAAAGTGATCAATCAACTGGACCAGGAGATTCAGCATCGCGACGAACTGGCCCAGGCCTTCGAGCGGGACAGCGTCATCAACGAGCGGCTGGCCATGCTCGACCTGCATTACACAAAGCCTGATGAGGAGGTGTTGCCGGTCCTCCCGCCCGACTTCGCCCCACCGAAGCTGCCCGAGCCCAAGGCCCCGCCGACCCGCAGTGCGTTGCGCCTGCCGGACGACTGGCCGCCGTGGGCCATCAAGACGGAGGTGTGGGCCAACGGCAAAGGGTTGATCAACCTCTTCCTGGATCCGGCGCTGCGGCCCGTGTTCTACCTGATGTCGGCTGGGCTGGTCATCGCCGCGTTCGTCCTCTTCGCGCCCAGGCGGAAAGGACGACGAGGCAGAAGGAATCCGGTTCACCCGGTAGCGCGATAGGCCCCCATGGCCGCGGTGACAATCCAAAACCTGGTCAAAACCTACGCCGGACAGGCGGTCCTGGACGGCATCACGCTCGACATCCACAAAGGCGAGAAGGTCGGGCTCGTCGGCGCCAACGGCTGCGGCAAGACCACGCTCTTCAAGCTCATCGTCGGGCTCGAGCCGCCGGACAGCGGCACCATCACCTCCACCCGCGGCACATCCATCGGCTATCTGCCCCAGGAGCCCAACCTCCCCGGCAGCGCCCCGCTCATCGAGGCCGTCGGCGAGGTCTTCGCCGAGCACCGCGCCATCGAAATCGAGCTCCGCTCCCTCTCGCAGCGCATCGCCGAGTCGCACGGCACGCCGGACGAAAAGACCCTGCTGCAGAAGTACGACCGCCTGCACGCCCAGTTCGAGGCCCGCGGCGGGTACAACCACGAGGTCCGCATCCGCGAGGTCCTCGGCGGGCTGGGCTTCAATCCCGACGAGTACCAGAAGCCGGTCGACATTCTATCCGGCGGGCAGAAGTGTCGGGCGGCCCTGGCGCGGCTGCTGCTCCAGGACTGCGATCTGCTGCTGCTCGACGAGCCCACCAATCACCTGGACATCGACGCCACCCGCTGGCTGGAAAAGTTCCTCGCCGCCTATCGCGGGGGCGCGGTCATCATCTCGCACGACCGCTATCTGCTTGACCGCGTGGTGGGCAAGATCATCGAGATCGAAGACCACAAGGCCGCCGTCTATCCCACCGACTACACGCACTACGCCGAGGCCAAGCGAATCCGCCAGCTCCAGGCCGTCCGCGACTATGAGAAGCAGAGTGCCTGGCTGGCCCACCAGCGCGACTACATCGCCCGCGTCCACTTCAGCAAGGACTCCGCCAAGCAGGCCCGCGGCCGGCAGAAGTACCTCGATCGCATGGAGGCCGAGGGCAAGATCCTGAAGAAACCCAAGGGCCTGGCATCCAAGATGGTCCTCCGCTTCGACACCTCGCAGCGCGGCGGTGAGATGGTCATCCGCTGCCAGGGGGTCACCAAAGGCTTTGACGGCGTCGTGCTGATCGACAGCCTCGACTTCGAGATGACCCGCGGCGAGAAGGTCGGCATCATCGGCCCCAACGGCGTCGGCAAGACCACGCTGCTGCGGATGCTGCTCCGGCAACTGGCTCCCGATACGGGCGAGGTCCGGCTCTTCGAGAACCTGACCGTCGGCTACTACGACCAGGAGCACCGCGACCTCGATCCGAGCCTGACCGTCATCGAGTCCGTCCGCCAGGTCCGGCCGGGCATCACTGAGGCCGAGGCCCGATCGTATCTGGCCCTCTTTCTCTTCCGTGGCGAGAGCGTCTTCAAGCGGGTCGGCGATCTCTCCGGGGGCGAGCAATCGCGCATCCTGCTGGCCCGGCTGGTCTGGACCAGCCCGCAAGTGCTGGTGCTGGACGAGCCCACCAACCACCTCGACATCCCCGGCTGCGAAGCGCTTGAAGAGGCCCTGAAGCTCTATCCCGGCAGCATTCTGATGGTCAGCCACGACCGGTACTTCCTCGACCGCGTCGTCAACCGACTGCTGGTCCTCCCCCGCCGCGGCAGCCATGAGATCGTCGCCGGCAACTGGACCACCTACGCTGCCCTGCTGGCTCAGCGCGAGGAGGCCGCCCGCATCGAGCAGGCCCGTCAGCGTGAGGAGAAACGTCACACCGAGCCGCGTGCCGCCCCGCCGGGCTCCAAGAAACGAAAGTCCCGCTCGAAGTACGTCCCCCGCCACATCGAGGAGCTGGAGGCCGAGATCATCTCGCTCGAGGACCGCGCCAAGGAGCTCGAAGCCGCCTTCGCCGATCCCGCCCTGATGAAAAACGCCGTCAAATCAACCCAGCTACACGATGAATACACCACGCTCCGTGCCCGCCTGGCGGACCTGAACAGCCAGTGGGAGCGGGCGGTGGAGGAGCAGGCATAGCCGTCAGCTTTGTCGCTGGTGCGTGAATCCGTTCTCGCACCAGCGGCCACGACTGTTCACCGCGAACGGCTCAAAGACCACGAAGACGGCGCGGCTGGTCAGGCGTTGTTGTACCACGGTTCAGGCCGCCGCAAACTGGTAAATGCCGGTAAAATCCGGTACAGAAAGCGCCCTCGGCTCTCAGAAACTATGAGCGTCAGCCATCGGCCGTCAGCTCTGCTGTTTTGCATCGCGCCCGCCCCGCCGCGAGCCGCTTCTATCAGAACCCCGTTTGCAAAAAGCGCCCACGGAGGGCGATCCCGGCGCGCCGGGACTGCCGAGCCGTTTTCGTTCGAAACCCCGCTCCGACATCCATGTCCCGGAGGGACAATTGGGAATAGCCCAGCGTTTGAACGCTGGGCTTGAGTGCCGATCGTGAACCTTCCCCGAGTCCCGTAGGGACGGCCGAGCACCTTCCCTCACGTCCTCCGCCCAGGCGTCAGCCGCGATATGGTTCGCCGCGTGTTGCGAGACCTGCAACGCGCCGGGCGTGCTGCCTGCCTGGGTCGCGGGCCCGGGGGCGAACTGGCTGAAGAAAGGGTAATGCCCTTAAAAGGGGGTAATAGAAAGGGTAACAACTTCAGTTGGTCCCACGCTCGGCTTCTTGGTATCTTGGCGTTGTGACGTTTGGCCTCCTTCATCCTTCAACTCTCGTCCTTCGCCCGTCGACCGTGATCTGCGCGCCAGTGGGCCAACGATGGTTGTCAGGGGTGAGTCCGCCGCGGACGAAACCCTGGGACCAAGGCTCTCCGCCGAAGATGCACGCCCGTCGCGGTGATCCCGCCTTTCCATGCCCTTTTTCTCGTCCCCTCCGACTCAGTTCCCAGCACCCGAGGCTCAACCCGTCTCCGTGGTTTCCCCATTTTGGCGTTCGGCCCTTGGTATTTCGCTTTTCCGCTTGCCAGTTCGCACTATGTTAGGTATAATGTATCAGAGCATCAACGAACGCCGGCCTGTCCGGCCGCGCGCACTGTGCGCGCCGCCATCTTTGGAGGGTCGAAGCCCGATCCCCGGCGAGCCGGGCAGTCCTGACCGCTGACAGCTTTCTTGCATGGCTAATAACCAGCAACGAATCACTGAAAACTTGGTGCCCCCGAGTTTCATGGATTTTCGTGGATTTTCGTGAAATTGCACTTTTTTTCGTGCGCCAGGTTGAACAACCAGCGGACCGCCTACCGCTGAGTGCTCGGGGATTCGCATTGGAGCCGCGGAGCCGCCAGCGGCGGATTGTGGATGACCAACAACCAGGAACTGATCACCGACGACTTCCGGACCAGCCTCCGGTCGTTTCAACCAAATTCAACTTTCGGCGGATCGACCCGTATGGCGCGGTCACGAAACAAGGAGCTGCGAAGCAAAGCACAGGAGGTGAGAGCAGATACCTGATAGCTCTTGTCGTACCGGCTCTTACCGGGTTTTACCGGGATTTACCAGTCTCGCGGGCCTCGAACAGTGGTACAAACCACCCACGCCGCACGAAAAGCGTGTGCGTCAAGGATACCCATGGACGTCGCAAAGTACATCGCTCATTACATCGAAGAGCTTCGCCAAGGCGGCGGGGCCGACTACTGCCTGACCGAGGCGGCGGAGACGGCGGTGCCGCTGCTCGTCGCGGCGATGAAGGCGGAGACGGAGCCCGATGTGCGGCGCGGGCTGGTTTACGCGATCTGGCAATACCGCCTGCCCTCCACTGCCCCTTTCCTGGCCGATCTGCTGGAAGACCGCGACGACGAGGTTCGCCAGCAGGCTCTTGACGGGCTGATCACGCTCGGCACGCCCGAGGCGCGGCGAGCGATCGAGGCTGCCTTGGCGCGGTGCCGCAACCGGCCGGAGGAGCAGGGCGATTTTGCGAAGTACCTTGCGGAGGCGATTGAGCTGATGGATGAGCGGGAGGAGTTCAGCGGTGAGATCCACGACGAAGGGCTCAAAGAGCGCGAAGAGAGAAAATGAAGGGCTCGGTGCGTCGAGGGCGCACCCCACGAAGCCCGCCAAACCATCTTCGTGTGCTTCGTGGTGCCCTTCCGCGTTCTACGCGCCGCGCCGATGTTCGCCCCGTCGATACACATCCGTGCTCAGGTATTTCAGCCCTGAATCGACCATCAGCGTAGCGACGCAGGCCGCCGGTCCCAGTTCCATTCCGACCTGAATCGCGGCGAGGACGTTGGCCCCCGACGACGTGCCCGCGAAGACGGCCTCCTCACGCGCCAGCCGCCGGGCCATCTCCTTCGCGTCGGCGGTCTTGATCGCGATGATCCCATCGACCAGCCCCGGCTCCCACAGCGGCGGCGTGTAGCCGATGCCCACGCCTTCGATCTTGTGCGGGCCGGGCTTGCCGCCGGAGAGCACCGCGGACTCGGCCGGCTCGACCACGCTAATCCGGACGCCCGGCTTGTGGCGTTTCAGCACCGTCGCCACGCCGCGCGATGAAGCCGCGGTGCCCGCACAGTGAACGAACGCATCGACCTTCCCCTCGGTCTGGCTCCAGATCTCCTCGCCCAACGGGTAGTAGCCCGTGATGCTGTCCGTGTTATTGAGTTGGTCGGTCAGGTAGGTGTGCGGCTGGCGGCTCAGTTCCTTGGCGGTGGCGATCATGTCCAGGATCAGCTTCTTGGTAGCGAGGCCGCCCTCGCTCGGCACGAGGGTCAGTTCGGCGCCGAGGGCCGCCATGTGGTCCAGCTTCTCCCGGCTGAATGCGTCGGAGGTCACGATCCGCAGACGATAGCCCCGCGCGGCGCAGATCAAGGCCAGCGAGGTGCCGGTGCTGCCGCCCGTGTACTCGATGACGGTGTCACCGGGCTTTAGGCGGCCGCCCTCCTCGGCCCTCGAGATCATCGCCGCAGCGGCGCGGTCCTTCATGCTGCCCGTCGGATTCTCCCATTCGAGCTTGGCGAAAATCCTCGCACAGCCGGGCGGCACGACACGGCGAAGCTCCACCAGCGAGGTGTTGCCAATAGCCTGCAGGACATTGCTGCCGATGGTCACGGTGCACTCCTCCCTGTCCGGCGTTCTAGGGTCTGAGTGTTGAGTGCGGGGTGCCGGATTGCTGAGGGAGCATCGTAGCGGGACCGACTCGCCGTTCAAGGGCGAGCCGGGCGATGAGCAAGCAGGTGGTGCCGGAGTGTGACGCCGACGGCCGTCGATGCTAAACTATCCCTTTGTCCGGGCTGTCGGTATGACGGCCGGCCAGGGAGAACACTATGCTGAAGACAATCGCGATTGCGGGTACGGGGCTATCGTTGTTGCTGACGGCTGGGGCGATCGCGCGAGGCCAGGATAAACCGGCCGCCGGTTCCCAAACCAGGCCCGCCACCAGCCAGCCTGCAAGGAGTGCCGCTGAGATGGAATTCGCCGCTTTGGCCGATGCGTATCTGGCGAAGTACAAACCGCTCGTTCTCAAATCCGAGAAGGCCTGGTGGGACGCGAATATCACCGGGTCCGACGAGGCCTTCAAGCAACGGCGGGAGGCGGTGAATGCCCTGGTGGACCTGCACAGCGACCATGAGACCTTCGCCAAGCTCAAGGCATACAAGAACGGCGGCCAGATCGCCGACCCGCTCCTCCGTCGGACGCTCGAGGTGATGTACCTTGCCCATGTGCCCTGCCAGGCCGACAAGGACCTTCAGAAAAAGATCGTCGAGCTGGAAACCAACCTCGAGCAGATGTTCAACACCTACCGCAGCACGATCGACGGCAAATCGCTGACCGAGAACGATATCCGCCAGATCCTCTCTGAGACCAAGGACTCAACCGCGGCCGAGAAAGCCTGGAAAGCCTACACAGCCGTCGGCGAAAAGGTCGCCCCCCAGCTCCACCAGCTCGTTCTCCTGCGCAACCAGCTCGCCCGGCAGGTCGGCTTCAGCAGCTACTTCACCATGCAGTTGTACCTGCAGGAGATTGACGAGCAGGAGCTCTGGCGGATCTTCGACGATCTGTACAACCAGACCCGCGAGCCCTACACCGCCCTGAAAAACGACATCGATGCGGCGATGGCCGCCCGCTTTGGCATCGCCAAAACCGACCTGCGCCCCTGGCACTACTGCGATCTGTTCTTCCAGGAACCGCCGGCCCTGGCCGAGGACAAACTCTCGGAGGCCTACAAGAACCAGGATCTGCAGGCGATGGCCAAGGACTACTATGCCAGCATCGGTCTGGCGGTCGACGACATCCTGGCCCGCAGCGATCTGTATGAAAAACCTGGCAAGTGCCCGCACGCCTTCGCCGCCGACCTGGACCGCGCCGGCGATACACGGGTGCTGGCCAATCTGAAGCCGACTCTGTACTGGGCGGACACGATTCTGCACGAGCTCGGCCACGCGGCTTATGACAAGTACATCGGGCCGGATGTGCCCTTCGTGCTGCATACCGCCTCGCACGGCATCACCACGGAGGGCGTGGCGTTGATGATGGGCGCCAAAGCCAAGAATCCCGAATGGCTCGTTCAGGCCATGAAGCTTTCGCCCGAGCAGGCCGCCGAATTGTGCAAGTCGGTGAACAACAGCGTCAGCGCGGAGAAGCTGATCTTCAGCCGATGGGCCCAGGTCGTTGTGAGGTTCGAGCGCGAGATGTACGAGAAGCCCGACCAGGATCCAGCCAGGTTCTGGTGGTATCTGCGAAGGCAATACCAGGGCCTCGAGCTTCCGGGGGGGATGGATCGCCCCGACTACGCCGCCAAAATCCACATCGTCACGGTGCCGGTTTATTATCACAATTACGTGCTGGGCGACCTGTTTGCCGCACAGGTACAGAACTACGTCGGAACGAACATCCTCCACGCCCCCGACCCCGCCGCGGCGAGCTTCTACGGCCAAAGGAAAGTAGGAGCTTATCTGCGGGAGATGATTTTCGCGCCGGGCAACCTGGTTAGCTGGAACGATTTGACCAAGCAGGCGACGGGCGAAGGGCTGTCGACCAGGTATCTCGTGGAACAGTTCGCCCAGTCCAGGAAAGCAGTGGCGCCTGCGGCCCCGACCCCGCCGAAGTCATCCCAGTAGCGACGTCTGAGCGGCACCTCGCGCGAAACGGTGGCCCCCGCCACTCAGGTGCTCACGGGCGTTATCACGGATACAAATAGAAAACACCCACGGTTTCCATACCGTGGGTGTTTTCCAGTAGTGCCTCACCCAATGGGAGCATCGGTTTACGGGCGTCGGGTCAGTCGCCCGCGGGTGAGTAGTGGGAGCAGACATCCAGCCATCAACAGCCCGGAGGCGGGCTCCGGGATGGTAGTCACCTCCAGACCAAAGAATTTCTTCTGTATGAATGCGGTTGTTCCGGCTTCGCTGGTTGCCTCCAGCGTGTCGGTGAAGGCGAGCGTCATCTGCGATATGCCCAGACCCGTCAAATCTATCTGGGCGTGGCCTTCGAACTCCGTAAAAGACCACTTCGGCAGCGTGAAAGGCGGCGCCGGCGCGGTCTGCAAAGTGTCGGCGAACGAACCGTGCGTTCCCGGTGTCGTGTCGATCACCCCCAGAAAGCCATAGATGTCGGCGGCAGTATTGGTCGTGCCCGCGCCGAGAAGCGTGCAGTCGCCGATTTCACTGACCTTGATCAGCCTGAGGCTGTATCCCGGGGACGCCTGGATGGACATGGTGAGCGTGGCGGTCGTCCCGGCGGTTGTTCCATCCGCGGCCGACGCGGCGAAGACCGTAGGAAAAAACAGCAGCTTGTTGCCCACGCGAACCGGTTCATCGAACAACGGCAGAGGATTGACCGCCGAGTCTTCAGTGACTTGCAGAAAGCTGACTTCCTCCGCGCTGCCCGCCGGAAAATCGCCGTAATTGATCGGCGTCGCGGACGCCGCCGCGGCGAACGCCAGACACGCCGACAACGCCGGCAGGCAAATGCAGGCTGATTTCCGTGACATGATCCCCCCTTCCAGATCGATCAACGAGAGGCGTGCAGCCGGCTGCCATTCTCATGGCGGGCAACTGCCGCTCCCCTGCCCCTTGGCCATTCTATGCCTGCAGCAAAGAACGGATCAATTGGACCATTTGTCAGCCGGGCGTTCGGATGAATACCGGAACAACCGCGCTTATCGGGCTGACCGTCGAGTTGTGAGCGGCGTGAGTCCGCGAAATGCTGCGTCTTCTAGCAGACGCGGCGGCGAAGGGCGAATGCACCGATGAGCAGAATGCCGAGAGCAGCCGGCTCGGGCGTGTGTATCTCCACCGTCCTCTTCTCAATGAAGGCCGTCGTACCTTGTTCGCTCGTGGTCTGCAGATTGTTGTTGAGGTTGAACACCACTTTGGAGATTCCCAGGCCGGTCAAATCGATCCTGGTTATGGCGGTAAAATCTCCGGCCAGCTCCCCCGGCAGCGAGTAGATTGGCGACGGCGTCACGGACAGCGTGCTTCGCAACGTCGCATGCGTGCCGGGCATGATATCGGTCAGGGTCAACAAGCCGTTGATGGTCGCCTGCGTGGCGGAAGAGCCGGTCCCGGTGAACTGGTAACTCCCGCGCTCCACAATCGTGATCATCTCCAGGAAGAAGCCGGTATCGGCCTGAAGCCGCATGGTCAGCGTGCCGGAGGTCGTATCGGCGCCGCCATTGGATGCGGAAGAATGGAATCTGGCCGGAAAGAAAAACAAGCTGTTGCCCACGCGGACCGGCGGACCGTAAAGAGGCGCCGAGTCAGTCATCGTACTCTCTATCACCTGAAGGAAACTCACGTCTCCGGGATCGGTGCCTGTGAAGCTGCCGTAGTTCACGGAATCAGCGCGCGCCGCAGAGACAAGCGCCAGGAGCGCAGCGAGAAACCAAATCGCAACACGATGAGGTACTGGCATGACGGTTTCTTTCCCTTGCGCGTCGTCCCCCCTTGATTGATGCTGGAACCCCGCGCAAATCCTTCACCTCCATTATACAAGCCCTGTGGCGCAACCTCTATTTGCCAAGGAGGGCTGAGACGATTTCCCGCCGCAGATTGCACATCGGACGTCGTCGCCATGCTCGCCTCCGCGGCAACCGGGCAGTTTATCGGCCTGTGAAACGAAGAAGGGACTGCCTGCGATATGCCGCCGCTCAACATAAGCGAAGCAGGACCGCCATCATTGGCGGCCCTGCTTCGTTCGGTGTGGATGGGTTTCCGTTCGCTCTTGCAAGAATCAGGAATAAGGAGCATTTATCGCCGCCGGCCGGCCAGAAGGATCGGCAGGCCCGAGGCCAGCAGTGCCAGGGCAGCCGGCTCCGGCACGATCAGGTTCTGGCTGCGAACAACGTCACCGCTCTTGACTATGAAGGACGGCGTGGTGTAGCCGCTCAGATCGCTGGGCATGGCATTGAGGTAGCTCTGGGCCGAGGTGAGCACGCTCTTCGCACCGCTGAAGCTGAAGTTACCGGTGCTCAGGTTGGGCGTGCCGCCGAAGTCGTCGACCACTTCCCAGATGGCGATCTGCAGGGCTGCGCCCTCGGCCCCCGTCGTCACCGACTTGGCGAAGTGATCGTAGAGCCAGGCGGCCTCCAGCCCGCCATTGATCGTGCTGACCGAGGCAGGAGTCGCATCCCAAGCGTTCTTCACCCAGTGATCGAGATCCACGCAATAGGCGGTCAACTTGATGGCGCTGTAATCGATGAAGATCTCGCCGGCCCGAACGTACATATTCGAACCGTTGTGGGTGATGGTCACGTCCGTGGTCAGACCCGTGCCCAGGTAAGTAACCGGATTGGCCCAAGCCTGCGAAGTCAGCGCGACGACGGTCATGCCAACCGCGAGGGTGATGTTCTTGGACTTAAACATGATCTCTGCTCCTTTCTGCTTCTTGCGGCGAGGCGTCGCGGCGGACGCTTGTTGAGGACGCGGTTGGCATTCCTTTGTCCGCGGTCCTCGGCGTCGTGCCGGACGGTAGGCTGATGAGCAACGGCCGGGCCAGCGCGCCGGTGCCAGGCGATGAAATTCCGGTGAGCGATAAAGTCTGCGCCGGTCGTCGAGAATTCCGGTTTTCGAGGCGGATGGAAAAGGGCGGAGGGGGTGCGGCCTGTAGCGGCGGGCGATGGGATTCACCAAGGCTATCGGGCGGTCATGCCGGCTATCGGGTCATGTTCGAAGCTCGATCCAGATTGTGGAGCGCAGGGCGGATTCTTATGGGGGCGTGCAGGAGACGCACGGTGTGACCTGTCGGTTGGCTCAGCCCGTGCAATGTTGCCGTCGGTTAGCGCGGGGAACGGACGTTCGCGCGATATCGGCCGCCGGGCACTGGCACTCGTCTCGTTACTGGGAGGCCGCAGGCGACCGGTCTGATATCCCCACAGGAGGACTATCCAGCCGACTACCGCTCGCCCATCAAAAAGCTGCCGCTTTCAAGCGTATTTGTTCGAAGAATATCTTCTTGACGGCTTCCGCGCAATCATCCGCGGAGTAACCGTCCGTCCGTCCCATTAACTCGAGCATGAAGGCGTTGCTCAGACCTTCCAGCCCCAGAGCCAGCAACTTGGGGTCCATCTTAAGGAGCAGCCTCTTGCGCATCCCCGCACTCAGTGCAGACTCCAACAAGTGGAGCATCCGTCCCATCGCGACCTGGATTTCTCGGTCTGAGCCGACTAGAGGCGTGACCATGCTCCAGGTGGCCTGACCAAAGTAAATTCTGGCCAGCGACCGGTGTTTCACGAACAACGCGGCCTTGGTCTCGATGTAGCGCTCGACTTTCCGCACTTCGTCATCCGGCCCCGCCAGGACCTCGCTGAGCTTCTGTTCGAATTCCGTGATGGCCGCGCCGATCAGCCGGTGGTACAGGGCATTCTTGTCCTTGAACAGCGTGTACAGGGTGCCCACGGCAAAGCCGGCCTGCTCGGCAATCTCGGCCATGCTGGTCTGCTCAAATCCCTTGCGGGAGAAGAGATCGAGAGCGACTTCCAGGACCTCCTGCCGCCGTTGCTCCAGCTCCCGCCGCTTGCGTACAGTTTTGGTCGTCATCCAGATGATCCCAATCGGAGAACTTGCCCTTGCGAAGCGGTTAATTGACAGTTCATGAACCAGTGTTCATAATTGCGAATTATGATTCACGAATAGCCCTCGCGGCAATCCGATAACCACCATGACGGCTCTACTATCACGAGCCGCCGGGCCGTCCCGCCTTCCTGGGGCGGCTCGGCGGTGCAGTGTACGCCAGGCCGGGTCGCGGGGAAACCACTCGCTGACCTTGATACACGAGAGTAGGCCGCGCCGTGAAGCCGGGACCACGGTCTGTCGGGGCTCCCGGCCAAGCGGTCTTTGCCAGGGACAAAGTAGTAATCGACCAATGAATATCGAAACACTGCTGCCCACGCTGATCAGCATGCTGATCGGCTTGGCGGTTCAGATTCTGCCGCAGGTTATTCAAGCGTTCTTGGACTTTCTATCCCAGATGCAACAGCAGGCCTGATCGGATCGCTTGCCGAGCGTGCCCTGGGTGACTCCGGGCTTCCCGCCTGCCCCTGTGTGGAGGGTGCCTGTGCAAAAAGGCCGTCAGCCTGTCTGTGCGTCGATCCCCCTTGCCTGCATGCTGCTCCTGCTGTGCTCGGGCTGCGGATCGTTCGCCGTTGATGAGGGACTCTATCCTCTGCCGGCCATCCATGTTGTGTACCCCAATCCGTCGGATGTCGGTCTGGCCTACGAAGACGTCCAATTGACAGCCGCCAACGGTCAGACACTCTATGGCTGGTACATCCCCGCCTCGCAGCCACGCGGCACCATACTGATTCATCACGGAGCGGTGGCGAATCGCAGCTCCGGAACGGCTCACTACCTTCTGCTTCACGACCTGGGCTGTAACATCTTCACTTATGACTACGAGGGCTTCGGCGAGAACTGGAGCCTGGCCACGTTGGCTGCGATCCTCCCGGATGCCGACCTCGCCTTGGACCATGTCCAGGGCCGCCGTCGACTCGACGATCTCCCCATCGTCATCATGGGGGCATCGCTCGGTACCATGCCGGCCTTCGCCCAGGCGGCCCGCAATCCCCCGGGCGTGGTTGCGCTGGTCGTGGAAGGAACCTCAGTGCCACAGAACCTGCCGGTTTTCGTGTATCCGATGATCGGGATGACGCCTTCGCCGGAAGCCTACCTGCATTTCCCCGACGAACTGAGCCCATTGAACCCCGAGGTGAACGTTCCTCTCATTACCCTCCCCAAGTTGTTCATTCACTCGCGCGACGACACGATGACCCCCATCGCCGGCGCGCGGACGCTGTACGAGCTGGCCGTCGAACCCAAAGAGTTTGAAGAGGTGACCGGCGAGCACTTGATGGCTGTGAGCGCCGATGCAGAGCATTACCGGCAGATATTCTCCTCGTTCCTGGATCGCGTGCTGGGCGGAAGCGAGCCTTGAAGCACACAGCCATCGATAAGGACGAATCGCACCGAGACTGACCGCGATCACGGGCCCAGCAGCCGATGAATCGCCCGCTCGATGTCTCCCGTCTCCGGACCATCCAGCCATCGAACGCTGCCAATCGTTGTCGGCACGACGAATCGGACCGTCTGATCGCGGACCTTCTTGTCCGTGCCCAGCCGGCGCATCGCATCGCGTATATCAATGGGCAACGGCGCCCGCGTCGGCAGACCCAGCGCGGCCAGAAGAGCCTCCACGCGCTCCCGCTCCTCTTCCGCAAATCCCGCCCGCGCCACCGCGAGGTCCATCGCCGCAACCATCCCCAACGCGACCGCCTCGCCATGTCTCAGCACGTAGTTCCACTGCGACTCCAGCACGTGCCCGATGGTGTGCCCGAAATTCAGTGCCGCCCGCCCCACGCCTCTCTGGTCCGTCTCGCGCTCATCGGCAACCACGACGGCCGCCTTGTTGCGGCAGTTCCGCTCGATCAATTCCCGAATCGCGTCAGGCGCGTGGGCTCGAATCTCGCCGCGATTGCCCTCGTGCCATTCGAAAAACGCCCTGTCGCGCACCACGGCGTGCTTGACCGACTCCGCCAGCCCGGCGGCGAAATCCCGCTCCGTCAGCGTGCCCAGGCAGGTGATGTCGATGCACACCAGCGTCGGCTGATAAAAGCACCCGATCAGATTCTTGCCCGCCGGATGGTTGACCGCCGTCTTCCCGCCGACGCCGGCATCGACATCCGCCTCCACCGTAGTCGGGCACTGCACGAAGGGCACCCCCCGCAGCCACGTTGCCGCCGCAAAGCCGGCCAGGTCGCCCACCATCCCGCCGCCCAGTGCGATGACCGGCTCGGTGCGATCGTGCCGCCGCGCCGCCAGCCGATCATAGATGAACGCCGCGCTCTGAAGCGACTTCGACTCATCCCCCGCCGGCACGGCAATGAGGTCATACTCGAACCCCCCCTGCCGTAGCGAATCCCCCAACCGTCCGGCATACAAGGGCCCGACATTAGCATCAGTCACAACAGCCGCGCGCCTGGCCGCCGATCGGGCACGAAGCAACTCCCCCGCCCGCTCCAGCAGATTGACGCCGATGTGAATCGGGTACTCCCGGCCGGGAAGATCGACGTTCACGACGACGGCTTGATCGCTCATGATGCACCATGATACGACCGCGGCATCCGTCTCGCGAGTGGCGGATGTCCCCACCCTCGCCGTCTCTCCCTTTTCTGCTTAAGTCCCGGACGGACGACCGTCAGCAGCCCAGGGCGCGAGTCCTGGGACCCGCTGCCCATCCCTCGTCGCTCCCTGGGGGCGGCAGATTCTTCCGCTCATACTCACATTTCGCCCGCGATGTGGTACCGGTGCCCTCACCACCAACCCCAGACGCCCCCCATCTGCCAGTTCCACCGTATGCGACAACGCCGACGCCTGGTCGTGCCCCCGACCTTGTTGTTCGCCACTATCACTCGTTCGGCAGGCGTGGCACTACTAGAAATTTGGATACACATCCGCGGCGGCGCACAGGCGACGCGCTATGTTGATTGGAACCCAGGGATCCTCGGCAATCTTGGTCACTAGCATGCCGTCCTTCGACACAATCCGGATCGCCGCGTTCGGGCCCCCGGCCAGAGCTTCGGCCGGAACCCTGTAGAGCGTGCCGGTGTTCCTGCTGACGTAGCATCCCGGCGCCCGAAGTTTGTCAAAAGGAATGCTCTGATACTCATGTGCCGGACGTGTCATCGATGTTTCGCCCAATGGTGTCATTGTCCTTCTCCTACGGTGTCGCCCGCGGTACGTGGAATCCTAGCACTCAAAAACAACAAGGACAGTGGAAAAGCTCTCGCCGGCCCCGGTTCTCATCTGCCGTCAGTTCGACAGGGCAACTCCCCCGCTGATCTATCAGGCGTCTGGCTGTCGGAGTGATTCTTGGGATCTGGTCGCTTGGTCATCTTCAGCCCTCAGCCGTTGTTGTTGTGAGAACCCGGGCTCGGGTATGATGAGGCCCGGGCCGTTGTGGGATCGCTGTCTTTGCGATTGGATGGGTAACCGCCGAGCCGCGCCGGACCGCCTTACGATCGACAAACCCCGTGGCAACCATACAGCCGCCGGGCTGCTGTGATGCGTCGAGGGCCTCACATGCAATCCATGATCCCCAGGGCCCCGCCTCCCATCTTCGGCGCAACGTGGGGCAGCATTGCATGGCGATACGTTCTGGCAGTGGCGGTGGTCGCGCTGGCGACGCTGATACGGATCTGGCTGGGACGGGCCTATGGTCTGACAGCACCGTTCGTTCTGCACTACCCGGCCGTCCTGCTGGCAGCCACCATCGCCGGCGGCGGGCCGGGACTCCTGGCCACCGCCCTCTCAGCGTTCGCGACTGCCTATTGGGTGTTTCCACCGGCCGGGTTTGGCATCGAGGCTTCGGAAGACAGGATCGCGCTGGTGCTCTTCATCAGCACCAGTCTGTTCCTGTGCGTCTTGGCGGAGCAGCTTCACCGGGCCCGGTGGGCCAGAGCGGACACGGGCAACAGCGCCAATTTCCGAAGTGCATCGGGCGCCTACACGGTCGGCGAGCCGTATTGGCGGACGCCGGGGGGCTACTTCAGCACCTCCGACAGCCCTTACGGAACCTTCGATCAGGGCGGCAACGTCGAGGAATGGGTAGAGACGGCCTGGGACAGCCATTCGCGGGTCCTCCGAGGAGGCGCATACACAGGCCCCTACCTGTGGATGCGAGCCGACGACATCTTCTCACTGCCTCCAAGATCGGAAGGCTCCGCCACAGGTTTTCGGCTGGCGCTGGTGCCCGAGCCGGCAACGCTCACGTTGTTTCTCTTGAGCGCGTGGCTGAAAACGCGGCGAGTAACGAAGGGGCGAGTTGAGAATATTGCGTAGAAAAGGATCAACCGGATATCGAAAGACGAAAGTACACAACCGAGTACCTGGCCGCCCGCACAGTTTCGTAGCGTGATTGCTGCGGAAGCGCTCTGGTAGAGGCGAGTTCGAGGCGAAACTCTCGCGTTCAGGATCTCCTCGCTCTGTTCTCCGATCTCGCAAGCGCGTAGAGCTTCTCATCCCCTCCCCCACTGATGCCACGGCAAGGCGGTGCCGAGGCGAGCGTCGGCACCGCTTGCCGTGCGGCCTTGCCGTGGCTCCTGCGCTGGATCTTCGTCCTCTTCGCCGAGCGCGGAAACCACTAGGTTCGACGCCGGCCAACGGCGGTCGGCGTCACGCCCGTTGTCATTCCCTCCCACCAGCCGTATCATGCTCGCAGCGATGCCGGTTATCAGCCGGTGCCGGAGGGGGATTGGCTCTCTGGAGAAACACGAGGGAAACAATGGGCGATTTGGTACCTGTTCACGGTGGGTTGAAGGCGCCGGTTGACCGCGCGGTCCCGGCGGAGCGGATTGCGGAGTTCAGGCAAGAGGCGGCGACGCTGCCCGCGGTAACTATTGACGACGCGGACCTCTCCAGCCTGTATCGCATGGGCGACGGCGGGCTGAGCCCGCTGACCGGGCCGATGGTCGGCAGCGTGTGGCATCGCTGCCTGGACGAGGGCGTGATCCCCAGCAACGGCAAGAACTACGCCTGGACGATTCCGATCTCGTTTCCCCTCGATGCCCAACAGGCCCGTTCGCTCAAGACCGGCGGCAAGGTTCAGCTCAGGAACACGGCAGCCGAGTTGGTCGGCATGCTCAAGGTCGCCGACATCTTCCCTTACGAAAAGACCAAGTACCTCGAAAGCGTTTACCGCACCAAGCGGACCGATCACCCCGGCGGGCGGATGGTGCTCGGCGACAACCGGACCATGCTGCTGGGCGGAGAGGTCGACGTCCTGCCGCAACCCAGGCACCCGGAGTACGGGCAGTACGTCCTGCGCCCCGCGGAGACGCGGAAGCTCTTCGCTCAAAAGGGGTGGACCCGCGTGGTGGCGTTCCAGACCCGCAATCCCCTGCATCGGGCCCATGAGTATGCCCTTGTGTACGGCCTGGAGACCCTGGTGCGGCAGACCGACACGGCCGGTGCGGTCTTGAACCCGCTGATCGGCGAGACCAAGTCCGACGACGTCGACGCTGCTACCCGGATGCAGACCTATCGTGCATTGATCGAGAACAAAGTGCTCGGGCAGGGCGACATCGACGAGAAGCTGTGGGCATCCAAGTCCTACCGCTTCCACGATCGTGTGCTGCTCCTGGGGCTGGACATCAAGATGTTCTACGGCGGCCCGAACGAAGCGGTCATGCACGGCATTTACCGGCAGAACTTCGGTTTTACAGACATCATCATCGGCCGCAAGCACGCCGACGCCCCCTACGACGACGGCAAGGACATCTGGGACGATTTCGCGGCCCAGCGGATCTTCGACGACCTGCCTGGCGAGCTGAGCATCAAGCCGTTGAAGGTCGGCTTTGCCGCGTTCTATGAGTCGATCGGCCGGGTCGACCTGATGGACAACCATCCCAACGAAAAGCCGGTGTTCATCAGTGGCCGGAAGGTGCGGGAGCAGTTGTTGGCCGGCGAAATGCCCGATCCGCGAATTATGCGTCCGGAGACGGCCAAGATCCTTATAAAGAAGATGCACGGCTAGCTACGGGATCACTGCAGGGCGTTACGAACCTCCTCCTTCACAACCCGACCAGAAGCGAGGGGCACCGCCGCGCCCCTTTCAGAACCCGAGCGGAAGCGAGGGCAGCAACGCGCCCGCCTGGCCGCTGCAAACGATGCCCCTCCGATGCCGATAGAATATCTGAGGGCAGGAGTCAGGATGTGCGGCATGTCGATGATTGTGCGAATCCGTGGTAACGAAAACGATCGGCGGAACCCGGCGGATCACCGGCCATCGCGGCCGTGGGCCCGGCTGATGCTGGTTCCCACCGTGTTATGCTGGCTCATCGTGGGGCCGGCTTGCGGCGAAAACGGCGGTAAGAGCAAGAGCAACAGCAAGGCCATCAACGACGGTGGCAGCAGCATGCAGAAAAACGCCGACAAGCGGATGGTCCTTTCCTCGGGCCAGTACAACAAGGGTTACCAGGACGGGAAGCGCGACGCATCGCTCTCGCTGATCGATGCCAACGGCTCCTGGATGTGGGACTGGATGAAGGAGCCGGAATACCGCCAGGGTTATAATCAGGGCTGGAACGACGGCCGGCAGATCAAGAAGCTGCAGGGCAAGGCCGAGGTCGCCAACCAGGAAGCGGCGCCGCAGCCGGCCAAGAAGAAGGAAGACCAGAGCAGCCGGGCCAGAATCCAACCGGCTCGCAAGGCCAAAAGGGTTGTCACGGTTGACACCAAGACCAAGGGACAACAATGACCATCGAGGTTGAAGACCGCTCCGGCGTGGCCATCGTTCGATTGCATGGCGATCTGACGGCCAAGGATGGGGGAAAGTTCGTGAAGGCTGTGACCGATCTGCTGGATCGGGGCACCACACGAGTGGTCCTGGATCTCGCTCACGTTGCCATGGTTACATCCGCCGGCTTGGGCGAGTTGGTACACGTGACCGCTCAGGCCAACACTCAGGGCGGCCACATCGTGCTGGCCAACGTCATGCCGTTCGTCGCGGGCGTGCTGGAAACAACCAAGCTCAACGCGTTCCTCGAGACCTACCCGGACGTTGACGGCGCGGTAGCCAAGCTCCGCTGAAGGCCGCTACGGCGGCATCCGGCCGAAGCGGTCGAGCTGATGGAGCGTCGCCCTCATGTCCTTGGGCGGGGGCAACTCAAAGCGCATCTGCTTGCCGCTCGCCGGATGCATGAACGTCAGCGACTGGGCGTGCAGCGTCAGCCGGTGGATCAAGGGGCGTTCCTCTCTTCGCCGACTCGGCCGGTAATCCGCCTTAAATGACGACAGCTTCAGTTCCTGCCCGCCGCCGTACCTCGGATCCACCACCAGCGGCATGCTTTCGGCCCGGAGGTGGGCCCGTATCTGGCAGGGGACGTTGGTGCGTGGGATGCACTCCAGCAGGGCAAAGCCGAAGTAATTTTCCAGAAGCCGCCAGTCCGTCACCGCCGGCTGCCCATGCTCCTCGTCGACCCGAACCAGGCCGCCGCCGGCGCTGTTGTCCAGCAGGCGCCGGCTGACCGTACCCGAGGTCTGGCCCGGCCGACCTCGAATCAGTGCCCAATAGCGCAGTTCGAGAACCTGCTCGCTTATCTGCCGTCCACACTGCTTGCACAATTCCTCACTTGCGGTCACCAGAAGAAGGCCGCTGGCACCCTGGTCGAGCGGATATGCCGCATAGGCGTATTGGGCGGCGGCCATTCCGAGCCCAATGGCTTCGTCATTCGCGGCCAGAGACAGGGCGGCAAGAATGTCTTCGATCGTGACAGTGGGTGGCTTGTCGAGCACGATCAGCGAGTCGTCGCGATAGAGAATGGTCCGGCCCGAGCGCGGGCGGCGTTCACCCTCGTCAAGACCCGAATCCTCGTCTGGAATGAGGCGGTCTTGGGGATCAGGTGCCGAAGGCGGCTTCTGACGCGGTCGTCTGGAATTCCTGCTCATAGTGCGATTCTGCGTCACACCGGGCCGTCCCGCAAGCGGATAGCTCATTTCCGTGCCGACGTCGGGCTGGTCGGAATGATGGGGATCACAAAGACCTCGCGGATATCCGCGATCGTCGCCGCCGGCTCGACTGCGACAGTATAAACCAGCCTCTTCTTGGGATTCTGCTCGAGCCGGGAGATTCTGCCGATGACCAGCGGCGTCGGCAGACCCAACTGGCCGGGAGCGCTGCAGATCAGGTCGCCGACGCGGATCTTCCTGCCCGTGCCGGCAGGACTCTCCCCGGTTTCGTCGGTCTGGATGTACTGATAAGGCACATCCTCTATGGCCATCCGATTGCGACCCATGCCCCGCAGGCTGCAAGGATAGTCGACGAACTCCACCTTATTCCCCATCACCGCGCCGATCTGCACCTGGATCCTGGGGCTGTCTACGTCGCTGAAAAGCTGCACCCTGGCCATGTACGGGCTGACCTGTTCGACGCGCCCGAGGAGGCACTCGCGGGCCAGCACCGCCTGGCCCTGCTCGACACCGCTCTCGCCGCCCTCGTCGACAAACAGTCGTGAGGCGACCCAGTCCTGCCAACCGACGCCACGAGACGAGCCGCGCGCCAATAAAAGCGAATCCCGCCACGAGACGATATCCCACGCCACCACTTTGGCCGGCAGGACCGCCACGGCCGGGGGGATGTATTTTTCCCGCAGGCCGCGCAGCCTGGCGTTTTCCTGGCGCAGCTCCTCGGCCACGGCGATCTGCGATGCCAGCTCGTGCATCACGGCATCGCGGCTGAGCCGCTCCTCTCGCGCGGTATCCTGCAGCCGCGAGGTCGATTCCACGGCGCGGTGGCTGATGGCGAACGACAGGTCGTCGCCTGGCACGATGACCTGCATGGGGTGCTTCAGCGAATCGCTCCATTCGCGCGGCATCCACAACCCACCCGCCGACAGGACCAGCAGAAGTATGTAGATCGCACGCGAGCTCAGTCGTAAGCGCGTCCAGGCCATGGTGGTGGTATATTACGTCAAGGGGCGGTTCTGAGCATAGGGCGGCGATGGGAGCCGGCATCAATGGCTAATGGGGAAAGCACAGCGGGCATCCCGTCGCCGCCTCAGACCTCGATTGGCTTCACGCGGCGACGGAGGTGTCCGATCGCCTCGCGGATACCGGGCATGGTTGGATGCAACCGCAGGACCTGCCGATAGACCTTCAGCGCCTCACGCATTCGCCCAAGAGCGGCCAGCGCATGGGCCTCGTTGGCCAGCGCACCGAAATGAAGCGGGTTGATCTGGAACGCGCGACGGGCGTCCTGAAGGGCTAACTGGTAGCAATTCTGAAGATAATGGGCCTGGCTGCGCTGGTGGTAGGCCTCTGCGTAACCAGGATAGGCGCGAATCAACTCGGTTAGCATCGGCACGACGTTCTCCGTGTCGCCGGCGGTGATCGCCTGTGCGACTCGGGAAAGTACCGCCTGGGCCATGGGGCCCGCGGCCCGAAACCAGATCGACCAGAGCGCGTTCTCAGCGGCGGCGGTGACGTCGGGATCGGCGTGGTGCAGCAGCTCCGCCAAGGCAGGAGCGGAGGTTCTGTCACCGATCAGGCCGAGACACGTAACGGCGATCTCCACGGTTTCGGTGTCGTCGCAGGTCAGCAGCAACCTCAGACACTCGGGAGACCACTCCTCCACAATCCGTTCGGCCAGGCCGTTCGTGTCGTTCCTCTCCAAATAGGGACGCGCCAAGTTCGTGAGTCGACGTGCGACAACAAGCTGTTCATCCATGAGGCTTGCCTCAAAAGCGATTGCCGGTAAAGCTCTTCGGCCTTTTTGTGGGCCGGCCCCCATAGGGGCCGAGAAAAACGTGCTTTGCCAACGGCCTCTCACCCGTTGTGGCCGAATCCGGCCGAACGGCCGAATCCCGGCCATGAAACATGTACCAATATTAGTATATCCCCTTGCCTCCCCGTAGGTCAAACTTGGGGCGTGTTTTCGGCCTGCCCGCATGATACGCTGGAACCAGCGCTTCTCGCGGCCCTGCCACGGCGCTGGTATTATCAGAACAGGCCGCTCATAGCGGACAACTTTAGTCGCAGGAGATCGCGTGCACGCCGACCGACTTCAAGAACTTCTCGAATCTGTACGCGGCGGCAAGACTTCCGTGCAGGAGGCGCTGCGGCGGATTCAGCACCTCCCGTTCGAGAATCTTGACTTCGCCAACATCGATCATCACCGGACGATCCGCTGCGGCTTTCCGGAGGTGATTTTCTGCCCGGGAAAATCGACGGAGCAGATCGTCACGATCTTCCAGAAACTGGCCGCGGCCGAGAGCAATGTGTTGGCTACTCGTGCCGACCCGGCTCAGTTCCAGGCGGTCCGTGATGCCGTCCCAAATGCGGAATATCGCGAGGTGGCCAGGTGCATTACCTTGCGGCAACGACCAGCCGCGCCGTCCACGGGGACGATCGCCCTTGCCACCGCCGGCACCAGCGATATGCCGGTCATCGAGGAGGCGGCCGCGACATGTGAGATCATGGACCAGCCTGTTCAGCGCTTCTATGACGTGGGCGTGGCCGGCATCCACCGTTTGCTGGCCCATTCCGAGGCTCTGCGCAAGGCCCGTGTGGTCATCGTCGCTGCGGGGATGGAAGGCGCATTGGCCAGCGTCGTCGGCGGATTGGTGGAAGCCCCCGTGATAGCGGTGCCGACGAGCATCGGCTACGGCGCCAGCTTTCACGGCCTGGCCCCCCTGCTTACCATGCTGAACTCCTGCGCGGCCGGCGTCGCGGTCGTGAACATCGATAACGGCTTCGCGGCCGGCTACATGGCGTCGATCATCAATCGGTTGGGCGAGCCCAAACCGGCTTAGTTGTCCCTTTGGAGGAAGGAGGACATTGTGTCGCCGGGCAAGCGAGCGAAGGCAAGCCAAAGGGACAAGGCACATGACCGGGGAATTCGGCGGATTCGCGGCGTACCAATGCTGCCTCCCCGCAGTCGGGACGCGCATAAGGGAGCCTTCGGTCGCGTGCTGGTGATCGGCGGTTCACGAGGAATGATCGGCGCGCCCGCTCTGGTTGCCAACTCCGCCTTGAGAAGCGGCGCCGGTCTCGTGATTGTGGCGGCTCCGGAGTCGGTCCAATTGACCGTCGCCTCCCTGTGCCCGTGCGCCACGTCGATTCCATTGCCGGAAACCAGGACTGGGCTCATTGATCCGGCACGAGCCTTGACGCAGCTTCGCCATCTGGGATGGCTCGACCGGAAAGGAGCTCCATCCGCGCTGGCCGCCGGCCCGGGACTCGGTCAGGGCGATCTGACGTTCAGCAGGTCTCTGCTCGATCTGTTGCGGGCCTTCCGCGATGAAGCCGGCGTGCCGTGTGTCATCGACGCCGACGCGCTGAACGCAATGGCATCGGTCGGTGCCGCCGGCACGGCCGGAAAGCCCCACCGAAAATCGCAGCCACCTGTCACCAACATGCGACACTCGATCATCACGCCTCATCCGGGCGAAATGGCCCGGCTGCATGAAACATCGACAGCCGCGGTACAGGCAGATCGCGAAGCCTTCGCGGTCAGAACGGCGCAGCTGATGACGGCGGACGGGAGCGAGGATCGATCGGTTGTCGTTCTCAAGGGGGCGGGGACGGTGGTCACCGACGGACAGCGTCTCCATGTCAACCGCACAGGCAATCCAGGCATGGCCACCGGGGGGACGGGTGACGTGTTGACCGGTGTGCTTGCGGGGCTGTTGGCGCAGAGCCTGCCGCTGTTCGACGCGGCCGTGCTCGGCGCCTACATCCACGGCCTTGCCGGCGATCTCGCCGCGAAGGATGTTGGCGAAACATCACTGATTGCCACCGATCTCGTCGGCTATTTGCCTGAGGCATTTCTGCTGCATGCAGATTCGCGGGAGAGGTCCGAGCGGTGAACCCCGGTCTGCTTATCCAGATCAGACGGATGTTCGCCTGGCATCTTTGTTCGGCCGTGGGAAAGCAGAGGGCAAGAGGAGGCCATCGGATCAGCGCCATGCAAGACGGCCATGGGCTCCTGATGAAACGGAACAAAGGATCGGTTTCGGGACGTGGAAAATCATCCTGACACCCTCATTTCGGGGGGACGAGCGTCGCTTCTCGAGAGCCTCGCGGCGGCGTTGCGCTTCCTACTGCCGCTCGGACGAAGGCGAGCGCCCGCGCAGCCGGCCACGCTGAGCCGGGCAACCTCATGGATCGTGCCGCTCGGCTTGCTGATAGGACTCCTTTGGGCGGGAACCTTCCGGGTCACGTGGAAACTCTACGGCGAGATCGCCACGGTCCGTGTGGTTCCGGCCCTGATGATCGTTCTGATTGAATCGCTCTTCACCGGGCTCTATCTGGTCCTCGGTCTTGCCAGAACCGTGCATCTGCTGGCCGGTGACCGGCCGCTTCGACCAGAGCCATACATCGGTGATGCCGGTGAAGGAGGTCCCGCCCCCAATTCGCAGCCCGTCCATGGAAATCCGCTCTCGCTCGAACCGCTGTCGCCTATCGGCACGCTCGCCATGTGCCTCGTGGTCCTGTGCCAATGGGTGCTGATCACCAGCATTCCTTGGGAATCGCCCTGGTGGCCTGCGCCGAACGACTGGCGGCATCATTTCAATTTTCTATACCCTGCTCCGCTGTACCGGCCGTTGCTGCTGGCCCCCATCTGGGGACGATGGGGAATCCTGGTGGCTGCAACGATAGGTCGAACGGCGAGGCATGTCGATTCCGAGACTGTCGGGCTTTCCCAGGCTATGAGCCCGGCTCGACTGCTCCGACAGAGCGTTCTTCCGATCGCGCTCACCGCCGTCTACTGCAGCCGCGGCGGCAATCTGGCGATCGGAATCATCATGAGCATGCTGGTGTTCGGCGTCACCTACGTGGTCGCGGTCATCATGGCCCGCCGCGGCGGAGGACAGAGCCGCCAGAGCCTGTACGCCGCGGGGCAGATCGCTCAACTCGTGTTTCTGGCGCTCTGCCGCGCGTTCTGGCTGTTCATCCATCGATGAACTCTGAAGAACTACAGCCCGGGCAGCCCCTGCCGCTTCCAAAGCCGCCGCCGCCGGTGCCGCTTGTACCGCTCGCGATCGGGCTGATCCTGGGCATCGCGGCCGACACCTGGCTCACGCCGCCGACCTTGATTTCGCTCCTCCTGGCGGGCGCTGGCGCGGCTGTTGCGTTTGGCAGCAGACGGACGCGCCTGGGGCTGGCTGGCCTGGTGCTGGCGGCGGCCGGCCTGGGCTTGTTGCGACATGCCGTCGCCGATCGATGGCTGTCCGATGATCACATCGTCTTCTTCACGGGCACGGAACCGCTGCTGACGACCGTTCAGGGGCGAGTGATCAGCAGTCCATACATCGCGGAGCCTCAGCCGGATGTGCCTCGCGCTTACGCCGCCGCTCCCAAGACGCACTTCATCATCGAAGTATCGCAGCTTGCCGGCCGCGATGGCCCGATCTCCGTCTCCGGGAAAGTGGGCGTCACCATCAAGGGGCCTGTACTCCGGCTCGATGCGGGCGACCTCGTGCAGATGACCGGCTGGGTCTACCGCCCGCGCGGCCCGCGCAATCCCGGGGAGTACGACTGGGCCTTGCACAACCGGCGGAATGGCTTGCTGGTGGGAATATCCTGCGATCATGCGGAGTCGGTGATCGTCCGGGAAAAGGCCGGCGCCGGTGCGTGGACCCGCATGTTGGAGCGGTGTCGGGGGCGCTTGCGCGGATATCTCTTGGATGAGGCCTTCGATCAGGACGATCCCGGTGCCGGCGTCATCTCGGCTATGGTTCTGGCCACACGGAGCGCCGTGCCGCGAGCAATGAACCAGGCCTTCATCCGTACCGGCAATGCCCACTATCTGGCGGCCAGCGGCATGAACGTGGCCTGGCTGGCGGTCACCGGCTGGGTCCTGATGCGCCTGCTCGGTGTGTACTATCGCACGACCGCCGTTTTCGTGGGCCTGCTGATATTGTCTTATGTTTTGTTGGCTGAACCTCAGCCGTCCATTATGCGGGCGGGCATCATGGGGTTGCTGTGGTGCTTATCCGTATATCTGCGGGGACGGCCAAACGTCATGAACTGGCTGGCCTGCTCCGCGATCGTCATCCTGATGATCGAACCCGCCGATTGTTTCCGCCCCGCCTTTCAATACAGCTTCATGGCCGTCCTCGCGATTGTGCACCTCCTGCCGAGACTGAACCGGGCGATCGCGAACGTCATGGGAAGGACTCGGTGGCCCCAGCTAGGACGATTCTTCAGCCAGGAAGCCTATCACTTGTCTCTGATCGATCCGGGCCCGGAACCGGTTTCAATCATGCGTGGTCTTGGGCGGCGCGCGGCGTACTGGCTGATCCAGATGCTGGTGTTGTCGTTTTCGGCGTGGATCGTGACCGCGCCCCTCTGCTGTTACCAGTTCGATCAATTCACGCCCTGGGGAGCCGTCGGCACGTTCGTACTCTGGTTCATCGCGGCGCCGGTGACATGCTGGGGCTATATCAGCCTCTTGCTGGCCTTGCTGTTTCCGTCCAGCGCCATCATCTGCGGCCCAGTCCTCAAGATCGGGACCGATCTGCTGGTCTCCGTCGTTCAGCTTCTGGCCCGCGTCCCCGGGACTATTCTCGATGGGCGATCGCCATCGCTCTGGTGGGTGCTGGCGGTATATGCGACCATGGCCCTGTGGCTTTACAGACCTGCCTGGTTGCCCTGGAAACATGGTTTCAAGCTACTGGTTCTGATCCTCTTTCTCTGGTGGCTGGTTCCGCCGCGCTGGTCGCGGGCGGAGTCGGGTACCCTCCAGGCATGGGTGCTGGCTCTGGGCGACGGGGCCGGCATCGTGGTCGAGTTGCCCGACGGCAAGGTGATCGTCTGCGATTTCGGAACCCGATCAGCGTTCGACGCCGGACCGGTCGGCGTCTCCTTTTTGAAGCAACGGGGGATCCACACACTGGACGCCGTCTTCGTCTCGCACGCCAACTTCGATCACTTTAGTGGAATTGTGGGTCTCGCCGGCGAGATTTCCATCGGAAAAGTCGTCGTGAATGACCACTTCGATCGATTCGCGCCCCAGGGCTCGGCAGCGGGGCGATTCTTGCAGGCCGTTCGCGAGCTGTCCATCCCCATTGAGGTCGTCAAAGGACCGCAGATCATCACGACCGACCACAACATCGCTATAGAGGCAGTGTGGCCGCCTCGCGTGGAGGACGCTCCCCTCCTCGGCCTCAACGACACCTCAACCGTGCTGCGCATAAGCTGGCAAGGTCACGCCATTCTGCTGCCGGGTGATATCGGTGAAGTCGCCATAGGCCGTCTGTTGGACAACGTGGACATCAGGGCGGACGCCCTGGTCTTGCCCCATCACGGAGGAGTGTGTCGCGGTACTGAACGCTTCATCGCCAAAGTCGACCCCCGGGTCGTGATGCGATCTTCCGGCCAGCGTCGGTCCTTGACCACCTCCGGCATCGAGGCGCTGGTGGCCAACCGGAGCTATTTCAGTACCGCCGATGTGGGCTGCGTGCGCCTCCGAATCGATCAGCAAGGCGCCTGTGAGGCGACGAGTATGGGCGGGGGGGACGGGCATTCCGTGATTCTTCCGGGAGTTGCTGATTCCGATCGGCCTCGATCCGTGGTACAATGAAGCAACCAACGGTCGTAGACAGGCCGGCTATCGGATTCTGCAAGACGGAAATGCGGTTTCCCGGCAGCCCTGGAGACGTGGCTGCGGAAGCTGGTCGGTGGGGCCGTTTTACATAAGGATCCAGTATGGGCTCCCGAGTTTCGGACGGCGACAATGCAGAGGCAACACGAGGCGAACGTGGTTCCTCCTCGACGATCTGTGATCCAGACGCCCTGGGCGGCGGCACGGCGGAGGGCTCGCATCCGACCTGTGCCGTTCGCTACGGCTATATGCAATACATCGGCGAATTCCGGTACTCCCCGGGCACGCTGAACGGCTGCGGCCTGAAAGTAGTCGTGCAGACAAACCGGGGGATCGAGCTCGGCGAACAGGTCAGTCTGACGTGCAGCGGTTGCAGAAACTCGATCAGCCGCCAGCAGATGCAGGAGTACGTGAAGAACAGCGAAGCTCCCGAGTTCTTCCAGCCCAAGGCCGGCCGGATCCTCCGCCGGGCCACGCCGCAGGATCTGATCGAGGATGCGAAGATCAAAGAGGATGGCAAGGAAAAGCTGGCCCGCGCCAGACAGCTCGCGACATCGCTCAACCTGGATATGAAGCTCATCGCCTGCGAACACCTCTTCGGAGGCGAGCGGATCATTTTCCATTTCATGTCTGAAAGTCGGGTTGATTTTCGCGAGCTGGTTCGAGAGCTGGCCCACGAATACCACACCCGCATTGAGATGCACCAGGTGGGCGCCCGCGACGAAGCGCGGCTGATCGCCGACTATGAAATGTGCGGCCGGGAATGCTGCTGTAAGAACTTCCTCAAGAAGCTGCGGCCGGTCACGATGCGAATGGCCAAGCTGCAGAAAGCGACGCTGGACCCTTCCAAAGTCTCCGGAAGGTGCGGCCGCCTGCGTTGTTGCCTTCGATATGAGTACGAGGGCTACGATGAGCTGAACAAGAAGCTGCCAAGGATCGGGGGACGGGTCCGCACCGAGAAGGGCATCGGCACGGTCAAGGATCGGCAGGTGCTCACGCAACTGGTGAGCATCATCTATGATGAGCGGGACTTGGAGGAGGTTGTTCCAGTCGAGCAGATTCTGGAGCGGAATCTGCCGAAAAAACCGCCCCCGCCGGCTGCTGATGAAAGCTCGGCCGCGGAACTCCAATCGCGACCGCGGCGCGAGTCAGCCGCGGCGGAACCGATGCCCGCAAGGGGCGGTGGAGACAGGCCCACCCGACCGGTGCAGCGACCTCGAAACGTGGACGGCCCGAACGCCGGACCCGCCCACGATGAGAAGCCGAGTGCGGCCGCGCCGGCAGAAGCTGGAACAGACGCCGACAGGGCCTCCCAGCCGGAAGGCTCCGAACCGGCAAGGCGGGGCCGAAGACGCGGGAGGCGCAGCCGCCGGCGAGGGAGGAGGCAGCAGGCGGACGGATCGAACGCCCCCAACTCAGGCAATGGAAGCAGTGATGCGATTCGTCACGAGCAAACGGGATCGGACGGAGGGATTCCGGATTCGGCGTGATCGTAGGAGTGGAGAGGTCCCCGGAGGAAACAGGCTGGCGGCCGCCCGCGTGTGGTCCCTGCCCTATTGTGGTTTAGTTTGAACCTATGGCGCAGCAATCGGAGAAAACTAAGACCATCCTTGACGTTTCGCGTGAGCTGGGCTCCTATTCGCCGGATGCCTTCACTTTCCTTCACGAATCGCTCGACTTCACGGTACAGCGGACACATGGAGAGGCGGCGCCGGGAGCGAACGAGCTGCTCGAATGGCTGCTCAGCCAAGGTTGTGGCCCGGGCGACGTGGAGGGTCTGTTCGCGGCGGGAAAGCTGCCCGATGTATTGATGACCCTGATTGACGGCTTGGGCGGCGTGGTGGAAGCAGCAAGACGCCTCAACCGGCACGTGAGCGGAGGAGATCTGTGTTGGGGCATGCGCGACTTGGCCCTCAGGAAATGGGGCTCCATGGCCTCAACAGTGCTGCATCACTGGGGCATCCGGTCCACCAGGGACATCGGACGAATGGTCTTCGCCCTGGTCGATAACGGGCTGCTCCAAAAGCAGCCACAGGACTGCATCGAGGACTTCGACAACGTCTACGATTTCGCCGAGGCCTTCGACGGTTCGTATAAGCTGAATCTCAGTTCCCGCCCGCCGGCGGATGAAGGAACGGAGTAACCGGATGATCGCCCAGACATCCCCAGCCGACGATTATGCATGGGAGAAGCAACTGGCCCCGCGGATCACCCGCGGGAAGGTCATATTCGCCGCCGGTGTCTACTGCCTGTGGCTCGCGTTTCTGGCGACGCTCGCGGCGATTCGCTGGTTCGGCTCGCTGGAGTGATCTCGCCCAGTTGGGAGTGCCCGCATGGATGAGAGGGCCTCGTCAGCGTCTGATCCCGCCATTTTTGAGGCCAATATCGCGGCGCTGAAGCTGTTTCTGCCGAAGTCCGCCGAACGCATGCTCGCTGCAGCGCCTCCGCCCTCCGCGCGGGCGACTCTCGGCCGGGACGGCTGTTTGACCTACGCATGGTCCGACGACAGGGAACGCCTTCACTGGCTCGGGCGCACTTCCATGCCTTCGATCCGTGCAGCCGCACTGGTGGACGCATTTCAGCCGGGGAATCGCAATGTTCTTCTGGCCGGCTTCGGGCAGGGCGCGGAAGCACGTTTATTGCTGGATCGACTCTTGCCGCATCAGGCGGTGATGGTGGTTGAAGAGGATGCCTGGGCGGCGGCCCTCAGCCTGCGGCTTTACGATTTCTCCGCCGATTTCCAACGCCGGCGCTTGCCGCTGTTTGCCGGACCCGATGCCTGGGATGCCCTGCAAGAGTTCCTGCAGTCATCCGATGGCTACCTCACGCCGGAACGCGTCCTTTCCTGGCCCTGGTTTGAGGCCAAGGCCGTCGCGGACGTCTCGAATCGCCTCCTGGAAATTGGCAAGCAGGTCGCCCGGCACCGCGCCTCCCGTCAGGACGACCGCAGACGATCCAGAAAGGCAGGGGCTGCTGCACCCTGCAGTCAGACGATCGCCCTCCTGTCCAATGTCCCCCAGATCAACGTGAAGCATCTGGCTGACCGGCTCTCCGCGGCCGCCGACTCGCTTGATCGACCGTGCGTCAGATTCATCCTCGATGACCCGGCGATGGTCCATCCGTTCGCCGTCGAAGACGCCCTCCAGGAATGTGCCCCAGGCGTTTTGGTCTTGCTGGATGTGGCTCCAGACTCGTTGCGATACGAGCTGCCGGACGCGCCATCGATCATAGTGTGCGCTCATCGGCATGCACTGGCGAACGAATGGCTCTCCGGATTGGACAAGGCCGTCAGGCTGGGTGTGCCGACCGCCACACAAAGGCGACAGGCCATGGAACTGGGCCTTGACGCCTCACGGGTCGTCTTACTGCCCCCTGCGGCGTGGCCACGCCCTGACAGCGGCAAGCCGCATCCCGGCGATCGCCTCATCGTTCTCGCGGACGGCGCCAACACCTCGGCAGAGGCTGCCGGCTTGCACCTGGCATCGCACTGCCAGTTATGGAAGGCGTCTTTGACCGTGCTCCGCGAGCATTGCGACACTTATTGCGACGACCAGGCCGCCGATATCCTCGATTCCGTGGAGCGGAAGCTCAACATCAGGCTCGACAGCCAGGAGGTGCGGGCAGGACTGATCGATCGCATCCGCAGGATCCTGGGACCGGCCCTCGTGCGCGAGGCTTACTGCCAAGCGCTCGCCGCTGCCGGTTTCGATTTTGACCTCTATGGCGAGGGCTGGGCATCGCACCCGGCGCTGAAGGGGTATCATCGAGGACCATGGCCGGAGCCGCGGCTTGTGGACCACACCTTGCAGGGCCACGGCTTGCTCATTTGCGTCGAGCCGTCCGGCTGCCTCAGATCAGTCGTGCTCGATGCCCTTGTTGCAGGGCTTGCCGTCGCGGTCCGTGCGCATCCCCTGGACGAAACAGGTGACGGTCTTTCAGCGGTGCTCGACCCTGATCGGCATATCTGCCGTTTTCAGACCCGTTCCGAACTTGTGGAATTGGCCGGACGATTCACCCGGAAGCCCGAGGAGTTTCGGCTCCAGGCCGCGGCCACTGCCGCTCATGTCATGGCAGGCCACACCTGGACCCATCGCCTGCAATCGATACTTCAGGCCTGCCAGGCGGTTTGAGATGCCGGCCTCTGCGGCAAGCCCCCATATTTGCGGACAAATCGAACCAGGCTGCGCAGGTGCCGCCACCCGTGCAGCGTCACTGGATTTCGGCTGGAACGCCGGTGCTCGTGGGTGCACACGATGTGCGGGCAGTACGTGACTGCCTTCCCACTCTGCCAGAATCGATAGCAGAGGTCCACGTCCTCGAAGTACATGAAAAAACGCTCATCGAAGATCGCGTCTCCGCCGCAATCGGAACGGCGGAGGAACATCGCCGCCCCCAAACCCCAGTCGACCGGCGTCGGCGCCGCACGGTCGATGTCAACGCACAAGTACCGGCGAAAAAACGCCGGATGACGGCCGAGCAAACGCAATGGCGACCTGGCGTATATCACATCCGGCCATGTGTAGAAGCATCTTACGGAGAGCTGAATCTCACCATTCGGATACCGCAGGAGCGGCAGCACCACACCGGTACGCGGATGGTCGGCCAGATACTCCACCGCTTGCGTGATCGCTCCGGCGGCCACCCTCACATCCGGGTTGGCGATCATCAGGACCGTTCCGCGCGAGGCCCGGAATGCCCGGTTGATGCCCGCGGCATATCCCACGTTGGAGGACTCCAGAACAACGATCGGAAGGGCAGGATCAGCGGACGACGGGACCGGATCGGCCGGGGAGTTGTTAGTGACGATCAGCTCGATCGGCTGCGGCGGTGCAGCTCGACGCACGGACGCAACCAGGCCCGCCACCTGATCAGACGAAAAGAAGTTGACAGTCAGAACGCTTATCATCCGCCTTGGCTCGCTTCACTGTCTGTGCCACCACTTGAATCCGACGGATGTCGGGCCGGGATGCGCGAGCCCACGTGCAGCCCCCACCAGTCGCGCACCAACAACGCCTCGATCTCGGCCGCCGAGATCCCGGCCAACCTCTTCAGGAGCTCCCGCTTTTCGCGGATGTGCGCGCGATGGTGCCGGATCACCTGCCATTTTCCGGCGAGGAACGGCGCGAGGCAGCCCTGCCGCGTTTTGTTGACAGCCTGCAAGACAAGAAAAAGCAGGTGCGCAAGCAAGTATCTGCGCCGCATTTCCGCCGGCATGCATGACCACCACACGACCTCGGCGTTCCTGGCGGAATTGAAGTGGTAGCGCCACCCTTTGGGATCATAGGACGAACTCAAGTGATGATAACAAATCGACGCCGGCGCAAAGACGCATTGATAGCCGGCCCAGGCTAGGCGGAAACCGAGGTCCACATCCTCGTAGTAGGCGTCCAATCGCTCGTCCAGGAAACCTACCGATGCCACCGCCTCGCGTCGATAAAAGCCAGAAGCGCCGCACGCCGAGAACACCCGCGGGTCCAGGGTTCTTGCCAGGTCGCGGGCCATCAAGTGGCCGCGCTTCAACGCCCCACCGGCTACGGAATAAAGGTCCCCCGCCGTGTCGATGGGATGTGGAACTTCGGCCAGCAACACCAGCGAAGCCACTGCCCCCACCTTCGGCCCATCGAAGGGTTTCAGGCCCTCGGCGAGCCAATTCTGGTCTAGATGTGTGTCATTATTGAGCAGCGCCACGAAGGGCGTTGTCGCGGCCTGCATGCCTGCGTTGCAGCTTGCGGCAAAACCCCGGTTTTCTTGGTTCACGATCAGCCTGACCTCCGGCCAGTGCCGCCTGAGGTACGGCACGCTGTCATCGGCGGAGGCATCATCCACAATGACCGCCGCCCAGCGTGGATCAGTCTGGGCGGCCAGCGACTCCATCAGCCGAGGAAGAAACCGCATGCCGTTGTAGTTGGGGATGACCACGGTGGCGAGAGGTGAAGCCATCAGTACCCAGGGCCAAAGAGCCTATGCGTGCTCTGACTCGGCACGATCAGGCTGCGGGACGGCAGTATAGCCCGGGCAGCGGCCGCCCGCGACGGACCACCTCGTAGAGCGGCCCAGGCGTCTCCACAAAAGGCGCCACCGGCGGATTCGTCTGGCCCCGACGTGCACAGTCGTAACCATGATGACGAGTAAGTGATCGTCCGGAGGGACTAAAGGGTAACTTCCGAACGGGCTCGATCCAGGCGTGATCAGAGCCCGAGCGGATGCAAGGGGCATGGGCGGCTTCCGCGAAGGTACGATCCGGGCACGAGTCTCCATGAGCCGCCAGCCGCCATTGGCTTGCGAAGGATTACCCATTTCGGATAGACCGAGGAGCTATGGGCTTCTCCACGCCCCCCCTGTCGCGGTCTTTGCGATGTAACATGCCGTTATTTTCGGTCCTTCGGTTTATCTCTCCTCCCCCGGCGAAAAAGCTCAAAAATTGTGCTTGCATTGGAGTGGAGTTGACTGTACAAGCTCTCACCTTGGGACTAGAATCGTGTGGTTCAGTGAGGGAGACCTGCTCGCCAAGCGCGGTTTGGGCGGGTCAAGTTCTAACACTTTAGGCTGCTCGCCGACTCGTTGCGGATCGTTTCTCCTCCTTCTCGATGCGTGACGGGTCGGCACTTTTTTTACCCATCCATGGACCTGGGATTGTGACGCGTTCCTCCCAGGCAAGGGGCAAGGTGTAGGGCGGGCTTTGCCCGCCGTCGCTCTACGTGTTGTACGTTTGCTCCGTCGGCGGGCTGAGCCCGCCCTACACTTTCCCTCTTGTGTGGACCTACTTAGGATTGTGACGCGCTCCTCCCAATCAAGGAGATCACATGGTCGTCGGCGAACTTACACAAGAGGCGGACTTGTTGGTCATCGGCGGCGGGCCCGGTGGTTACGTGGCCGCCTGCGCCGCCGCTGACGCGGGCATCCCGACCACGCTGGTCGACGCCGCGGACGCCCTCGGCGGCGTATGCCTGCGTGAAGGCTGTATCCCCAGCAAGGCCTTGCTGCACGTTGCCAAAATCATCGAGGAAGCCGCGGCCGTAGGGAAATTCGGCGTCAGTTTCGCAAAACCCCGGATCGACGTGGACAAACTCCGCGGCTGGAAGAGCGGCGTCATCCGCAAGCTCTCCACCGGCGTCAAGGGACTGCTGGCCGGGAGGAACGTGGAGTATCTCCGCGGGCAGGCAAGGTTCGAAAGCTCATCGCTGATGCACATCGAGGGGGAGTCGACCGCTCGGATCAAGTTCCGCCACTGTATCGTCGCCACCGGCTCGGTCGCCAAGGCCCTGCCGGAATCGCTCGTGCCGCGCGAACTCTGTTGGGATGCGGCCGATGCCTTGGAGCTCCGCGAGGTGCCCAATCGGCTGCTGGTCATCGGCGGCGGCTACATCGGGCTCGAACTCGGGCAGGTGTACGCCTCGCTGGGCAGCGAGGTGACGGTCATCGAAGTGCTTGATCAGATCCTCACCGGCGTGGATCCCGATCTGGTCAAGCCCCTGCAAGCCAAGCTCAACAAGCAGATGAAGGCCATCCTCACCTCCGCGACACTCAAGGCCGTTCGGCGTGAGGGTGAGGCAACGTCGGTGACATATGTCTTGAACGGCGAGACCCATACCGAGCAGTTCGACCGTATTCTGGTCTCGGTCGGTCGTAAGCCGAATTCCGACGGCCTCGGGCTCGAGAACACGAAAGTCAACATCGACCAGCGCGGGTTCATCCAGGTCGATCCGCAGCGTCGGACGGCCGATAAACGGATCTACGCAATCGGAGATGTCGCCGGAAATCCCATGCTCGCTCACAAGGCCATGCGTGAGGCCAAAGTCGCTGCCGAAGCCATTGCTGGAAAGCCTGCCATCTTCGATCCCGCCTGCATTCCGGCCGTGGTCTATACCGATCCCGAGGTCGCCTGGTGCGGCATTACTGAAACCGACGCGGCGGCAAAAGGCCTCGACGTGACGATCAGTCGCTTCCAGTGGGGCGCTTCCGGGCGGGCGGTTTCAATGGGCCGACCCGACGGATTGACCAAGATGATCTTCGACAACAAGACCCGGCGGCTTCTCGGCGTTGGTGTCGTCGGCGTGCATGCCGGCGACCTGATCAGCGAAGGCGTGATCGCAATGGAAATGGCGGCCGTGGCGGAAGACCTGGCCACGGCGATTCACCCGCACCCGGCCACCAGCGAAACCTTCGGCGAAACCGCGGAGGCGGCCTTCGGGAAGGCGATTCACGGGATGCATTGACCACGGTCTGTGGTAGCGCCGGCCCAACTCATGGTGCCCGCGGTAGCATCTGATATTCCCGCGGACGGAAAGCAGTCCGTGTCACCCGCGGTCACTGATTGCGGCGCGATGCTGTTGGGGTCGTAAAAGTCGAAATCGGTCCAACGCAGGATTGTTACCGGCGAGTACTCACCGATGGTGCATCCCTTCGCCCACCACGCCACGCGCACGGCGCCGCGGCAAAGGGGGACATTCTACTTTTTCGTTAAAGCAGAATGTCCCCCTTCTCCCTCTGACGCGGCGATGGCGTCTTGCAAGTACCGATAAGCCGTAGCCCATGATTGCCCGTTCCATGGGCCGGTTGTGTTGCCGTTGTCGACGTAACGGGTCGTGGCGTAAGCTGGACGACCCGACGCGGACAACAGACAGGCCAGAATGACAGCCATTCCGAGAGAGCACGTACGATTGTTCATGATTTTTCCTCCATTTCGCCTGCGGCACCACGCCGCCGGGAGATCAGATTTGCGCGTGACGCCCCGCGATCCAAGCTGGAGTCGCCTACGCGCTGGGAGTATAATTTGTTGGTTCGCTCCGGCAGGGGGACCTTCGGAACCATGGCGATGTCTTGGAGCAAGGTGGGATGGTTGGTTACGGCCGCTTGGGCGGGCATCGGGAGCGGTTCTATCGCCAATGCCACAACGCTGGACCGCTGGGTTGTCG
>DATKKX010000447.1:0-5525 GCA_035542775.1 Phycisphaerae bacterium | reverse complement strand
CCGAACCAGATCACCCCTTCGGCCTCCACCGCGTTGCCGCCGGCACGGATCCGCTCGATCCCATTGATCAGGGCGTAAATGCAGATCAACAGCACCATGAAGCTGTTCACGCTCAGAACGAGCGGCTCGAGGTGGGAGTAGCCGAACGGAAAGCGCCGATTTTCGGGCTGCACCACCAGTCTTGCCGCCAGCAGGCTCAGCCCCGTGCCGATGAGGCTCAGCAGTGAAAAGATGCCGTTCAGGATGACGACATCGGATTCCAGGAAGAGCCCGTAGGCGATACTGCCGGCGGCGACCCCCACCACACCCCAGATGGAGAGGGCCAGCGTGCGCTGCTCGATTCGACTGGCTTCCTTCTTATCTAACATACCCCCTCCGGACCCTTGCGCTGCGTTCCTCCGGCCGATCCCGATCCCTCTTGACCCTGCGCAGCTCGGGAAAACGGCCCCCTCAGAACCTCCACATCAGATTGAGCGCGAACACATGGATGGCGTAGGGGTCGTAGGCCCCCTTGAGGGGCCCTGTGAGCGGGCCGTCGTTGCGGTTGATCCCGCCGTCGCCGAGATCGATGTATTCGTAGACAGCCCCGATGGTCACATCCCTGTTCCAGTCATACTGCAGCCCCGTGGCCAGTCGGATCTGGCGGTCCAGGGCGAGGTCCGGGGTGCGGTCGTGGCCACTGTTCACCGGGGAGGTATCGTAGGCGGCGCCGAAGGACCAGAGCCACTCCGGGGCGAACCGGTATTGGGCGCCCAGCGCGAAGTGCCAGGTGTCGTTGTAATTGAGGTTGTTGGTGAAGGAGCGCGACGTCGAAGATTGCAGGCATATCTCCTGTTTCCCGAATTCACTCCAGTCCTGCCAGCCGATGTTGCCCACGATCGCCCAGGCCGGGGTGAGCTGGTGGTAGCCGCTCACCATGACCGCCTGGGGGACGGTCATGTCGATGTTCACCCGGCTGCCGGCAAGCCCGCTCAAATTGAGAAGCCCCTGCAACACCGGCCCTAGGCCGCTCAGGTTCGCGACATCCTTGAACTCGAGCTTCACCTCGGAGCGATAGGTGATGCCGAAACGGGTGTCGGGGGTGAGTTCCAACAGGAGCCCCAGATTGAAACCGTAGCCCACATCGTCAGCCTCGAGCTTGAGCTCGCCGTCACTGAGCCCCGCCTGGCCGGGAACGGCGGCGTTGTTGATCCCGACCGTCTGATGCAGTTTGGCCTGCATGACGGTGAACCCGGCGCCCACCGAAAGCCAGTCGGCGACCCGGTAGCCCACCCCGGGGTTTACGCCGAAGGTGAGCAGTTCTGCTTTTTTTATGTAATAGCGGCCGGACCAGTTGTCGCCGTAGTCCACCCCCAGGCCGAAATAGGACCCCACGCTGAGCCCGAGGCGCCAGTCCGGGTTTAAGCGCTGCACATAGTGGAAGCTGCCGGACGGCACGAACCCGCCGGCGTTGCCGCCGTCACCGCCGCCGAAGCCGGAGCGCTGCGTGTCGAAGTGGGCATCGACATAGAGCCCCTGGAGTCCCAACAGCAGCTGGGATCGGTCAAGCCGGGTCATGCCGGCCGGGTTGGCCCCGGCCGCGGAGGCGTCGGTGGCCATGGCCGCGCGGCCGGCGTTGGCCGTACCCACATCCGGGGTCCCCCCCTCGTAGAGCCAGAGTCCCGCGCCCCGGGCGTCAGGGCCCACCATAAGAGCGGCTATCAGCGCCATGACCAAAATGCAGCGTTGCATCATAAGGCCTCCCAACGGCACAAAAAGGGCCGTGCTGTCAGTCCTCGATGTGGATCATCCGGCAGCGTCCGGACAGCAGTTCGTTTTTCTCGAGCTCCGTGTTCCCCTGGGTGATGAGTTCGATCACCCGCTCATCGGAATCGTAATTCCCGTGCGCGGCGATGGGGTTAACCACCTCGATCCCGAAGGCGGAGATCCGTTCGGCGACGTTGATGTGGATGTTGGTGACGGCGGGGCACATCCGGGAGTCCAGGTAGCGCTCCACAAAGCCCCGGGGTAAGGAATAGCTCAGAAGGTCGTTGGGGTCGTTGAAGGCGACGATGTTGAGCCTTTTGAAGGCGCGCCGCGCATAGTGTTCTCCGTCCGGCCGGCAGTAGCTTTCGATCTGCCCGGCCACCTTCGGCGGCGGCAGGCCGATCTGCAGAAACGGCAGCTGGTTGGAGAGCATGAACACCGTCATTTCTTTCTGCTGCAGGCCGGCGACGAGGGCGGGGTGGCCGGCCACCGTGCGATCGTCGGTCAGGGTCTCGACGATCTCCCCCAGAGCGTCCATGATGATGCGGCTGCCCAGGCTGTGGGTGATGAAGAGGATGTTTTGCTGCTCCAGGTTGCTCAGCCGCGATACGGAGGAAAGCCCGCAGACCCCTCCGGGGCGGCCGCCGCCCTCCCCCTCTTCGCCGCCCGCCAGCATCCAGCAGACGGCCTGCTGCGTCGCCACCAAGATGAGGTTTTCCCTGTCGGCGACGTAGATAGTGGCATCGGGGCCGACATCGTTCAGGAAACCCTTCATGGTGTTGTTGAAGGAGGCACGGCGGTGGGCGTATTCCCCGGAGGTGTCGAAATCCAGGACCCGTTTTCTTTCCGCCGTGATATCCGACCAGGTGAGCTCATAGAAAATGAGCCGCCTGGATCCTTCCGGGTTGCGCATCCTTATGATGCGCAGGTTGGCCAGCCGCTGCGCGGGATCCCGGGGGTTCAGGATGTCCGCATCGACCGGATTCGAGAACACACTCAGCCCGAGGGAGTGCGCGATGCCTTCACTGATGACGGCCGAATGGCCGGGGCGATGGGTGCCGATGCCGTGGACGATCAGCACCTTGACCGTCTCCCCTTTGTCCAGATAGGCGGAAATGCCGCGGAACGTACCGCCGCGGATCTCGCATTGCCACGTCTCTCCCCGCTCCATGTCCAGGGTTTCGACGACCCGGGAGGCGACCCCCCGGCCGAACGAATAGCAACCGGTCGCCGCCAGCAGCAGCACCAGTATCAGCAGCTTTCTCATGGGCGATCCCTTCGCGACACGGCTCACCGCCCCGGCGGGCGCTTCAGTAGGAGGTGCAGGCGCCGAAGGCGGAGATGGCCACCATGTCCCCGGAGGCGCTCAACACCATCTGGCCGCTCTCCTCCATGATGGCAACGGTCCAGCCGAAGCCGTCGCGCACATCCGGTCGTGTTGCATCTGTTCATTGCTCTGCCCGCGGCTGGGGAAGACGAAGAAATCCTGGGCCGAGAGCTCCGGAGCTGCGTAGAGAAACAGGATAAATAGAAGAACGGTAATGCGACGTGCGGAACACTTGGAACGCTCCTTTCCTTTCCGGCATGTTGGGTTTTCATTCCGTGGGAGTCCCGCCGGGGCGGGACCGCGATGTCATCATGACTGGAAGCCACTCCCACGAGACCAGAACTCGCTTTCTGACAAAGAGGCGCTGTGCGCCATGGACGCGCCACGCGTCAGCCTATTTATGTCCGCAGATACTGCTTGTCAACACGCCTGCTCTCCGGATCGAGTGCGGCATGCCCGCATCCGTCCCTATTCTAGCTGATCTTGATCTCAGGCGTCCCCTCTCAGCCGCACCCTGCGCTTGCTCCAGACCGCGTAGGGCACGCCCAGGAGCCCCCCCAGGATCATGTAGGTCAGCAGGGTGGGCACGAATTTCTGCCCGTAGTCGGTCAAGCCCGCGATGAAGAGCGCCAGACCGACGTTGCGGGCGATGCTGGCGACGGCCAGCACCGCCCGCTTCTCCTGGGTCGGCCCGCCCAGGAAGTGGCCGGCCGCCAGCGAAAGAGCCACCATGAAGACAATGGCCATGGTGGCCGGCCGGCCCAGGTTCAGCATCGCCCGCAGATCGGGGGCGATCGCCAGAAGTACCGCGAGCATGAGGACCAGCAGGATCAGCAGGATGTTGGCCAGGACCCGGAGCGGGTTGCCGATGCGGGCGGCGACCCCCGGCAGAAACCGCCGGACGAGGAAGCCGGCGATGACCGGCAGAAAGGTGACCCGGGCGACCTGGCGGGCCACATCGAGCAGGGTCACCCTCTCGATCACCAGGTCGAAGAGGGAAAAATAGACCGATAAGATCAACGGCGTGACGACGACCGCCAGCAAGGCCAGGGTCAGCTGGAGGTTGACGGCATATTGGAGGTCGCCGCCGGCCAGCTCGATACGCTTGGTGGTGAGCGGGGCGCCCGGCGCCGCCGCCAGCACCGCAAGGCCGGTCGCAACCGCGGGCGGCAGGGGAAAGGCCCACAGCAGAATACCCACGATCCCGGGGACCAGCACGATGACGGACAGAAGCGAGCGCACCAGCAGACCGGGCTGGCTCGCTAGGTAGGTGACCTGCCGGAACGAGTGGTTGACCCCGATGGCAAGCATGAGGCTGAATATCGTGACAGTGACGAAATGGCCGACGATCGGATTTTCCATGATACCGACTCCTGATAAAATACCTGAAATCTCGCTTGGCCCCTCCTGGTTGAACCGGCTCAACCGAAATAGGCCGCCCCGCTGTAGAGCGGCACGATCCACCGCTGGAAAATGGTTATGAGCGCAAAGATGCCGATGATCAGCAGGATCAGCGCAATGATTTTTGCCAGCGGCCTGGTTTCGCCGTAGGTGAACCGGTCGGACCGGATCTGTTCGACGAGCTTCACATGCTGAATGACTCCTCCGAGGATGCAGACCATCCCGAGAACGATGAAGCTCATCCCGAACCAGAGGGGAGCATGGATCTGGTCGATGAACCGTCCGGTCTTTTCCATCTCATCCGTCTGGATATATTCGTAGGACTTGGCGATGGCGAACCCGAACCCGATCAGGGAGATGGCCGTTCGGATCCAGCCCATGAGGGTCCGGTCGTAGGCCGCCCGGTTGCGCTCCTTGGCGAGCTCATTGGTGAGATTCGCCTTTACCTCATTTTCGTCTGCCGGCATGTGTCCGCCTCCTTCAAACTGATTCATTCCTCTTCGCGTCACGGTGAGCAAGGCCACTGATTAAGCGGCTCGAATCCGAATGGACATGGTTCGTGAAATCTCCGTCATTCACGTCTTCCCCCGCCGGCGGATGCGTCGAAGACCACCTGGTCGTAGAACCAGAGCTGCCGGTAGAACCGGCGGGCGCGCTCATAACGGCCGGACGCCTCTTTTGGACCGGCGACGCGTTCCAGAAGACCGGTAATCGCCGTCGTTCCGTCGATGGCCGCGTAGAGCCGCAGCTGCTCCGTATCGATGGGCAGAAACAGCTCGCGATAGTCGTGGGCCTGGTTGATCAACACCGCGGCCGCCCCCGCCGGCAGCCGCTCCCGGCGGCAGGCCGTCTCCGGCAGGCGGATCGGCACGTACCCCAGCCACTCTCCGCCCTCGAATCGGGGAAAGCCTCCATCGCCCGGGGCGTGATCCCTGTAGGCGATCAGGCTGTGGCGCAGCATGGTCCCGCGAAACAATTCGAGAGCGGCATACTGCTCCTTCAGCGGCAGCGCCGCCAAACGGCCGGCATGGGGGGTCGCGGCCAGGCCGCT
>DATKKX010000446.1:0-7854 GCA_035542775.1 Phycisphaerae bacterium | reverse complement strand
CGCTCGCCGCGGACCTGCTCCGGCGACATATAGGGGACGGTTCCCAGCATCGTGCCGGGCGTGGTGGCAGCGGTGAGCGTCGGCTCGGCGGGGACGACCGTCGGGGCCTCCGCAGGGTAGATGGATTGGCAGGAGTCCTCGCCAGCCAGAGCGATGATCTCGCTTGCCGGCCGCTCGATGCGGGCGAGCCCAAAGTCGAGGATCTTTACCACGCCGTCGGTGGTGATGAAGATGTTCTCCGGCTTGAGATCGCGGTGAATGATGTTACTAGCATGCGCGGCGGCCAGGCCGTCAGCGATGGCTACGGCGATTTCGGCCGCCTTGCGCCAGGGCAATGCCTGACCGGTAAAGAGTTCCGCTCGAAGTGAAACCCGCGGCTCGGAGTGCGATCCTCGCAACCGCCTCCGCAAGGTCTCGCCTTTCAGCAATTCCATGACGGCGAACTGCACGCCGCCTTCGGTGCCCACGTCGTAGATGGCCAGTATGTTCGGATGGGACAGGACGGCCACGGCCTTGGTTTCGCGCTCGAATCGGGCGAGCGCTTCCGCGTTCTTTGCCAGGTGTTCGGGTAGAACCTTGATCGCCACTTCCCGCCGCAGCCGCGTATCTTGGGCGCGATAGACCTCCCCCATCCCGCCCACGCCGATAGTGGCGACGATCTGATACGGTCCAAGTTGTTCGCCTGTCTCCAAGCTCATGGCTTTAGCTCACTCGGTCACCGTGGCGCCTCACTTTGTAGGCTCGCGCTTGTCGCCGACGATCGGTATATCCAGGTATCCGGCGTGCTCCCAATGATGAAGCACTTCGATATGGGCGACACGCGCATCTCCACCGTTTTCCTCCGCCACGACCCCACCCGAGTTGTAGTTTTTCTGCAAGTACATGGAGTTGGGGCTCGTAATCACAAGACGTAATCGGCTGCCCTTGGAGATTCGACGGGCGAAAAACGGAAAATGATCGAACTGGTACCATTGCAGCGAACCCGGCGAGACAAGCAAGGGCTTGCCGTCGCGCTTGGAGTAGAACTCCCGGTAGCGTGCTCGCAGCGCGTCAGACGCCAGCCAGACGCTGCCGCCAGCAGGGAGAATCTCGTACAGGCTGACCCAGAAATCCGTATCCGGAACGTCGATTTTTATGCACACTCTCAGCGAAGGGCTGCCCGCGATCTCGACTGCCTCCGGGAACGGATCGGTATGGTAGATCACGCCCCGCCCGGCCAATTGCAGAACGCCGGCCTGATCCACGTAGGCGTTGGGCCGGTAATTCTGCGTCACGAACTCCGGGAGCGTGTCGCGTGTATCCAGCGGGTCGTACGTGTAGGTCGCAGTGGCGTTCGGCGGCTCGTCGCTCTGCGGGGGCTTCTCTCGCAGCCTCCCCGATTGGAAGACATCGCCGGCGAGCCAGATCCGCGAGTCCAAGTCCGGTGCACGCAGGAAGAACCGGCGCTTGGTGGTGGGAATTTTATTCAAACTGCCGGCGTACTTCCATTGTTCAGCCCCCTGGCCCGTGACGTAGTACGCAACTCGGTCCTTCAAGAAAGCTGGTTTCTCACCGCCTTTCAGAATCCAGTCATACCATTCCAGGTGCAGCTTGTTCAAGTCGACCAGGCTGGCTTCGCCGAACGTCAGCCCACCGACCTCACGCTTGGGCGTGCGTGTTCCGGCGTGGTCCCACGGCCCGACGACGAGGTAGTGATTGTCGCGCGCCTCCGGCGCGGCGTACTTCAGGTGGCGCTGATAGTAGGCCAGTGCTCCAGGCTGGTCGTCGTCGTAGTGTCCCGTGATCGTCAGAACGGGGATCCGCATCTGGCGGTACTGCTCCGACGACGGTACGAAAGTGTCCCAATAGGCGTCGGCGATTGGGTGCCGGAGTTCTTCCTGGAAGATGGGGGAGGGATTGCCCACCAGCGCATCCAGTGTGCAGAACGCCAGGTGCCTCTCGTATAGTTCGGCGAATGTGCTGTTCCAGAATGACGTATCGTCGTGCAGTTTATCGTTCGCTGTGACGCCGCTGATGTCAGTGAGCCACTGTATTGCGTAGGTTGAGGGAATACCCCCCATAGGGGGGCAAGGCCAGTCGACTCCCGGATGCACGGCGGCTGCCGGAACGATGGTCATCAGATGCGGCGGGTTCCCCTTGAGCGTGGCCCACTGGTTGAACCCCGCATAGGAGCCGCCCCACATCGCCACCTTGCCGTTGCACCAAGACTGCCGGGCCAGCCACTCCACGGCGTCGTATCCGTCGCGGCCGTCGTTTGCCCACGGTTTGAACTCGCCGCCGGAGTTGCCCCGCCCGCGCACGTCGACCAGCGCGAAGACGTACCCGTGCCTGGAGAAATACATTGCCCAGTCGTGGTAACTGTCGGCGATGTACGGCGTCATGGTCAAGATGACCGGCAGCGGTTGCTTCGTGTCCGCCGGCTTGTATACCGTCGCGTTTAGCGTGACACCGTCGCGCATGGGGATTTTTGCGCCCCAGAGCAAATCAACGGGAGCCTCTGGTTTGTCGTCACCGGCCGGGCTTGCGGCGAGTGACGCTACGGTCGTGGCCAGTACAATTGAGCAACACAAGTGCCAAGCAAACATTGTCACCTCCCGCACCTCTTCGTGCACAATTCACGGTCCTGATGGTTGGTCAGGCCAATGAGGTAATGCGCCTCGATCTGCTCGCAGTGTTCGCCGGCTGCCCCGAGTAAGGCCCCCTCGGTACTCTTGCAGCAAATGTGTTCGCCTGTCGCGGCCAGGAACCTCGCCGCCTGAACGGGTGAGCCGATCTTTCTGAGGAAGCTCTCGGCAACTTCCACGGCGTCCTTGGTCAGTTGCTCAGGCAAGACCTTGACGGCCACCTCGCGGCCAAGCCGCGTATCTCTGGCGCGATGGACCTCCCCCATGCCGCCGGCGCCGAGGGGGGCGACAATCTCGTACGGACCAAGCAGATGTCCGTGTCGAAGCGGCATGGACCTGCCTCTCTTCAGTGCGACATGTAAAGCCCGTGGAACGGTATTCTACACCACCGCCGGGCGGCCGATCGAGTAATACTGGAAGCCCAGCCGCCGCATGGCGTCGGGGGCGTAGAGATTGCGCCCGTCGAAGATCAGCGGGCGGCGCACGGCCGTGCGCAACCGCTCGAAGTCCGGTGACCGGAACTCGTTCCATTCCGTGCAGATGATCAGCGCCTCCGCGCCCTCGGCGGCGGCATACGCGTCGGCGAAATACCCGATTCGATCGCCGAATTCGCGGCGCAGATTCGGCATGGCCTTGGGATCGTGGACCCGCACCTTCGCACCGGCATCCAGCAGCCCCTGAATAATGCGCAGGGCAGGGGCCTCGCGGATGTCATCCGTCTTGGCCTTGAAGGCCACGCCCCACATGGCGAACGTCCGACCGGCAAGCTCGCCCCGGAAGTGAGCCCGGATCCTCTCGACAAGGAGGTTCTTCTGCCGCTCGTTGACCGCGTGCACCGCGGCAAGCAGGTCCGCATCGATCTTAACGCCCTTGGCCACGTGATACAGCGCCTGCACATCCTTGGGGAAGCAGCTCCCGCCGTAGCCGATGCCCGGGTACATGAAGTGCGATCCTATCCGGGCGTCAAAGCCGATGCCGGAGCGAACTTCGTTCACGTCAATTCCCAGCGCCTCGCAGATGTTGGCGATCTGATTGATGAAGCTGATCCGCGTGGAAAGATAGCAGTTCGCGGCATACTTGATCATCTCCGAAGCGGCCCGGTGAACGATCAGGATGGGATTCTGATTGCGGACGAACGGGGCGTACAACTCCTTCAACGCCTCCGCCGCCTCGCGGTCCTCACTGCCGATGACCACCCGGTCGGGGCGGAGAAAATCGTCCATCGCGGTTCCTTCCTTCAGGAATTCGGGATTGCTCACCACGATGATCGGATGCTTCGCCAGCGGCGTGACCAGCTTCTCGATTCGCTGGCATGTCCCCACGGGCACGGTCGACTTCATCACCAGGATAGTGCGGTGGGCGACGTGCCGGGCGATCTCCTGCACGCATTCTTCGATCGCCGTCAGATCCGCCGAGCCGTCGCCGCGCGGGGGCGTCCCTATGCAGATGAAGATGATATCACCGTGCCGGACAGCCGCCTGCTGATCGGACGTGGCGGCGAAGCGGCCGGCGGCGAGATTGGACTTCAGCAGCTCAGACAGGCCCGGCTCGAAGATGGGGCACTCGCCCTTGTTGAGCAGCGCGACTTTCTCCTGATCGATGTCCAATCCAAGAACGTCGTTGCCGGAGTCGGCGAGACAGACCCCTGTAACCAGACCCACGTAACCGGTGCCCACGATGGTAATGCGCATGAAGCCGTCTCCCTGGATCCTCTCCGGCGCTGGACGTCAGCCCGGCGACCCGGGGGCATTATCAGGCCGGAAGTCAGCACAATCCAGTTGAGGATAATGTACCGTGACGGCCGCGACTGGAAGGGCCGACGGCTGGGATGCCGGCTCCGCACCATACTGCTCGATCAGGCGGCGGATGCTGCGATACTGAACGTACCACGCGTTCCTGCTGTACCCGCCGCCAAGGGCCATCACGATCGGCACGTGTCGGTGGTCGGCCTCGGCAAAGACCATCCCATCTCGCTGCACGATGGCGTCCGGGGACAATCTGAGGTGCGCCAATGGATCGCCCTGGAGCACGTCCGCACCCGCCTGAAGGAAAACGATGTCGGGCGCGGCCTTCTCGAAAACCTCGCCGAGATTGTGAGAAAGCAGATCGAGGTACTCGGCATCGCGGATGCCCCGCGGCAGAGAGACATCGAGATCGTTGTGTTCCTTCGGAAACGGGTAGATGTCCTCCTCATGCATATCGAAGGTGAACACGTCATCGTCGCCTTGGAGGCAGACGGCGGTTCCATTGCCCTGATGCACATCGAGATCGACAACCAGCGCCCGCTTAATGCGGCCTTCGTGCTGCAGAACGCGAATGGCGATGGGCATGTCTGCGTAAATGCAGAAGCCGCCGCCCCGGTCAGGCTCCGCGTGGTGATAGCCGCCGCCGATGTTGACCGCCATGCCGTATTGAAGGGCCAGCCTCGCCGCCAGCAGCGTGCCCCCTGTGGCGTATCGGAACGGGCGGAGGATGCCGGCGTCACAATCTTTCGCCGACAGGAGCGACACGAACCCGGATTCAAGATAGCCGGCCAGCTTCGCCGGTCGACGCAGATCGTCCAGGTACTGCTCGGTGTGTACCTGAAGCAGATCCTCTCGTGCGATTTCGCTCGGCACCCACACGTCTTCCGCGCGGATCAGCCCATCCGCCACCAGCCGCTGGTAAATCCTGGAGTATTTGTTGATGTCGAAGGGGTGCAGCTTCTCAAGGCCGCCCAGGTTGATCTGATACTGCCCGGAGTACACGACGCAGAAGCGCTGACGAAGGGCGTGTCCCGCGCGCGGCTCGCACACCAGTCGGGGCGGACGCGGCTCCGCGCAGCCGGCGATCACGCAGGCAACCATGGCCGCGGCAATGGCCCACTCGTGTCGGTGAAAATTACCCCGCGCTGTATCGCGTATCAGGCGTGACTGCTGCTCGAATGCGCGGCCCGGCAACCCGTATTGTCCCTTCTTCATCCCCCCGTGCGGCATTCAAAACCCGATGGCCCCACGGCAGTCCAGACGATCTCCACGCCGGTCGCGGTGAGGACGCCGTTCACTGTCTCGCTGATGGTGCATCGGATGGCGCCGATCACCTGGTCGCTCTCCGTTCTGGCGGCGACATCAAGCACTTGGTCGCGCAGATCGACATCCACGATTCGCGCCTCGCCGGGCTGGACAAGGTTCGACGCGCCGACTTGTTCGTTCAGCGTGATCAGGTGCACCTCCCGGTTGGTGGCGTTCCGCAACGTGACCGTGCCCGGCGCGGTCGCGCTGGTCGGCTGAGTGAGCGCGGACTGTTGGATGCAGTTGCTGCCAAGCGCACACGCACAAAACCAGAGGATGAGCGCCGATCTCACAAGCCGGGTCCGCCTCCTTGTTGAGTTCCAGCCGCGCCCCAAGGCTGGGCCGGCCACGCGACTACGATCAATCACTGTTACTACCGCCATCAACTCACCACTCCCGCAATAGCGGGCAACACAAATCCAACCATCGGCCGTCCCGCGGATACCCGTGGCTGCAAGGCTGCCTCCCGAGATCGCGCTCCCGGATGGGTCCATTCTACCACACCAAGAGACAGATCCGTTCGGAGATGTTCCGCGCGCCATCGATGGCGGTGCTCTCACTCCTTCTGGGGGCGTCGATTTGGCAGTGCCACCGCATGACAAATTGGCCGAATTCAGCGTCCGGGATCGGGCCCATCGATCTGCATATCTATTTGTGGCACGGAGAGTTATGGCCGGGCGAGAAGCCAACGGGTTTTTGGCATGCATGATGCACTATACATGCATGTCCGAGCACGAACCGCGCGGCCGGTAGACAACAAAACACGGAATGGAGGTACGACTATGTTAATCACCCAAGATCCGTTCACGGCGCTCGAATCGTTGCGCCGGGAAATGACCAACCTGATGGGCGCCTACGCGCCGCCTTTCCTTCAGCGGTCCCATGGCTTTCCCGCTGTCAACCTCTGGGAAGACGCAAGTGCCTTGTACGCCGAGGCCGAGGTGCCGGGCCTGAGCCTCAAAGACATCGAGGTCACCGTCGAGGGCGACCAACTCACCGTCAAAGGACATCGAGAAACCCTGGATGCCCGGGAATACACCTACCACCGCCGCGAGCGCGGGACGGGCGAATTCGCCCGCACCTTGGCCCTGCCCGTGGAGATCAACCCCGACCAGGTGGAGGCAACTCTGACGGATGGCGTTCTGCGGATCAGGCTGCCCAAGGCGGAAACGGCCAAGGCGAGGAAGATCAAGGTGACGGCGAGCTGATCGATGCCCGGGAGCGGCTGAGAGACCATCGTCCTCGTGCCCTCCGCTTGCGAGACAAGAGGCATGGTTCCTAGGAGATAATGATCATGGCAATGGAAACGAACATTGAAAAGCGAAAAGAGAGCGCCGTGATGCCCGTCGAGCGGACTCGCAGCGCGCCGACCTACATACCCGTTGTGGACATCATCGAGCGGCGCGATGAACTCATGATGCTGGCGGACATGCCGGGTGCCAGGGCGGAGCACATCGATATCAACTACGACAAGGGTCTGCTCACGATTCACGCGCGGGTCGAGCCGCGCCAGAATCCCCAGCAGACCGAGTACCTGTTGCAGGAATACGGCGTCGGCGACTTCCATCGGACTTTCGAAGTCGGCGAGGGCATTGACCCGAACAAGATCGAGGCCGAAGTCAAAAATGGCCTGCTGACGCTGCACCTGCCGAAATCCGAGGCCTTCAAGCCCCGGAAGATTGCGGTAAAGACCCAATGACGACGGCGGTCCACTGACGCACGTCGCGGGCTCTTGAGTGGTTCGAGCTTTTGAGCGGTGTTGTGATGTTGGGGACCGTCGAGACCGCCCGGTGTTGCGCCGGGGCGGCATTGAAACGGGAGGTGTACGATGAACTTGATTCCGTGGAAACAAAAGCGTGAGGAACGGACGGAGGAAGCCGGCACGTGGGCTCCGTTGGCCCGTTTCCGCAGTGAAATGGACAACCTATTCGATCGCTTCTTCGGCGAGACATGGGGCACCAGCATGCTCGAGTCCCTGCCGGCTCGAATGGGCTGGGGGCCGCGACTCGACCTGGCGGAGTCGGAAAACGAGATCACCGTGCGGGCGGAAGTCCCGGGCATGGATCCGAACGATGTCAATATCGAGGTCGTGGGTAACACGCTGACCATTCGCGGCGAGAAAAAACAGCACAAGGAGGAAAAACGGGAAAACTACTTCTACGTCGAAAGGCAGTACGGCA
>DATKKX010000445.1:0-22874 GCA_035542775.1 Phycisphaerae bacterium | reverse complement strand
GGCCGATCCGCAACCGCTCGCTGAAGGCCGTGTTCGTGACGGGCGAGCTTTTTGCGCCGGCCGACCGTGCGGTGATCGAAGAGCACGCCGGGGTGCCGGTCGCCGACGGCTATGGCTCTCGTGAAGGCGGCTTCATTGCCCACCAGTGCCCAGCAGGGTCGTATCACGTCACCATGGAGAGCATGATCGTCGAGTTAATCGACGCGGGGGGCCGGCCGGTCAACGAGGGCGAGGCGGGAGAGATAGCCATCACACACCTTGACGCGCTGGGCATGCCGTTTATCCGCTATCGAACGGGGGATGTCGCCCGGCGGTCGGGCGGCGGCTGCCCCTGCGGCCGAGGGCTGGAGTGTCTGGAGATCATCGAGGGTCGCCGCACCGATATGCTTCGCACGGCCGGCGGCGGGTTCGCCCACGCGCTGTCGGTGATCTACATCCTCCGCGACGAGCCGGGTGTTCGCGAATTCAAGATCGTCCAGCGATCCAACCTCGATCTTGACGTGTTCGTCGTTGCTCGTCGCGACCGGGATTTCGACGCGTCTCGAACCGGCCGCGTGGTCGGGATGTTGAAGCGTCAGATCAGCAAAGACAGCGAGGTGCGGATCCACCTCGTCGACGAGATCGAATCCGACCCTTCCGGCAAGCACCGCTATGTAGTCAGTGAAGCCTGAGAATCCTGCGGCGGGCGCGCGGTTTTGGGCAGCCCGTCGCCGCAAAAAACGAACCCCTCTGCCGTTTCCAGCAGAGGGGTCCTAAACACCCCCACGGGGACTCGAACCCCGGTCTCCAGGATGAGAACCTGATATCCTAGGCCACTAGACGATGGGGGCCGGATACAGTCGGCGGTGAACCTCCACGGCCGACGAGACTTAAGAGGGACACGGATATTTAACGGCTTGGAGCCCAATTTGACAAGAGGCCCGTCTAACGGCCCAGGAGGCCCCCGGGCGTCAGCGGCATTTGCCATGCGATCAGGCAACCGATAGGCTCTCGCGGTAGCTTGAGGGGGCTTTCCCTCATTATTTCCGAGAGACTACACAATGCCGATCTTTGAGTTCCACTGTCCATCCTGCGACAGCGATTTCGAGGAATTGATCCGCTCGCCCAAGGATAGCAAACGGGTCAACTGCCCAAACTGCAACGGCACGACTGTAACCCGCAGAATCAGTGTTTTTTCGGCCCATGCGGCGGCGCCGCCCCGCACTTGCCCCATGCCGTCCCGATCCTGCGACCAATGCTGCGGATACGACGGCGCTTGCAAACTCTAGTATCCGCAAGTATGTAAGGTCCCCATGGCCAAGCCCGACCGAACAGATCTCCCGCCGCAACGTCCGCCTTCAACGGCCTTCGCCGCGATCCTGGCGTGGGTCTTGCCGGGGCTGGGACACTGGTGGATCGGCGAGCGGGCTCGCGGCCTGATTTTGTTCATCGTCGTGACAGTCACATTTTGGGGCGGTGTGGCGGTGGCGGGCATCCGCAGCACGGTCACGCCCAAGGAGAACGGCGCCTGGATCGCCGCTCAATTGTGCCTCGGGCCACAGGCCTTCGTGGCCATGTATCTCAGCGACGAAATCAAGAAGCTGCCCAACGAGGAGTTGTATAAGGCCTCCTGGCCCGCCTCCACTATCGGTGTCGTCTATGCGGGCGTGGCCGGACTCCTCAATCTGCTGATCATCATTGACGTTCTGGCACGGGTTGAGACGGTCCGCTCCATCATCGGAGCCAGATCACCGCCCAGGAAGGGAGCCTAGTGATCGTGCCGACCGACCTGCTGCACTCGCTGTTCGTGAAGCCGCTACAGATCACCGGCATCTGGCGGCTGGCCATGCTGATTCCGCTGGCGGTCAGCATCAGCATCGTTCTGAAGACCATACGCTGCGAGCGTCTGCGATCCATTCCCGTGGCCAGTTTCGTGCTGGCCGTCTCGATTGTGAGCGGCATGATGGCCCTGGGGGCGGTCCTGCTTCTCATCTTCCGTCTGATGGCATAAGCTCATGTGGAGGTGATCGCCGCGAATCGGCCGACCCAGCGAGCGGTTTGAGGGCTTTGCCGGCGCCGATCGCGATCGACGAACCACGGGCTTGTTGAGGAGTCTGCAATGTTTCGACCTGCCATCCTGATCGCCTGTCCCCTGGCCATGTTGCTGGTAATGGCAGGCTGCAAGCAAAAGGCCGCGCAAGGCGGCCCGCGGTGGGTCTGCGATCAGCCGATCATTGACTACGGCGAGATCTGGGTGGACACGATGGTGCAGCGGCAGTTCACCTTCCGCAACGCAGGCAACGAGGTTCTCAAGCTCGGAAAGCCGCTGGCACGCTGCAGTTGCTCCACGGCTCCTGATTACCCCAAAGAAGTGCCGCCGGGAGGGACCGGCAGCATTACCTACGTCCTGAACACAAACCGCAAACCGTACGGGCAGTGCGTGGAGTATATCTCCTTCCCAACCAACGACCCCGTGACACCCAAGGCACAGGTTACGCTGAAGGGTTTCATCCGCACGGCGCTGGAACCGGAAGTCGTATATGACGCGATTGCCGAGCGCGACAAGGCCGAGGGCAAGGTCAGGGATCCCCACGACCGGTCCATGGAAGGAGCCTTGTTCGGTCGCGTCAAGGCCACCGACCAGCTGCACCGGATCATCAAGCTGCACAACACCAGCGGCCGCCCCCTGTCGCTGACCATGCAACCTCCCCCGCCGACGTCGCTTTTCAAGGTCGATCTCAAGGAGACCAAGCCAGGCGAGGAATATGAGTTGACAGTGAAAGTGGACCCGCCAATCCCGGTGGGGCAGTTGTACCACATCCTCAACCTTCAGACCAATGTCCCCGAGCAACCTGTCTATCAGCTCTACATGGCGGCGGAAGTTCCGCGACGGGTGGAGGTCATTCCTCCGACCAGGATGCTGATCGACCAGGATGCGTATCCTCAGTCGGAGCGCGAGATCAGGATCATCAACAACGGATCGACGCCGGTGGACGTAGTGGCAATTTCGACCAGCGAGCCGCGATTTGACATCAAGCTGCTGCCCCGGAACCCGGCGAAGCCCCAGGAGCAGGTCATTCATATCGGCCTCCCGGGCGGAACGAGCTACCGGCCCCCAGCTTACGGCGAGCTGATCGAGGTAAGGACGAACGATCCGGAGGTTCCGATCGCCCAGATTGAAGTCGTGGCGTCGTTGACGGCACCACCGACGCGGAGACCGCCGGACAAGCCGCTGCAGATGTACCCGGTGGAACTGCCGAAGGCGGGTAGCTAGCACGACGGGGCGTTGAGGCTGGACTGTACGTCCAGCGGCACGGCTAATGCTGGTGGAATTGCCCCGCATTGGGGCAGCGGAGATGTCGTATGGCACGCATCGTTCGAGGCGGTCTGATTCAAGCGACGTTGTCACAGTCGGGAACGGCGCCGATCCCGAAGATCAAGAAGTCGATGGTGGACAAACACGTGGCCCTGATCGAGAAAGCCGCCAAGAAGGGGGCCCAGGTCATCTGCCTGCAGGAGCTGTTCTACGGCCCGTACTTCTGCGCCGAGCAGAACACCAGGTGGTACAACCTGACTGAAAAGATACCCGAGGGGCCGACGACCAAGCTGATGTGCAAGCTGGCCAAGAAGCTGCGCGCCGTGCTGGTTGTGCCGATGTATGAGGAAGACATTCCCGGCGTGTATTACAACACCACGGCGGTCATCGACGCCGACGGCGAATACCTCGGCAAGTATCGCAAGATGCACATCCCCCACGTGGCCCCGGGCTTCTGGGAGAAGTTCTACTTCCGCCCGGGCAATCTGGGCTATCCGGTGTTCGAGACGGCGATAGGCAGAGTGGGCGTTTACACGTGCTATGACCGGCATTTTCCGGAAGGGGCCCGCTGCCTGGGCTTGAACGGGGCGGAGATCGTTTTCAATCCGTCGGCGACAGTGGCGGGCTTGAGCGAATACCTGTGGAAGCTGGAGCAGCCCGCTCACGCGGTGGCCAATCAGTATTTCATCGGGGCGATCAACCGGCCGGGCACGGAGGCCCCGTGGAAGATCGGGGAGTTCTACGGCACGAGCTACTTCTGCAATCCACGAGGCCAGATCATGGCGGAGGGCAAGCGGGTGGAGGACGACATCGTCCTGGCCGATCTGGATCTCGACATGATTCGCGAGGTGCGGAACACCTGGCAGTTCTTCCGCGACCGGCGGCCGGAGACGTATGACGAAGTGGTGATGCTATAAGCGCTGGCGGCTACAGGGGCCGCCGGTGCGATCCGCCTGCGGCGGACGCATCACACGCATCTTCACGTGAATGACAAGTCATCCACTCGTGCAGTCCTGCTGGGAGGACCAGGCTGATAACGCCAGATGAGATGCTCGCCGGCGTGCAACCGAAAAAGACCAGCGGGGTAGAATGCCGATATCGTCTGACGTGTGCCGTACGAGGGGTGGCGTCATGAGGATTATGGGATTATTGGGAGTGGTCTTTACCCTGGGGCTGTTCACGGGCTGTCAGCCGCAGCAGCGGCTGGCGACGCATATCAAGGCCGAGCGGCAGGCGGACGGCGACCGGGCGTACATGGTCGACATCCGCGTCGATCGGCTGGACGCCCGGGGAAACAGCGTCGAGACCCTGACCAGGCCGAGGATTCTGGTGTTCGCGGGGCAACGGGGGAATATAAAGATCGGGACAACGTCCGGCGATCGAAAACAGCTCGTGACCGGCGTGTCACTAGATGTCGCCGCCCCGGCCGAGGGTACTCCGCAGATCGTCAAAGTAACGACGGTCCTGCTCGATAAGGGCGCGGCCGTGTTCAAGGGCGAGACGGAGGCGCCAGTGACAGAGAATGCTGAGAATCGAACGGCTGGCGAAGCCCGCCCTCCTCAATAGATCGTCTTGATTTTCGATCCGGGATAGTACGTCGACAGGATGCGCTGATAGTCCCATCCCTGGCGGGCCTTGGTTTCCATGCCCCATTGGCACAGGCCGATGCCATGGCCGAAGCCTTTGCCGTTCTTGAAGATGAAGTCAGACCCCTTTGATTCCAGCTCAAAATTCGTGGACTTGAGGACGCGACCGCCGACAGCCAGGCGGAAATCCTCGCCCATGAGGGTATCGGTCTGGCCGTTGCCGCCGAGCAGCTCAATGCGGATGATGCGGCCGTCGGTGGTGATGGCCTTGGCCTTCAAATCCGTGATCGTACCCAGGCGCTCCAGCGCCGGATAATGCGCCACGATGCGCTTGGTGACATCCGTCTTCGACAGCTTCACCGGGCCCCATCTGTAGTGGGGCGCCAGGTAGCAGTCCTTGCAGACGACATTTCCGCGCAGCGGAGGCACGTCGGGATCATTGGGCTTGACGTTGTTCACACCCTGGGAGAGGCCGCCGCAGGCGGAGGAATAATAGGTGCAGAAGATGCGGTCAACGCCATGGTCATCCCACATGCAAACCTGCCCGCGGGTCTGCTCGACAGCCTGTACGGCAACGCTGTCTTCCCCCCGCACGCCGATGTACATCTGGCTGCCTTCGTTGTCGAGCATTTCATAGAGCCGGGCAGCCGAGCCCTTCTGTTTTTCCCAGAGGGCATAGGTCCGGGCGGCAACGGCCTGGGCCTTGAATGATTCGGGGTGGAAGTAGCGAGGAAGCTCTCCGCGAAGGACGCCTCGGATGTAGGCTTCAACGTCTATGTTGTTGACAAGCACCAACTCGTCGCCGGAGCGCTGGATCCGCAACTCACCCCGATAGGTCTGGTCGTCCAGCACCACAGCAGCATCCCGCTGCGGAGTCAGGATGATGTCATCACAGGGAATGATCTCGCGACCCAGTTGAATTCCTCGGCCAGGCGCGGGGCGGATAGTGGCGTCGCGGACGGCGGCATGTCCGGCAGCCCGGATTTTGCCAGTGCTCGCCTCGGCAAGGTTGAAGGAGGTTGTCACCGAAAGGCGTGCACTGGTCCGAGGGCCCTTGCCGCCCAGTCGGACGCGGATGGTGCGGTCCACCATCGCCGGCTTGAGCGGACGCTCGCCTGTGATCGGACGCCAGCGGCCGGTTTCGGTCAACTCCAGGCAGCCGATGAGCAACAGCACCATGACCCCAAGGCCCAGGACGAGCTTGGGAATCGGTCCCGCGTGTCGCCAATGTTTACGGATCAGCCTCATATATCGCAAGGGAAATCGACGGGCCCTGGCCCGCCTTGACTGGTGGTCGCTGGGCGGCTCGATGGGCAACGGTTCGCTCCTTCGACGTCGCCGCTCCGCGGCGGCGCGAGATCACCCGGCAGCCGGTTACTTGGTCAGCGACCGCAGCGCGAGGCCCAGTTCGGACAAGCGGCTCTTGATCTCATTCAGCGAGGTCTGGCCGAAATTGCGCGAGCTCAGCAGCTCCGCCTCCGTTTTACAGACGAGCTCGCCGAGGGTGGCGACGGCGAGCGTCTGGAGACATTTCCTGGAGCGCACCGACAACTGCAATGAGGACGTCGGCCGGGCGAGCACCTCCGGATCGCCCAGCGGCGCCGGCGCGGAAGGAACGGCCGGGACCTCGGTGTGACCTTTGTCGCTGGCCTCCTGGCCCAACAGCAGACCCTTTTGGGCGAGCATGGCCTTGATTTCCCGCAACGAGGTTTCGCCGAAGTTCTTGTAGGCCAGCAACTCCTCCTCGGTGGTCCTCAGAAGGTCGCCGAGGGTGTGAATATTCATCTTCTTCAGGCAGTTACGACTTCGCACAGACAGCTCGAAATCAGTGACCGGAATGTCCAGGACGGCATTGCGGGTCTCGTCTTCCTTGACCTGGAGCTCGTCGATGTACATCTCCCCGGCGGCAAGCACGTCCTTGAGATACAGTTGGGCCCGGGGGTTGTTGGGGTCGACATCGAGGACGTGACGGAGGCATCGGGCGGCCTTTTCGTAGTCGCCGCGGTCCTCATAGATCACGGCCAGATTCATGAGGGCGTGGATGTGGACGAACGGCAGATCAGTGCAGGCTTCGTAGATCTGCAGCGCTCTCTCGTCAGAGCCATGAAGGTCGAGGACGAACGCTAGATGAAACATGGCTTGGGCGTGCTCGCGGTCCTGCTCCAGGGCCTTCTCATATTCCTCAATGGCGCTCTCGACCTCTCCAAGCTCCTGATGGACGCGCCCACGCGCATAATGCCAATCCGCGGTGACCGCGCCGGACGAGGCGATGGACTCCAGAACCTGGAGCGCCATGCCCGGCTCGCCCTTCAGGAGAAGGCTCTCCGCCCGCTGACAGTCGCATTGCGTCTTGTCCCAGCCTTCTTGCGCGGCCCGCTCGAACTCCTGCACCGACTCAGCGTATCGTCGCTGCTCGCGGTAGGCATGCCCGAGGAAGTAGCTGCGCTGGGCCCCTGCCCGGCTCCGCCCAAGCCATTGGGCTGCTTGGTATGGGTCCGAAAGCAGCAGCCAGCACATCCCCAGCTTGAGGGCATGGGCCGGTACATCGCCGGCCCCGTCCCGAACCTTTTTTTCCAGGACGGCCATCAGTTCCTTCAGCCGGTTGACGGCCTCTTTCTTCGCGAAGCCCAGCTCCTGCACAGCCCTGTAGGAGTTGAGGTCAAACGTGTCCTGCTCAAGAATCGTGCCAAGATCCAAGGTTGTTTCCATGGTCGCCGCGGTTCTCCCGGGGTTCAGCAAGCAAGGTAAACGGGGAAAAAGAGGAAGCGCCCTAGCCTCTGGGGAAGCGCGCACACCCTCTCCCTGCCTTCACCCATTGCATAAGGCCCCTTGGTTAGAACTCATTTCCGAACCGGGCATAGTACCGCAACGTCGACGTACCGCAAGTCCGCCGGCAAAGCCGTCCCCCAGGGCCGCCAGGGGAGCGATCGGGCCCCTGACGAGGGCGTCTCAATCGTAGTCGGTTCAACGCGCAGGCCCTTGCCTTCCAGGCCAACTGTCGTTAAAATGCTGCTCGCTGAGGCCAAATCGGTCTTTTTTCGTTATTGCTTGCCAAACAACGAGTTAGCCTACGGAACGAAGCGTGGCGCGGAACCGGAGGTAACCCTTGTGGCGGCGTCCGGGCATAAACGATGAATGAATTAAGCGATGTCGTCTGGTCAGACATCCTGGGGTACGTCAGGACGCAGCATCGGCCAATCGCTAGAGCCTGGTTCGGGCAGCTTCAAGCCGGGACCCTTGAGCAGGGGCGGCTGACGATCCGCGTGGCCAACGAAGCCCAATTGAGCTATCTCCGCGAACATTGCGTACGCCCGTTCATTGAGGGGGCCCAGGCCGCCACCGGCCATCTCGTCACCGTGGAGTTCAGCGTCTCGCCGGAGCTCGATGTCGAGCCAGTGGGGACGCAGCAGGCCTCACCCGAGCCGCCTCGTTTCGAGGGTGAGAGCGTCCTCTTGCACCTTAATCCGGATTATGTCTTCGAGAATTTCGTCGTCGGCCCATGCAACCGGCTCGCCCACGCCAGTTGCGTGGCCGTCAGCGAGTCCCCCGGCGCGGTTTACAATCCGCTGTTCATCCACGGCAGCGCCGGCCTGGGGAAGACGCACCTGCTTCAGGCCATTTGCCAGAAGGTCCTCGATCGATCGCCGAGTACGCGTGTTACTTACATGTCCTGTGAGACGTTTGTGAATCACTTCATTGAGGCGGTGGAGAAAGGGGCGCTGCATGGTTTCCGATACCGCTACCGGCACGTGGATCTGCTGATCGTGGACGACATCCAGTTCCTAGCGGCCCGGGAGCGAACGCAGGAGGAGTTTTTCCACACCTTCAACACCCTCTACCAGCTTCACAAACAGATCGTGCTGTCGGCGGATTGTCGGCCTTCCGAGATTCCGACGCTCGAGGAGCGATTGACGAGCCGTTTCAATTGGGGCCTGGTGGCGGCCATCGATCCGCCATGTCTTGAGACGCGCATGGCGATCATCCGCAAGAAAATGAAGATGCGCGATATGGACTTGCCGGAGGACGTGGTGATGTTGCTCGCCTCGCGGATCAAGTCCAATACCAGGGAATTAGAGGGAGCCCTGAGCAGGCTACGGGGAATTGCGGCACTGGAAGGAAACAGGCCGGTGGATATCGCTCTTGCGCGGCGGGCTTTGGGACATGATGATCAGGGGTCACCCCGACACATTCATATACAAGAGATCATGAGCGTGGTGACGGAGCGCTTCGGCGTGAAGCTTTCGGACCTCCAAGGACGGCGGCGGAGTCGATCGATCGCCCTGCCCCGGCAGGTTTGCATGTATCTGGCCCGCGAACTAACGGGTCACAGTTTGAACGAAATCGGCGGTTTCTTCGGCGGTCGCGACCATACGACCGTTCTGCATGCCCACAAGCTGGTCGAGCAAAGGCGCGAGCAGGATGTGAGCTTCCGCTCACGGTTGGAGCAGATCGAGGCCGCGTTACGCCAGAGCTGAATGGGTTTTTCCGAGGGATTTGGTGAGCTGAGGCCTCACGCATGCACGAGCGCGGAACCCACGGCGTACTGCACATGCAGGGCAGACCCGCCGTCGCAGAATAACACAGGTAGTGGCGCGGGTGTGGATAACTCCGAATTGGGAACCAGCAGGAGAGCGATGACGAGGGTGGCGGCCGGCCGGCCGTGAATTCCGTGAGCGGCGGTCCCAGATCCCACAGGCCTTCCCACAGTTTGTTCAGATGGACGGCGGATGCAGCAGTATGTAAGATTAACGCCCCCGGCAGGTTGCGCAAGCAACCGCAACAACGCGCATAACTCACAGCGCGTACGAGCGGATAAGAATGGCACTAGTTTAGAAGGTACTCAAACAGTATGTGGGCAAGAAACAGGGAACGGCGATGAAGTGCAATTGTGACCGAGCAACGTTAAGCGAAGCGCTCTCCGCGACTTCCAGTGTCATTGCCAGCCGCACGCCCAAACCAATTCTGCAGTGCGTTCGCCTTACCGCGGAACAGGACGCACTGGTCCTCACGGCTTATGACCAGGAGGTGGGGTTGCGATACCGCGTCCAGCAGGTAGAGGTAACCAAGCCGGGCGAGACACTGGTCCCGGGAGATCGCCTGCTTGCCATCGTCAGGGAATCGCAGGACGAAACACTGGCCTTCGAAGCCGAGGCTGATCTGCTGCACATCCGCGGTCGGGACAGCCACTTTCAGGTAGTCGGGCAGAATGTCCGCGAGTTTCCGCCTGTGCCGGACATGGAGGGGGAGCCGGACTTCGTTGTCAAGGTGGGTGAGCTGCGAGCCGCTGTTGAGCGGACGGTATTCGCGGCGGCGCGCGAGAACACCCGCTACGCGATCAACGGCGTTTTGTGGCAGAAGTCGGACAAGAAGCTGCAGCTCGTTGCTACTGACGGTCGCCGCCTGGCCCTGTCTACCGCTTCGCTGGAAAAGGCGAGCAAGGAGGAGGCGTCGGCGATCGTTCCCCTCAAGCCTCTGACTCTTCTGGGGCGACTGCATTTTGAGGCCGACGAGGCACTGGAAGTGCGGCTTTCCCCAAATCAGATTGTGATGCGGACAGAGCGGGCCACAATCAGCAGCGTGCTGGTGGAGGGCCGCTTTCCGAAGTGGGAGGACGTTCTGCCGCACGATCTGGACAAGAAACTGACTTTGTCCACCAGCCAGTTTCTCAGCGGCGTAACCCGGGCCGCCTTGCTGGCCAGCATGGAATCCAAGGGGATTCGCATGCATCTGCACGACAGGAAGATGACGCTGTCGAGCCGAAGCGCCGAGCAGGGCGAAGCGACCGTGGAAGTGGATTTGCCCGATTATACAGGTGGAGACCTGCTGATCGGGTTCAACCCCGAGTTCCTGCGTGACGCGCTGCGGGTTTGCGAGGAGCAAGTGACGTTCGAGCTCAAAGAAGGCGCGAAGCCCGGCGTCCTGACAAGCGGACCGAAGTTCAAGTACGTTGTCATGCCTGTGAATCTGTCGTAGCCGGGCGCGCGGCCGGCAGTCAGCATTCACCCGGGCAGTAGTATCATCGTCGGACGAGCCTGAGGGAATGGCGATCCGACCAGGGGCGGATACGAAATAGGGAGAAGCAATGGGGCTGTCGCGGCGAGAGATTCTGGACGAACAGGAACTCCTGCCTGCCCCGCGGGCGAGCCAGCAGCTATTCTGGCTTCGATACAATCGGGGAAAACGGGGATGGCGGACGGTGCATCTCAGCGATGCGCTGGCCGGCGTGGTTTCCGACGCGGCGATCCGGTCGGCACAGCGCCTGGAGGGGCTGGCGGAAGCATGGGGGCAGGTGGTGCCGGCGGAATATGCGGCTTCCACGCGCGTAGAATCCTACCGAGGCGGGCGGCTGGTCGTGACGGTGGACAGCGCCGCGACCAAATACGTGCTGGCTCGTCAGCCGCTGTTGCAGATCCTGAACGAGCAGGTATGGGCTAATGAAGGCCGGCGGGCGAGTGCTATCAAGCTGATCGAGTTTCGGATCGGAACCCCTGCTCCGCGGACGGGTGAGCCGCGAAGGGAGCCGAGACAGGGGCCAAGCAAGGGGATGACCAGGCAATCATGAGCGCTTCATCAACCGACGCCCAGAGCACAGAGACCCTCGCGGAGGCGCGGCCGGGGAAGGTGGACTCCGGCATGGCAGACTCGTACGGAGCCGACAGCATCCGCGTGCTGGAAGGGATTGAGGCAGTGCGGATGCGGCCGGCGATGTACATAGGCGACACGCTGATGCACGGCCTTCACCACCTGGTATGGGAGGTGGTGGACAACTCCGTTGACGAAGCCCTGGTGGGGTTCTGCCACAATATCCGCGTCAAGATCAGCGCTGACGGCAGTTGCACGGTGACGGACGACGGGCGCGGTATCCCCGTCGAGCCCAAAAAGCTACCGGAGAATCCTCAGCTCGACGGCAAGAGCAGCCTCGAGATCGTCATGACGGTGCTCCATGCCGGCGGCAAATTTGATCGCAAGTCGTATAGGATCAGCGGGGGCTTACACGGCGTCGGCGTCAGCGTGGTTAACGCCCTCTCGGAGTGGATGGTGGTCGAAGCTCAACCGGGAGACGGCAAGGTCTACACCATGCGCTTCGAGCGTGGCAAGGTGGCCAGCCCGCTGGAGGTCATCGGCGAAACGACCCGGACCGGCACGCGCGTCGAGTTCAAGCCTGATCCGGAGATTTTCCAGGACACCAATTTCCGCACGGAGATGCTGATTACGCGCTTGCGCGAGCTGGCCTATCTGAACGAGGGTCTGCGGATCCAGTTTGTTGACGAGCGGATCGATCGCAAGGAGGAGTTCTGCTATCAGGACGGTCTGAAAGCGTTCGTCGACTACATGAACGAGGGCAAGGAGGGCCTCCACAAAGTCCAGATCCTCAGCGGGCAGGATCAGGATCGTCGGCTGGCCTGCCGGATCGCCTTTCAGTTCAACGACGGCTACACCGAGAGCATTCTGGCCTTCGCCAACAACATCAAGAACCGGGACGGCGGCACGCATCTGTCGGGCTTCCTGACGGCCCTGACGCGGACCCTGAACAACTACGCCAAGAAGGCGAACCTGGTCAAGGGCGACCTGCAGATCAAGGGTGAGGACTGGCGCGAGGGTCTGACCGCGATCGTGTCGGCCGCGGTCGCGGAGCCGGAGTTCCAGGGGCAGACCAAAGACCGGCTGATGAACAGCGACGTCGAGTCGTTCATTCAGCAGGTGGTCGGCGAGCAACTGGGCAACTGGCTGGAGGAGAACCCGGGGGACGCCAAGAAGGTGATCGCCAAGGGCGTGCAGGCGGCCGTGGGGCGGGAGGCCGCGAGAAAAGCGCGCGAGGCCACGAGGAAAAGCGCGCTGTCCAGCGGCAACCTCCCGGGCAAGCTGTGGGATTGCCGCAGTCGTGATCCCGAGGAGTCGGAGCTCTTTCTGGTGGAGGGCGATTCGGCCGGCGGTTCGGCCAAGCAGGGCCGGGACTCGATGGCGCAGGCCATCCTGCCGCTCAAGGGCAAGATCCTGAACGTCGAGAAGGCGAGGATGGATCGGGTTCTGTCGCACGAGGAGATCAAGACGATCATCGGGGCGCTGGGGTGCGGGGTGCCGGGTTCAGAGGATTTCAATCCGGAGAAGTGCCGCTACGGCAAGATCATCATCATGACCGACGCCGACGTGGACGGCAGCCACATTCGCACGCTGCTGCTCACCTTCTTCTTCCGGCACATGCGCCAACTCATTGACCGGGGCAACATCTTTATCGCGCAGCCGCCGCTGTATCTGTTGAAGCGAGGCAAGCAGGCCGAGTTCGTGCTGAACGACACAGTGTTGAACGGCAAGCTGACGGAGTGGGGTCTGGCGGCGGCGTTGCTGGCGGTTCGTGATGGGGCGGGCGGCGGACGGCCGGGCGCTGGGGAGCGGCGGCTGGCGGGGGCGGAGCTGAAGGATCTGGTGAAGGTTCTCGACGACATCGCCTTCGTGCAGCGAGTGCTGCAGCGCCGCGGGATCGACCTGGAGGAGTTCATCGGGAAACATCGGGGCAACGGGCGACGGCTGCTGCCCAAGATCCGGGCGGTGGTCGGTGAGCAGGAGCAGTACTTCTTCGACGAGAGCGGCTTCAACCAGCTCCGCCGCCAGATGCACGAGAAGCATGGCGAGGTCGAAGTGGTGGACGGCGGGTTGAGCCTGCCGACGGCCCAGGCAGGTGGCGAGGGCGCGGTGCAGTTGGTGCGTTACGAGCTGCCCGAGGCACGCACGCTGGAAAGATCGCTGGACTGGCTGGAGGCCCACAACCTGGCGGTTTCAGATTATTTCGCCAAGCGCGAGGAGCTGGTGACGGGCGAGCTGTCGGCGGCGAAGTACGTGCTTCTGCCGGAAGACGGTGAACCCGTGGGGCTGGACAACCTGGCGAGGGTGGCGGCGGGGGTCCGGGAGCTGGGACAACGCGGCGTGACGATCAAGCGTTTCAAGGGGTTGGGCGAGATGAATCCCGACGAGCTTTGGGAGACCACGCTCGATCCGCAGCGGCGGCAGCTGCTTCAGGTGGTGGTTTCGGAGGAAAAGGGCGACCAGGATCAATTGGAGGTTGACTGGCGGGCGGCCGACCGCATTTTTTCAATCCTGATGGGCACGGACGTGGAAGTACGCCGCGGATTCATAGAGACCAACGCGATCCACGTGAAGGACCTGGACGTCTAGGCAACTGGTTCCGCGCGGCGGAGCGTACGAAATCCCCTCGATGATCGCAGCATTGCATGGTTGTTCCCGGCTGAGAAGCTGGTACGAAGGAGCCCGTCGCCCCGGCCTTATGCTGGCGGCGATCATCTTCATTTTGTATGTTCCCTCGCTTTTCGGCGGCTTCGTACTCGATGATCATCGGTGCCTGCGGCTGCTGGGGGAGTACCATCGGGGTGAGAGGCAGTCGTTGGACGTCTACCGCTTTCTCTTCGGCGGGCAGGCCAACCGCGAGGCGCGGGAGGCCGGCTGGTATGCGTGGTGGCTGGGCGACGATGTTCGCTACCGCCACCTGCGGCCGGCGGCCGAATGGGCGCTGTACGGTGAATACCTGCTATTCGGCGACAGGGCGATCGGATTCCGGCTGGTCGGGCTGGGGCTGTACATGCTCGGCGTGCGGCTGGTCCTGGCGCTGTTTCGTTTGATCGGCAGTGACGAGGCGCTGGCACGGTGGGCGGCCCTGCTGTTCGCGGTCGCGGCCTGCCATGCGGTTCCGGTCGTCTTTGTTTCCAATCACTGCGACCTCATTGCGCTGGCGTTCGGAGCCGGGTCCATGTTGGCCGCGGGATGCTTTGTCCGCGACGGCGGGGCGGCGAAGCTGCTCGGGGCGGTGGTCCTGTTCGCGGTCGGACTCTTCTCCAAAGAGGCCGTGCTGCCGATGGCGATTCTGCCGGCGTGTTTCTGGCTGGTTTTCCGGGGGCGGGCGGGCGCGGGGCGCCGAGCGTGGTCGGCGATCATCGCGCTGGCGGCCTGCGGCCTGGCGTGGCTGACCTGCTACATACTCAGCGATTCCGGGTCGAACGCGGTTCTGATGCTGGATCCCATCCACGCGCCACTGGAGTATCTTGCCGCATTGCCGGGCCGGGCGATCGTGCTGCTCTCCACCTGGATAATCCCATTCAACCCCTTTCTGTTCCTGCTGCGCCATGAGTGGAGCGGGGGGCTTTACACGTACGGAGCCGTGGGAGCATGCTGCCTGCTGCTGTTGGCGGCGATGTATTGGCGGCATCACCGACGGCAACAAGGGATCGTGCCGATGGCCTTGTGGGCTTTGCCGTTCCTCCCGCTGCTGGCCTGCACGGTGCCGGACGACCGCGTGATGATGCTTCCCAGCATCGGGCTGGCGTTTCTGGGCGCGGCCTGGATGACGCGGCCGCGGGCGGATGGATCAAGGCGGCTGCGGGTGGTGCCGTTGGCCCTGTTCGTGGTCCTGCAACTGCTGACGGTACTGGCGGCCATGGGGCTTGTGCAGTTCATGGAAAGCGAGGCCCAGGAGCATCTGAAGGTGATGCTGGCCGGCCTGGGGCGGCCGGCCCGGGCGGGAGATCATCTGTTCTGTCTGAACGGCGCCCGGAACTTCCAAACTCTCTTCGCCCAGGATCGGTTGCTGCGCCTCTCTAACATCGGCGACCTGCGGGCCTCCATGCTGTCAGACATCCCCGGACCCAGGGTGCGCGTGGTGGACGACCACACCATTCGACTCGAGGCCGAACAGAGCCCCTTCTTCAGCAGCTTCGCCGGTCAGATGGGCACGAGCCGGACGACGTCGCGGCGCGTCGGGGATACGTTCAGCGCCGGGGAATTCGAGGGGCGGATTGCGGAGGTCCGTGATGGACAGGTCTGGGCGGTGGAGCTTCGCTTTCACCAGCCGATCACATCGGATTCATATCGGTTCTACTGGAGTGATGCGATCGGACCGCCGCTGTTGTTTGACGTACGGAGCCAGGAATACCGATCGGTTTCGGCGAAGTAGGGGCGGCGCGAGGGGGCAAGCGGTTTGCACGGGGCCGGTCAGCGAATAGATGCCGCCGGCGTGATCAACGATGCGAATTCCTCGGGGGAGGGGCTCGCCTTTGTCACTCGCGCGGGGACACCGACCACCGTGCTCATGGGATCGACGTTGTGGATCACAACGGAGCCCGCTCCGACGACGGCCTCAAAGCCCACGCGGATGTTCTGCACGACAGTGGCGCCGATTCCGAGGAAGGCACCCGATTCGACAGTGACGTGTCCGGCGAGTCTGACGCCGGGGCAGATGTGGGTCGCCGTTCCAATCATCGACTCGTGATCGACGATGCAGCCGGTATTGAGGATAGCGTAATCGCCGATCTGACAGTGGGCGCAGATGAGGGCGCCGGCGGCGATGACCACGCCTTTTCCCACTGTGACGCTGCTTGCCAACTGGGCTGAGGGGTGAATGGCGTTGATGAACTGAAAGCCGTTTTCATCGAGGGTATTGGCCATTGCCCGGCGGATGCCGTTGTCGCCGATGGCGATGACGGCTGCGCCGATGCCGTGCTGCTTGAGTTCTGGCAACTGTTCCAGGCCGCCCAGGACGGGGAGGCCGTCGACGCGCCGGCCATGGAGGGCTTCGTTGTTGTCCAGAAAGCCGACGGGTTTGTGTTTCCTGGCCTGCTGGATGATGTCGAGGACGACTCGTCCGTGGCCGCCTGCTCCCAGAATCACGACATCCATGGCCGAGAGATCCTTAAGCTTGAGGGGGCTCCAGGGGCGTCAATCGGGGGGCCGGCATCGGAGCCCTCCGGTCGGGGCGTACAGGGCGGTGGGCCTTGGCGTCGGCACCACAACAAAAGTATCGGTTCTGAAAATCAACGGACTGAACAATCCAAAGGTGGGTCGCGTAGACAGGACGGGGCTATCTGCGCAAAGCCTGCGCGACGGCGATCCAAGGCGGTTTCAGACTAGTGCGGGATATCAGGACTGGCGTCACTGGAGGTCGATCCGTTGGATGCGGCGCGCCGGGCGTTGCTGCATACTTATCGGTCGGAACCGCTTGTTTTGCGGGGTGTTGCGCAAGTTTTGATGGCGTGGGGTATGTCGCAGGAATAGTGGTTTACCGCACCCAGAAAGCTCGTTATCGGTTGTGCGGCGTGACGATAACAGCGATCAAGGACCGTCCGAACTTGCGCGGTCGAGTTCCGGTTTCGGTGAGGAGTGCCGACGTGTCTTGGTTCCAGACATCACGCCGAATTGTTGGTGGGTCGACGCAGAAGTGGCCGGCAAGGGCGCCGCGCGGCGCTGCGTTCCGGGGTCGTCCCGGACTCCGCGCATGGACCGCCCATGGGGCCATTCTCGCGGGCTGGGGGCTGCTCTTCGTAGTACTTGTCCCGATTTCGAACGCCGGTTGTTCGGGCAACACCAGCGCGAACTGGCTCAAGAACGGCTTCATTGATCCGACCCAGGCAGGCAACTTCGAGAGGTCGGTGAGCAACGAAATCCGCGAGTCAATCAGCATACTCGAGGAGCCGACGGGCATTCAGAACGCGGAAGAGCCCACCGCCGAGGACGCGAGCCCGCAGTTGGTTGAAGAACGCATCGCCCCTGGGGATGTGTTGAACATCTCCATGTTCGAGGTTTTCACGCCGGGCGTGGCGACCAATATTCAGGTACGGGTGGGCAACTCCGGCTTTGAAACTTTTCCGGCGGTGGGGCAAGCCCGCGTGCTCGGGCTGACGCCCAGGGAATTGGAACTGGAGTTGAAAGAGCAGCTGCGCTCCGCCGGGATCCTGGAGGATGCCGACGTGCAGGTGACTCTCATGCAGTCGCAGACGACACAATTCACGATCGTCGGCAATGTTGCTCGGCCAAGCGTTTATCCTATACCCAGGCCCAACTACGCGCTTGTGGAAGGCATCGCCGCTGCCGGTGGAGTTCCACCACAGGTGGTCGACACGATCTATGTGATCCGTCATGGACAGGCGCCGATGGGTCTGGGGGCGGCAGGCCGCGGCCCCGCGCCGAAGCAAGTGGCGCTCAACAGGAAGGCGTCGCCTGTGCCGTTCACGATGTCCGACACCTCGTCTGCCCGGACCGCCTCAACGTCAGAGCCGCCCCCGGCAGCCACAGCCCCGGCGCCCACGCGGCCGACCGTGGACGAGCTGGACATCCTGGAGGGTCAGCCCGGCGGCGAAGGGCCGGCCCCCATGTGGGATGCGGAGCGGGGCGAGTGGATCGTGGAGAAGCCGGCGGCGAGTCAGGTCACCAGCAAGGCGCGTGAAGGCGAGACGCCGCCACCGGCTTCGGCCCCCGTGGTGACCTCGCGAGCACTGAGCGGCCCGGCGGCGGAAGCCGAGATGCCGGAAGAAGAATCACGGCACCAACCTGCGGAGATGGCTCCGCCGATGCGGATCATCGAAATCCCGGTGAAGGAACTACTGCAGGGCGATCCGCGCTACAACATCTTCATTCGGCCTTTCGATATCATACACGTGCCGATGGGCTCGGTCGGCGAATACTACCTGGCGGGCAACGTGGCCCGCCCCGGCGCTTACGCCCTGACGGGGCGGCGGCTGACGGTGAAGCAGGCGATCGTGTCGGGTGGCGGCTTCGGGCCGTTGGCCTGGCCGTCACGAGCCGAGGTGGTTCGTCGGGTCAGCAAGGACGAGGAGCAGATCATCCAGTTAAATCTGGACGCCATTTTCGCGGGCAGCGCACCGGACTTCTACGTGAAGCCGGACGACATTGTGAATGTCGGGACCAATGCCGCCGCGGTGTTCATGGCCGTTCTGCGAAACGCGTTCCGTTTCAGCTACGGATTCGGTTTCGTGTACGACCGCAACTTCGCCGACAGCGACACCTTCGATGCCAAACAGCAGTTGAAGGCGGAGCATCGGGCGAGACGGGTAGCCAAGGGACTTCCAGCCTATTAAACGGGTCGCTCGCCATATCCGGGGAGTCTGGTATGCTCTTGGGCGGCCGGCGAGGGGGCCGAGCCCTGGTGTCCGGGTATGAAGATCGTGTCGGCGGGCCAAGCAAGGAGAAGGCCAGCCTCCGGCGGACGCGTGCTGCGTTGACGCGGGCTGTGGATGGCGATGCCATGAGCGCACTGACAGGTGCCGGAGCGGGAAGAATGCGCGGCGATGAGCGTCGCTCGCGGCGCGCCCCGGACAACCTGCCGACCTGGCGGGAGTACCTGGGCCTGGCGGGCGTGGCGAAGGTGTTGCTGCTGGCAGCGCTGCTGGGCTGGCTGTATTCCGCCCATTTCTACCGGTTGTTCGTGTATTGGATGCAACCGGACTGGTCGCACGGTTTCCTGATACCGCTCTTCAGTCTGTATCTGGTTCACTGCAAGCGCGCGGAGTTGATGACGGGAGAGCACGAGGGCTCGTTGTGGGGCGCCCTGCTGATGCTCATCTCGGTGGCGGCCTATGTGTTCTGCATCATGTCCAGCATCGGCTACCCGCAGCCGCTGACCATCATTACAATGATTGCGGGAGTCGTCCTGCTGGTGCGCGGATGGCGAACCCTTTGGCTCACGTTGTTCCCGATCGGTTTTCTGGTTCTGGCCATTCCGCCGCCGGAGCGACTTTACCGCGCCGTGACGCAGCCGCTGCAGCAGGCGGCGGCCGCCATCGCCGCGCTGGTGCTGAACACCTTCCCGGGCGCGGAGGTGGAGCGGCAGGGCATCAACATCGCCTTCTTCATGAAGGGCGGTCGATCGGGGGACTTCACCGTGGCGGGAGCGTGCAGCGGCATGCGATCGTTGATGGCGTTCGTGGCCCTGGGGCTGGCAATGGCGTACTTCACACCTCGGCCACCCTGGCACCGGGTGGCGATGGCCGTCCTGGTCGTGCCCGTGGCCCTGTTCTGCAACATACTGAGGGTGATCATAACGGGCGGCCTGCAGATGTACGGCTACCCGGAACTGGCGTCGGGGACACCGCACACGATTCTGGGTCTGGTTTTGTTCGGGCTTGGGTTTGCCATGTATCTGGGCGTGTTGTGGGTTCTGGATCACCTCTTCACCGAGGAACCTGACGAGCCCGAACAGCCGGATGCGGCAAGAGCCGGAGAGTCGCCGTGACAGCAATGCCGAGACGGGCAACACTCCATTACCTGCTGGCCGTCATCGTGCTGGCGACCGCGGCCGTGGTGCTTCAGGTTGCGAACCTGCAATTGATCAAGAAACCCTTGCCGATCCACAAGCCCCTGGAGGATCTCAATCGGGCGTGCGTTCAGCCGTTTGAAGTGCTCGGTTCCACGCGCTTGCCCCCCGAGACAATTCAGGAGCTGGGAACGAATGAATACGTCAACTGGACGTTGCGGACGCCCCATCAGCGGGCGCCCTGGAAGGCGACACAGATTCTGGTGACCTATTACACAGGCGTGCAGGACCAGGTACCGCATGTGCCGGAGGAGTGTCTCACCATGGGCGCCTTCGTCCTGGATACGGACGACACGCTCGAAATGGACATGACCCGGTTGGGTCGGAAGGTCAGCGTTCGGCGCCTGTCCTTTTATCCTCCTCCCGCTCAGCGGGCGGCCGGCAAGGCCTATGTGTATTACACAATCTGCATCAATGGCGATTTCTACCCCGGTCGGCAGGGAGCGAGAATGCGAATGGCTAATCCGCACGAAAGTCATCTATACTATTCGAAGGTCGAACTGTCCTTTGACGGCATGAGTGATGCTGATGCAGCCGCAGCCGACAAGCAGGCATGCTCTCTGCTCGACGGGGTGCTGACCGAACTGGTCAACTCACACTGGCCCAAGGCGGGATCAGGGCGAGGCGGCGAGCCCGTCGGACCACCGCAATAGCAAGATAGAAGGCACGAAACCATGGCGCGAAAACTCAACAAGAACGTGGTAGGCATCCTGACCCTGCTGGGAATGGCATTGTTGGCGGTCGGCGGCATTGTGCTGTTGCGCAACATGCCGGGACAGGATCCCAAGGTGTATGCCGCGGAAGCCAAGCGTCTTGAAGACCAGCAGAAGTACAACGAGGCGATGCAGACGTACTACCGGGCGTATACCAAGGATCCCGGGCACAATCCGGAGCACCTGGTGGATTCGGCGCGGTGCGCACGCGAGGACGGCGACATCGCGGCGGCGCGTATGTTCATTCAACAGGCGCGGGTGAAGAACGCCAAGCTGCGCTCGGCCGCCGAACTGTCCACCGAGCTGGAGTTCGAGCTTGCCAATGTGTTCGGCGGGGCGCTGCAGTGGAACACCGTGCTGGAGGAAGCCAAGAAGCTGGCCGAGATCGAGGATCAATCCCCCCTGGTTCAAAAGGCGATGGGGAGCGCCTATGCCAAGCTGGCGGACCAGGATGAGACCTATGCCGAGAAGGGCGAGGCCGCGCTGAAGCGGGCCTGGGAGCTGGACCCCACCAACGCCGATGTGGTCAAGTCGCTGGCGGAGATTCGCTGGGCTCAAGCCCAGAAAAAGCTGCGCGAAAAAAAGCCGAAGGAAGCGGACGCGCTGATTGAGGACATCAGGTCGAATTTGAAATCCGCGGCCGAAAAGTGCGAGGAGCAGGGTAACGAGAAGGCCGCCAACGATCTGAAGCGGACACAGGCGTTATTCGATTTAGACGGAGACTCGCCGAAGGATGGATTGGCGGCCCTGGAGAAGCTGGTCGCGGACGAGAAAACTGATGTTGATTCACACCTTCGGCTGGCGTCGGTTTATTCCGAGGGCCTAGCCGACAAGTTGCCGCGCGACTTGGACAAAGCCGAGAAGCTCTTGAAGGAGGCGATGGAAATCGACCCCAAGAACGGGGAGGCCTACTATGCGCTGGGACACGTCTATCAGATGCAACGGGCGTTGGCGAAGGATCCAGCGGAGCAACAGGCAAAACTCGCGCGGGAGGAGGAGGTGTACAAGCGCGGCCTGGACGCGATCGAGCGAACCAAGCACTTCCGATTGCGCAAGAACAATCTATACCGTGAGGATTTCATCAGCAAGTTGTGCCTGCAGGACGTGCAGCGAGCGCGGGAGGCATCCAGCCCGGAGCAAAAAGCAGAAGCCCTGAAATCGGCCGAGGCATGGGTGGAGAAGCTGAAGCAGGAAGTGGACCTGGAGTCCACGCCGGTGCGGTTGCTCACTGCCCACATTCTCAACGCGAGAGGGGAATATGTGGCGGCCATCCGGGAGGCGGAGGCGGCGGAGCGTTCCATGAAGGGCCAGCGAGACTTCCAATTGCTGGTGTTGCTGGGCGATCTGTACGCGACCCAACGGCAGTGGGGGGCGGCCAAAGAAGAGTATCAGGCGGCACTGGAGGAGGACCAGAGGAGGGGTGGAATAACGCCGGCGGTCTGGCTGGCATTGGCCGACTGTTACCTGCGGATGGATCAACCGGCCGAGGCGTTGAATTATCTCAAGCCGATGCAGGTGCGAGCTCTCCAGGACTTCATGGAAAAAAATGAGATGGCGATCAGGCTGCGCATGGAGGCGTATCGACAACTGGGCCGGCTCGACCAGGTCGCGAAGGAAGGGGAGAAGCTGGCCCAGAGCGCCGGCGGCGATGAGATGCAGCAGGCGAGAATCCTGGCTTTCTCGGAGCGCTACGATGAGGCGGAGGGAAAATTAAAGGCGGTGCTGGAGAAGAAGGCGGATGACCCGGAGGCCGTCCGGCTGCTGTTCCGGGTTTACATTTCGGCGGGCCGGACCGCCGATGCCCAGGCTTTCGCCAAGTCGCTGCGTCAGCGGGATCCCACGAATCGCGACTATGAGAGGATGGAGTTCGCGGTCAGCCTGAAAGCGGGCGAGTTGCCGGATGAGAAGATCGTCCAGTTCTGGAAGGAGGAGCCGGATGAATTCCTTCGCGCCAGCTGGCTTGCCGACTTCTACATCCGTCGCAAACAGTACGAAGAAGCGGGGAAGTACGCCGATCAGGCCGAGCAGTTGCGTCCGGAAGACGGCACCGCGGTGGATCGGCAGTTCCGGCTAGCGATCATGGCGAAAGACTGGGATCGGGCCGAAAAGTACGCCGCCAAAACCGGCACGCTGAACTTCGACGGCACGGAGGGCAAGCTGTCCCAGGG
>DATKKX010000444.1:0-26356 GCA_035542775.1 Phycisphaerae bacterium | reverse complement strand
CAGCCCAGGAGCGCACAATCGAACGCGCCGCCTCGACAGAAGTTGCCGGTCGACGGCCAGACCGCCCTCTGCGTGGTCGGATCGAACTGGCCCGCCACCAGTCGCGGCACCAGGCAGCCGAAGCCCGCTCCGACCTTGTGCGCGCCGGTCGGGAACCACTTACCGACCAGGCCGACAATCCTCGCGGGCACGCCGGTCAGAGCCGGGGGAAACTCGATCCAGTTGCCGTTGTTGTAAAGGCCGCCGGAGGGCACCGGCTCGTTTTTCCAGGAGATGCGGAACAGGTTGGCGGGTTCAACGTCCCACAACCCCACTTTTTTCAGGCGGTTACGAATGGACTGTGGAACTTTCGATGGGTCCCGCTGTTGGGCGAAAGTCGGGATGATCACCCCACGTTCCCGACAACGCGCAACGGCTTTCTCTAGAACGGCTTCGTTTATCTGCATTCTCATTACACGCCTCTCTGTCTCGCAATATGCCTTGTAAAGCCCGAAATATACCCCCGGAGGGCCGCTCGGGCAACTTTTGGCCGCCGATCCGCTGACAGGAAGCTTCCGGTCCAGCCGTCATTGAGGTTACCCGTTGGGGTTGACGCGGAGCGGCGGGGTATGTAGAAAACGTGGTTCGCATCCATGCTTCGTCGATGGGACAGCGGCTATGCCGGGCGTCGCGGCGACCTGGACCGACGTGGCGAACCCCGGTCATTCGGTCAACGTAAGCGCGGATGCCTGAAGCCCGCCCGAGAGGCCGCGGGTCTGGTTAGATGAGGGCCGGAGATCATTCAAGCAGGTACCAAGGCATGCGGGCCTGAGTGCGATTAGAGACACGTTTGGTTCGGTTGAGCGAGGCGTGGGACGCTGATGATACAGGCGCAGAATCTGACGAAGGTGTTCGGGGACCTTCGGGCGGTCGACGGCATCTCCTTCAACATTGAAGAAGGGGAGATCGTCGGCTTCCTGGGTCCGAATGGGGCCGGCAAGACGACGACCCTGCGAATTCTAACATGCTACATACCGGCGACGTCGGGGGCCGCATCGGTGGCGGGCCACGACGTATTCTCCGAGTCGCTGGCCGTCCGGCGGGTAATCGGGTACCTCCCCGAGAATGCGCCGCTGGACATGCACATGCGGGCACGGGAGTACCTGCATTTTCGAGGCAAGATCAGGAGGCTTGATCGACCCTCGCGCGAAGCGGCGATCAAACGAGTCACTGATCTCTGCTGGCTGGGCGATTTCATCGACCGGCCCATCCAGCAGCTCAGCAAGGGCATGCGGCAACGGGTGGGGCTGGCCGATGCACTGCTGCACGATCCCAAGGTGCTGATCCTGGATGAGCCGACGGTGGGTTTGGATCCGGCACAGATTCGCGAGACGCGAAACCTCATCATCGAACTGGCCAAGCGGCATACCGTGCTGCTCTCCAGCCACATCCTGCCGGAAGTCGAGGCCACCTGTCAGCGGACGATCATCATCGCTGGCGGCAAGATCGTCGCCTCTGGCTCGCCCAGCGAGTTGAAGGAACGCATCCGCGGTGGCTCGCGTCTCATCGCCGAGGTCTCCGGTCCGGCCGCGGACGTGAAGAAGGCCGTGGCCGAGCTGGATGGCATCAGCGGCGTCGAAGCGGAGTCGGACAACGGGTGGCAGCGGTTGACGATCGAAACCAGGCAGCACCGCGACCCGCGGGAGGACATATTCAAGCTGGTCAAGGGCAGAGGCTGGTCCTTGCGGGAGCTTCGCCTTGAAGTGGGCAGCCTCGAGGAATTCTTCGTGCAGATAACGGCCCGGCAGATGCAGGATCAGCCGGCGACCAGGCGGGAGGTGCGGTCGTGATGCGAAATGTGACGGCACTGACGCAACGGGAACTCGCGGCGAACTTTCTGTCGCCGGTGGCTTATATCGTCGCCGCCGTGTTCTTGGTGGCCGTGGGTTACTTGTTCATGACGAATACCCTGGTCGAGGACGCCGAGGCCTCGATCCGGCCGATGCTCAACAGCATGGCATGGCTGCTGGTCTTCGCCATCCCCCTGCTCACCATGCGGGTTCTGGCGGATGAGTTCGCCAGCGGCACGATCGAGACCCTGATGACTGCGCCGGTGACCGACGTCGAGGTGGTGGTCGGTAAGTACCTGGGTGTGCTGGTGTTCTACCTCGCCCTGCTGGCGGCAACGCTCATTCATGTGATTCTGCTGTTCAGCTACGGGGCCAATGACATCGGCCTGGTGGTGTACGGTTACGTCGGGATGATCCTGATCGGCTCGCTGTACGTGTCGGTGGGCGTGTTCGCCAGCGCCCTGACCAGGCACCAACTGATCGCGGCAATCCTGGGAATGGGCGTGCTCAGTGTGTTTACGCTGGTGGTCGATGCATTCGCCACCTGGGGCGGAGGAACCTGGCGAATCGTGCTGAGCTACGTGAACATCCTGCATCAGTTCGAGGATTTCAGCAAAGGCATCTTCGACACGAAGGCGCTCGCGTTCTTCGTGACCGGAACACTGTTCTTTCTGTTCCTGGCGGTCAAGGTAATGGAGTCGAAGCGATGGCGATGAGTTCAAGCGGTTCTAGCGCGGAAGCAATGTCGTCGGGACGCCGCGTTGCCATCGGCGCCAACGTCGCCATTTCGATTCTCGTCGCGGCAGCGTTGTTGGTGGCCGTGAACTGGATCTGCTCGATCAAGTACTTCCGCGAGGATCTGGCGGCGGCGGGAAATTTCGGCCTGAGCGATCGCACCAAACGGATCATCCAGGCCGCGGACTGCGATATTCAGATTTCAACGGTCTACCCGCCCAACGAGGAAGACGCCAAACAACAGGAATACGTCAAACGGATCCAGGATTACTGCGACGAGCTGACGCGCTTTTCTTCCAAGATCAAGGTGACGTACGTCGTCACCTCGAGCCAGCGAGAGAAGCTGGTTTCACGGATCAGCGGAACCTTCGGCGGAGAAGCCGCCAAGCACAAGGAGGCGCTGGAGACCTTTGCTAAATTGCGCGACGAATTGGAGGCGGATCTTAAGGATCGCCTGGACCAGGCCAGGAACCTGATGGGAGGCGACAGTTGGTTGGGTGATTTCCCGCTCTTCGCCAACATCGCCGCTGCATTGAAGGCCGACGTGGACACGCTCAAGAAGGCCGGCGATGAAATCAAGGAACTCACCCCCGCGGGAGGCATACCCAAATACGGCGACGCCACCAACAAGGCGAAAACGGCCTTGGGCGAGGTGAAGGGCCATCTGAAGGCCATCGGCGATCGTATGAACGAGCTGGCTGCCCTGGCCGATGAGGCCAGCAAGCCCGACTCGGCCAACATTCAAATGCTCCGCGAAGTGGCGGTTGAGCCCCAGACCCTGGTGGCCTCGCTTCGCGACTCGGTCGGCCCCGAGGATGCGCCGCTGCCCGGCGATCCGGCCGTGGCCCTGAAGGCCTTCGCGGACCGCGGCGTGCAGGTCAGCGCAAAACTGGAGGAACTGGTCAAGCGCGTGGACGGCTTCGCCCGCAAGTTCCCGATGGTCAAGCAACATCCCAGCTGGGCGGCGCCGGTCAAGATCGGCCCGCTGACCGCCCAGGTCGAGGTCGCGGACGTCCTCCGGCAAGCGGGTAAGACACTGGAAAACAGGCGGCTGCTGATACTGGGCGTCATCGACACCGGCAAGTCTGAGCAGTTGAGCCAGGAGCTTGCGGACGCCCGTCACGACGTCACCATCCTGGAACAGAATGCGGCCGCCTGCCAGCAACTGCTGAGCGATCTGGCCGCCCGACTGTCGAAGGTGGATCCCGCCTCGAAGGCGCTGCTGGACCTGGCCAAGCAGGGAACGCTGTTCGGCGACAAGATGGCTGCGATCGACGCCTTGGAGAAACAGATCGAGAGCCTGCCCGAACTCAAGCTCGGCTCGCTTGCTGATCAGTTGAAAGAGGACAACGTCATCGTCGTGGAGGCGAAGGGGAAGATACGGGTGGTGCCCTTCGCCGAGGTTTTCCCGGTGCGCGAGAGCATCGCCGGCCCCACCGGCCATGCCGAGGAGCTGGGGCGGAGCTTCAACGGCGACAGTGCACTGTCGTCGGCGATTCTGGCAATCACCCGGGACAAGCCGTGCGCCACGGTCGTGGTGACGTCCTTCGAGCCGCCCCCGCCGCAACAGCGCAGCCCCTTCATGCCGCCGCCCCCCGAAAGCTGGGTCCCGAGCCGGGCCCTCAGCGAATTGCGTAAGCGGCTGGAGGGCGCTGGATTCAAGGTGGTGGACTGGAACATGGCCACGGCCAAGGAGAGACCTGCGCCTGAAGAAGGGACTGAGGCGATTTATGTCTGCCTGCCTCCCCCCCCGCCGTCGTCGAATCCTTTCGGCGGTCAGCAACCACAGGATCAGATGTTCGGCGAGGCCCAGCGACAGATGATTCGCGACCTGCTCGCCAATGACGCCAAAGTGATTTTCCTGGCGACGTGGGAAGTGCGCGGCGGCGGCATGTTTGGCGGTCCGCCGGTGACGCCTCCCTATGGCTACGGTCCCCTGTTGGACCAGGACTGGGGTATTCGGATCGACAACTCCCGGCGCATCACATGGGTCGAGCCCGATCGCCGGGCCCCGAACACCTTTATGGTGAGAGGCAACCGGTTCGGGCACATGCCGGCAAGCGGGTTCACCGACCAGGAGATCGGCAAGCCGCTGCGCGGCACGCGGTTCCTGATCAACGACGCCTGCCCGATCGACATCAAGAAGGACCTCCCCGCAGGGGTGACCACGTCGCTCGTGCTGCAGATTCCACACAAAGAGAATTACATCGGGGCCACTATCTCGGAATTGATACACATCATCGATCAAGTCCGGCAGCAGTCATCTGAGGGCAGGGTGACGCTGACCTCCGAGCCCAGGTATGGGCCCTTTGACGTCATGGTGACGGCTCAGCGGAAGGACGGCGATAATAGCAAAGGCCGAATCATCGTGGTCAGCTTCGGCGGCAGCTACCGGGATGATTATCTGGAAAACCCTGTCCTGGCCGAGGGCCAGACGATACGGTTTGATCCGCCCCCGACGGAGGACGCGGACCTGTTCGTCAACGCCCTGTATTGGCTGAGCGGCCACCCGGAATGGATCGCCCGGGGGCCCATGCCGGTCCCGCGGATCACGCAGATCGACCGTTCGAAGCTGACAGCCATGCGCATCTTCGTCTGGGGCGTTTGGCCGGCGGTGGTATTCTTGCCCGGTATTGTGTTGTGGGTCATCCGTCGTCGTTAGCACGCGGATGGGCCGAGTCCCATTCGGTGGGTGGCCATCAATCGAGTTTGGACCGTGACTGGTCCGATCGGAGCCTTGAGAGGCACGGATATTCGGGATGAACGCGAAAACGACAATCGCTCTGGTGATAGCGTTGGCAATCGCGGTGGCAGGAATCTGGTGGGCACAGTCCTCCAAGACCGCGGCGAAGCGTGCCCCCGAGACGGCGGAGCCCAAGCAGCTCCTTGATCCGCCGCTGGGTGAATTGCGCGGCTTTGAGATCAAGACCGGCGCCGAACCGGCCGTGGTTTTCGAAATGAGGGACAACAAGTGGCGCATCATCGCGCCGATCGAGTGGCCTGCCGATGACGCCGGCGTTAACAACGACGCAACCAAAATCAAGAGTCTGACCTACGTCAAGACTTATCCCAAGGGTGATCCCGACCGGCCGACGAATGAGCAGACTTCGCTGGAGGCGCCGCTCAAGATCGTCAAGCTCACCGATAAGGACGGCAAGTCTTACGTCATCAAAATCGGCGCGACGCAGGCCCTCTCCAAAAGGACCTATGTGCAGCGCGAGGGCAGCGACACGATCTATCTGGTTGACGGAGACCTGGCAGCCGACCTGCGCAAGAGCCTCTCCGACTACCGCAGCAAACGCATAGCGGAGTTCAATCAGGCCGATGCTGTACGGGTCGAGGTCACCGGCGACCGCCAGTACACCCTGGTCAAGAGCGATGGCAGATGGACCATAGACTCGCCGGTCAAAGGGCGGGCGGATGTCGCCAAGATTTCAAGTATGTTGAAGGCCCTGTCCGGCCTGAGCGTCCAGAAGTTTGTCGACGATGCGCCCAAGAGCATGCGGCCTTACGGCCTGGATCCTCCTCGTCTCAGGGTGGCGGTAACCACCGAGATCAAGACGCCCAAACCGGCCACAAGCCAACCTGCCAGCGCTCCTGCGGCTCCTGAATACGACGTAACCACCAGAACGATTCAGATCGTCCTCGGCGGCGTCGCGGAGAAGGAGGTCTTTTCAGCCCTCGCCAGCGGCGGCAAGCCGGCGGTCTTCACCATCACGGAAGATTCGGCAAACCAGGCAGTACCGCCCCTCGATGAGCTCCGAGACAAGAAGGTCACAAATATCCAGACCAACCGCGTGCAACAGATAACCGTCCTCTCCGGCGGCAGCTCGGTCCGTTTGACCAAGGCGGACGGCAATTGGCAAATGACCACTTTGGCGGCCGGCGAGACGCCGGTACCGGCCGAGTCGGCGGCAGTGGACGATTTTCTGAAAGCTCTGCGCGAGCTGACCGCAACGGGCTTCGAAGCAACCGAATTGCCAACTTTTGGATTTGCCTCCCCGCGGGCGACGATTGAGCTGATGCTCGAAGGACAGTTGGAGCCTGAGCGACTGATCGTCGGCGGTCTGACTTCCAGCAAGACTGGGGCGTACGTCCGCAACGAGCGCGAGGGGTTCATCGCCGTCGTCAAGGTCGAGGCGGCGGACGCGATGATCGTCCGCCCCACCTCGTTCATGAGCCGGCAGCTTCTCACCTTCACCAACTCCATGGCGTCCAAGCTAGTGCTGGGCCGGGGCAGTGAGACGTGCGAAGTCGCGAAGGAACAAGGCGAGTGGAAATTCGTACTGCCGATCCAGGGCCAGGCCGAGGTTGCCGCGGTCAACAACATCGTGACCGACCTGGCGAACCTGCGCGGGCGGCAGGTAGTAGCCTTGGCCGCGGACGCCGGCAAATACGGTCTGGACGCACAGGCGGTCACCGCCCGAATCACGGTGGATATGCCCCCGATGCGTGTGAAAAAGCCCACCACGCAGCCCGCTGCCCAGCCGACAACAACGTCGCCTGCCGAGATGGCCACCCCGCCGGCCACGCAACCAGTCGAGGAATTCGAAATGGTTCCCCAGCCGCCGCGGGTAAGCACGATTTTCGTCGCGCGGCATGAGGGTAAGGTGTACGCAATGATCGAAGGCGGCGCGACGATCTGCGAGGTCGACGCCAAGGTGTTGGACGATCTAGAGACCGAGCTGTTCGACACCAGAGTGATCGGGCTGGATGCCACTCAAGCCCGACGGCTCGAGATTGCGGGTGAAACCTCATTCGCGTTCGAGAAATCCGGCAAGGACTGGCTGCTGGCGGGCGAGCCCAGTTTCCAGACCGACGCGACCAAGATCACGAACGTGCTCACCGCGTTGAAGGACCTCAAGACGAAGCGGTACGTGAAATACACCGGAGCGAACTTGCCTGAGTTCGGCCTGGACAAGCCGGCCATCAAGGTGACGTTCGAGATGGAGACAGGGCAAGTGGTGACGCTTTCGATCTCCTCAAAGGGCCCGCAGGGCACCGAACGCTACGCGAGCACCTCCGCCGCCCCGGATCGCGTTTTCGTCATAACGGCGGATGACGCCGCCAAGTTCACCAAGCAGGTACAGGATTTCCGCAGGGGAAGCTGAACCGCCCCGCTTGAGGAAAACATGCGCATCGAGAGCGGACCGACCGGCGAACGGAAAGTGCGTACCTTGCTCCTGCTGATCATGGTAGCCGGCTTCAGCGCCTGGTTCGCCTACGACGGATACATTGGCTACCCGGCCAAGAACCGGGCTGAACATCTCCAGCAATTGCCCACGCCCGAAGAGCGGGAGAAGGCGAAAGACGCGCCGATCTACCCCTCGGTGACGCCGGAAGCAATGCCGAAGGTGGTCGCCGCCCTTAACAAGATCGTCGGCAACAGGGCGACGCCAGTGGTGGAGCAGGCCCTGAAGGATGTCCTGGGAGGCCCACCCTCCTGGAAGAACGCCGACGGGTGGTACTACTTCGGCCCGACATTCCGCATCAAAATCCCGCTGAAGGATGGCCGACTGTCGACCCCCATCGGAACGCCGTCGCAGAAGACCGAGGCCACGATCTATGGACAGAAATTCCTGGCTCTCGCCCTTGCCATTCTCTCCATCTATTGCTTGTGGCTGATGCTCCGGGTCGTGCGAACGCATCTCGTCCTCGACGAAGGTGGTCTGAGCTATCAGGGGCGCGGGCCGATCCGGTGGGACGATATGCAAGCGCTCGACATCAGCCGCTTCTCCAAGAAGGGCTGGGTGGACCTGACCTACGACGACAACGGCACGGAGCGGAAGTTACGGCTGGATGAATACCACCTCGCCAGATTTGACGAGGTCATTGATGAGCTTTGCGCCCGCAAAGGATTCGAAAATCCCCTCCCCGTGGAGGACAGTAAAGAACAACCCCTGGCCCGATAGCCAATCATCAGGCAAGCGCCTGATGACCGACCGCTGCCGCCTCTCCCCTGCTTCCGGCATCTCCTCAAACGCAAAGACCTGTCCCGCTTTGGAGCCATAGGATCTGCTTCGTCTTCATTCATTCCTCTTGCCGGGGCGGATCCGAACCATTTCCTGCAAAGCCTCCGCAGAGCATGTTTTTCTTGTCAGGCCAGGTCACTTGGGGTAGTATGAAAGCAGGTAGAGTAAAGCACATTCGTGCAAAGCGGCTCAGACTGGAAAAGGTGGGCATTTCCGAACGCCGCTGATCCGCTGAATTGCGGCCCTGATGAGTCCGGAGGGGCACGACATGTCATGGAGCGCGACGACAATTGAGAAGGGTGACGTTCGCGCCGGGATCGAGGGTGACGTGCTATGCGTCACGTGCGGCGGCAGCATCCGCAGCCTGTCGGCAACGCAGGTGTGCCCGGCATGCGCCACGCCAGTCCATCGCTCGCTTCACTGCGAGCTGCTGCGTTACGCTGATCCAGCCTGGTTAAGAAGAATACGTCGCGGCATCCTGCTGACGGAGTGGTACCTCCTCATAAGCATTCTGGTGTTCGCGGCTGCATTCCTCGTGCGGGCATGGGGTTGGTCGGGCCTCCTTGACACGCTCTTCACATCGATCACGGCCGGCCTGGGCCTGTGGGCCGCGCTGTTGGTGACGGCCCGGGAACCGAGAGGCCGGCTCGAAGACCCGACCACGGCGCGGGTGGCCATACGGATTTGTGCACTGGGCGCGCTCATTGGCGCCATTTGCTCCATCGTAGGTGAGCTCGTACTTTCCGGTTGGACACTGATCTTGTGCGGAGTGGCAGGGCTCGCCGCGGCGCTCGTTGTTACCTTCGGAGAGTTTGCGTATTTCCGCGATTTCGCAAGACGGATTCCCGACAACAAGCTGGTCAGATCCACGACCGGCGTCATGTGGGGTCTGGTGATCGCAGGAACTGCAACTGGTGCGGCAACCGCCATCAAGGCAATCCACGGCAGCCCGGACCAAAACCCCCTCGTTGCAGGGATCTTCGCGATGTTGAGCGCCCTGGGCGGCGTCGGTTTCGTCGCCTTCGGAATCGCCGCCGTCATTCTGCTGTTCTGGCTCAACAGCGCGCTCAAATATGCGTGCGAACAGTCCCTGCGACTGGCCAAGAGCGGGGGACCGGCCTGGACTGCAACACGGCATGCCAGAACTCAGCCGATAGCAGTGCGGGACAGCAGCGGCGGGCTGGGCCTGCCATTGATGCAGGCTCCTTCGATCGTGATGACGCCCGGCCAGACGGCCCCGCGCCCCCGCGGCGATGACCTCGTGCCCCGTTTGACCACAGCCCTGTGGCGCGAGCCAAGGTCGCCGCAGGTTCATTTCGATCTGGCAGTGGCCCTGGCTTCGCGAGGCCGGCTGCGGGAGGCCATACAACAATACCAGGAGGCCATTCGCATCCGGCCGGACTACGCGGAGGCCCATCTGAATCTCGCCAACTGCCTGGTGCGACATCGACAATCAGGGGAAGCAATCGTGCACCTGAAACGTGTCCTCGAGCACAGACCGGATCTCCCGACGGCCCACTACAACCTCGCAAACATCCTTTTCAGGCAAGGCCGGTTGGGAGAGGCCATTCAACATTACGCTGCGGCTACCAGAGTCCAGCCTGACTTCGTCAGGGCCCGCCACAACCTGGCTGTCGCGCTGCTGAGACAGGGGAAGGATGCCGAAGCCATCGTGGAATTGCGCGCCGTACTGGAACTCGACTCCGACAATTCCAAGGCCCGCCATGAACTGGAGGCTGCCCTGGCCAGGGGGAACGGTTTGGAACCAGTTCATTGACGGGACTCCCCCGCCCGGTCGATGCCGGGCTCCAGCGGCGGTTGCTCCCGCGACTGAGCACGGCGGATCATGCCGCGGGAGATAGTTCAGGACGACCTCTGCATCAATGCCGCAGCCAGCGAGCAGCGGCCTTGCGAAGCGCTCCCGCCACGTTGGTCTTCTCCCAGGTGAAGCCGGGGCCGGTGCGGCCAAACGCACCATGGGCAGCCGTCTCGCGATAGATCGGGCGTTTCAGCCTGAGATAGGTGATGATCTCCGCCGGCGTCAGCGGGAAGTGATCGCGAATCAGGCGTTCCAGCTTCTTATCGTCGATGCGACCGGTGCCCTGGGTATCCACCAGGACTCCGACGGGCTCGGCCACGCCGATGGCATAAGCGAGCTGCACTTCGCAGATGCCGGCCAGCCGCGCCGCCACCACGTTCTTGGCAATATGTCGCGCCATGTAGGTGGCCGAGCGGTCGACCTTGGAAGGATCCTTGCCGCTGAACGCGCCGCCGCCGTGAGCCCCGCGGCCGCCGTAGCTATCCACGATGATTTTGCGGCCGGTCAGGCCCGTATCGCCCGCCGGTCCGCCGATGACGAAGCGGCCGGTGGGATTAATGTGGAATTTGATGCGGTCGTTCCAGAGCTTGGGTGATTCGGCCATGACCACGGGACGAATGATTTTCTCTATGATCGTGCGCCGGAAGCGATCGTTGATGTTCCGGTTGCGGTCCAGCAGCTCCGGACGCTCCTGATGCTGAGTAGACAAAACCACCGCGGCCAGACGCACGGGCGTGCCATCGTCGTATTCAACCGTAACCTGACTCTTGGCGTCGGGTCTCAGCCACGGAATCTCGCCTTGCTGCCGCAGGAGGGCCTGGCGCTCCATGAGGCGATGGGCCAGATAAATCGGCAAAGGCATCAGGGCCCTGGTTTCGCGGCAGGCGAAGCCGAACATGATCCCCTGGTCGCCCGCGCCCTGCGCCTTCTTCTTGCCGGCCGTGACGCCCTGACTGATGTCCGGCGACTGGCTGTGAATCATGCGGACCACCGCGCAACTTTGGTGCGAAAAACCGGTTGCAGGATCGTCGTAGCCGATGTTCTTGATGGTCTCCCGGACATTACCCTCGATCTTGCTCAGCGCGAGCTCGGCCTCCCGGTTGTGAACCGTGACCTCGCCGGCGAGGACGACAATCCCCGTCGTAACCAGCGTCTCTGCGGCTACTCGGGCATCAGGGTCCCTGGCGATCAGGGTGTCGAGGACCGTATCAGAAAGCTGGTCGGCCACCTTGTCTGGGTGTCCCATGCTTACGGATTCGGAAGTAAAAACGTGTCGTCCCTTCCTCGATCTGGCATTGCGACCCACGCGTCACTCCTTGTTGTTGCTCCCCTTGGTTCCGGCATGCGCCCACGAACCATCGCTAAAACGCGGGATGATAGAACAGCGAGCAGCGGAGAGCAAGGAACATGGACGCGGAAAAGAGGGCCCCGGCCACGGCTTTGCGCGATTTCGCCGGCGCCGGCGAAGCCTGGCGATGGACCGTTTCGGGCGCCGCCGGGCCTGTGAATTTCTCTCAGCGCATAGCTCCGAGTGATCGGATAAACTAGGATCGGGTAGGTCGTGCCAGCCCATGGGAGGTCTGCGTGTCGTTCTCAGATCTGCAGGCATTTGTCCACGCCCTGGAGAGCCGGGGCCAGCTCAAACGGATCAGGGCTGAGGTGAATCCTGATCTGGAAGTATCGGAAATCACCAATCGGGTGAGCAAATCCCTCTGTCCGGAGGGTCTGGGCGGCGCGCCGGCCACCGATCCGGTCCATGGCGCAAGGGGCGGACACGCCCTTGTGTTCGAAAATGTCCAAGGCAGCAATGTTCCGTTGGCAATCAACCTCTATGGCAGCTATGCCCGCGTGCAAATGGCCTTGGGTTGCGAGAAACTCGAGGAGTTGGCAGCGCGAATCGAACGGCTGATTCAGCCTCAGCCGCCGACGAGTCTCGTGGAAAAGATGAAGATGCTGCCGGAACTGGTGAAAATCGCCGGATATGCACCAAAGCCGGTGAAGCACGGCATTTGCCAGGAGGTGGTGCACACGAAGGACGCGGACCTGCTGGCATTTCCCATTATCAAATGTTGGCCGCACGACGGAGGAGCGGACCGGGATGTCATCGTTGGCGAGCCCGTCAACAGGGAGGACCGGCCGCCGGCCCACAGCGAGGGGGCCGGTAGCGTGGCCTCCTCCGCGACCCCTGCCGAGCAGGGCCTGCCAGGGCGATACATTACGCTGGCGAGCATTCTGACCACCGCACCGGACGGATCGGAGCCCAATCTGGGCATGTATCGCATCCAGGTGACGGGGCCCCAGTCGGCCCTTTTCCATTGCCACGTTCACCATGACGGCGCCAGGCACCTGCGGAGGCACGTCGCCGAGGGCCGCGACATGCCCGTGGCATTGATCCTGGGAGGCGAGAGCGTTCTGCCCTACGCGGCGACTTGCCCCTTGCCACCCGGCGTCAGCGAGTTGCTCTTCGCCGGTTTTCTCAATGACGGCGGCATCCCCGTGGTCAAGGCCCGGACTGTGCCGCTGGAGGTCCCTGCCGACGCGGAAATCGTCATCGAGGGCTGGGTAAGCGCCACGGAGACCGCCCGCGAGGGACCGTTCGGAGACCATACCGGCTTCTACAGCCTGCCCGAGTTGTGCCACAAGCTGCGTGTCACGGCGATCACCCATCGAAAAAACCCGATCTACCCGACGACCATCGTCGGCCCGCCTCCGATGGAGGACTATTACCTGGGGAAGGCGACGGAGCGGGTCTTCTTGCCGCTCTTGCAGATGATCGTCCCCGATCTCGTCGACTACCACCTGCCACAGTGGGGCGCGTTTCACAATATCTGTTTCGTGAAGATCCGGAAGGAATACCCGCTGCAGGCCCGAAAAGTAGCCAGCGCCATCTGGGGCGCCGGACAGATGATGTTCAGCAAGTTCATCATCGTGGTAGACGACGACGTGAACGTCCACGACGAGCAGGCCGTGATGTTCGCGGTGGGAGCAAACGTCGATCCGAGGCGGGATACGTTCGTCATTGACGGACCGATGGACATCCTCGACCACGCCGCGCCGCTTTATGGGGCCGGCAGCAAGATGTGCATCGACGCCACTCGTAAGCTCAAGGGCGAAGGTGTTGTCCGGGACTGGCCGACGATGCTGAAGATGAGCGAGGACGTGGTGCGATTGGTCGACCAACGCTGGCGAGAGTACGGCCTGTCATGAGCAAGTCGGGCGGCAAAGAACAGGCCAATCAGCGGGGCGAACCGGTCCAGCCGAAGCCGTCGGCACCTCGAGGCGATGTGACAACGCCGGTCCCCGCTCGCCCGGCGCACCTGTGTCCGCGGTGCGATCACGATTTGACGGGGCTCACCTCACGCCGCTGCCCGGAATGTGGCAGCTTTTTCACTTTGACCTCCGCGAGGGCGCATGCCCTCGACAAGGCCAAGGCCGGACACCGCCCGCGGCGCGAAAGACCCTCTGAGAAAAGAGAATCCCCGGCGTGGCTTGCACTTCGAGAACCCCTGGGCGGCGCCCTGTTTCTGATCGGGATCGCGCTGACAGTATTGGGCGTTCTGAGTCCTGCGATAATGGACATCGTGTCGCCCCGTGAGATCGGATGGTTGGCCTGGTGCGCCCCCTTCGCGAAAACGCTCTTCCGCATGATGATCGTGATCACTCTGATGGCCCCCGTCGATGCGGTCATCGCCATCGTCGCCGCCCGCAAGGGATGGCGATGGACGCCGACTATGCTCCTCATTGGCATTCTCACCTGCATCGTCGGCGCACTCATTGCGATGACCTAGCACAGGCATGCAGCTCATGGCGGAACCGAATTCCAGTCCACAGGGCGAGGCGGAGCACGGCATGGAGTGCGAGCCGCCGGAAGGACCGATCGAGTTGGAGCCGCTGGCGATCGCGCCGATCAAGATCGAGCGTGAACCGTGGCCGGTGATATTCCCGCCGGAGCCGCCCGTTCCCCAAGACCCGCTCCACGCATGCCCGAACTGCGATTACAACCTCACCGGTCTGATCTCGCGGCGGTGCCCGGAATGCGGCCAGCCGTTCACCTTGATTGATGCCCGATCACATGGGTTCGATCTTTCTGAGGACGGGCGTGAATACAGGCGCTGGATGCAAACCGACCGGGCGATCCTGCTCTTCGGCATTGCCTTGCTGGCGTTCGGCCTGAGCTGTCCGTGCATCCAGCGAGATCTGTTTACAGGAACACTGCAGTTCGCCCCGTCTCTCAAGACCTGGGGTGTATGGATTGTGATCGTGCCTCTTCTCGCGTTCGTGTCCGTCGTCAATCTGTACTATCAACGCCGCTGGTCTGTCGTGCTGCTCCTGATCGGGCTTCTCGCCGCCGCGCTCGGCCTTGTCGCGGCTCTGCTGTAACGCGCTCCGCGCGTCATGCCGACGGCCCGGCTACAATGCAGGTCTGATGACCTCCGAACACACAGGCAGGACGATCTGGGACCAGCGACAGCTCGCGGACCCACATGGCCAGCCGGACAAAGCCGTTCGGGTGCGGGCCATGTTCGACGGAATTGCTCCAACTTATGAGCGGGTAAACCATATCCTCTCCGCATGGTGCGATACGCGCTGGCGGCGGCGGGCGGTACGGCTGGCAAAGGCAGCCGCCGATGATCGCGTGCTGGACCTGGCCTGCGGCACGGGAGACTTCGCTCGAGCATTCGCGGAGGCCAGGCCGCAGACCGTGGTCGGATGCGATTTTTCCACGCCTATGCTGAGGCTCGCAGCCGGAAGAGATGGAGCGGCGATCCGCTGGTGCCAGGCGGACGCGGTCGCCCTTCCTTTTGCGGACGGCTCCTTCAGCCTGGTAAGCTGCGCATTCGGCGTGCGCAATTTCCAGGATATGCCGGCCGGGTTTCGTGAGATCCATCGGCTGCTCGCGCCCGGTGGTCGGGCGGTCATCCTGGAGTTTTCGGTGCCGCGGTCGCGGTTCCTGGGCAGGCTGTATCTGTCCTATTTCCACCACGTGTTCCCGTGGCTGGCCACCTTGATCAGCCGGGACCGAACGGGGGCTTACCGTTATCTGCCCAAGTCGGTATCATCCTTTGCGAATGCCGAGGCCCTGATTGAATCGCTCCAGACCGCCGGCTTCGCCCGGGTGGAACACTGGGAGCTGACGATCGGCATAGTGACGGTTTTTGTGGCATGGAAGAACTGACCTCACCAACGACAGGCACACCCGGCCCGCAGAGCAGTGAGCCGCAGATCGTGGACGTCTGGTCGCGGACTTCGCGGCGGCATCGGAGACTGGCTGTGCTGATGCTGCTGCTGCTGGCGGTGCTGTTCGCCGGCTTGTGCTGCTTCACCTTCTGGCTGCGGACCGGAGCCTACGGGCCCTGGCAGGACGACGGCTACTGGGACCTGATGGCCCGCTCATTCCGACCGACGGGCGGCAACCAGGTGACCTTGAACAACTTCCTGTCGGCGCCGATCAGTGTGCAGGACGTCCCGATCCACGGAGTCATCATGGGGGTGCTGTTCGCCACGCTGTGCTCCATGCCCCTGCTGGTGGCAATCCTTTACAGATTTCCCTCGTCGGTGATCTTCGCCGTAATGGTCATGTTTCTGGCGAGCATGCCCTGGCTGGGAATCACGGTGTTGATCGGGTGCGGGTTGACCGCCTTGAGGCCGTTCCGATTCTCGTTTCGTTATGCCTCGGCGCTGCTGGGCCTGGTGCCCGTGGCCGTCTACTTCGTATCCGCGTCATGGGAACCGGCCGGGTCGCAGATCAGTCTGGCTCAACATCGCGCGCTGTTGTACGCCCCATGGGTATTGGCTTTGCTGGGCTCGTGCCTGATTTGTGCCTTAGTGCTGGCGATCACCAAGCTCGTCGGCTATCGACCAGGCGGGATTCCTGCGGTGCTGGCCATGCTGTTCGCCATACCCGTGTTTCTATTCCACACCTATGTCGGCCAGGATGAGTTGGAATACCGGGTACTCGAGCAGGAAATCGGCCCCGGGAGTCCGATGCTGTTTCAGCCGATCGATCTGAAGAGTGAGGCCCACCGGGCAGCCACGAGGCGATGGAGTGAGACTCGAGGCGAGTCGTACGACGAGATCTATCGGGCGATGCTGGAGGAGCAGACCGCCGAGGCCCTGATACAGGAGCAAGCCGATCGCCTTCGGGCGGTGGACCGTTGCGACGCATTCATCGAGCGATTCCCGACGTCCAAGCATATCCCGGATGTGCTGTTCCTCAAGGGAGAGGCCCAGGATCATCGCATTGACCGGGCAGACATGTCGGCTCACCTCCGGGTGCAGTACCGCTGCGACATTCCCTCCCATGCCTCTCGGCGCACTTGGGAGACGCTGGAGAAAGAATTCCCCCGCGCGGGCGTTACCGCGGTCGCGTTATACAAGCTGGGAACTCTCCGTGCCTGTGATGGCGAAGTCGGCCAGGCGATCGACTCGCTGGGAAGGCTCCTGGACCGGTTTGATACCACGCAGACAACGCCGGCATCCGGTCCGGCCGTCGAGCGAACGGCCTCGGTGTTTCGCAAACCCCCGGCGGCGACCGACCTCAGCACCGAGCCGGCGGTGATCGTCAAACAAGCCAAGCGGCTGAAAGAGATGCTGGTCGCGTGCCGGCCAGACAAGCCGCGGCCTTTTGAGGAGGTCTTCGGTCCCTTCGCGCGGGACGCCGATGAGATGGTGCACCCGGCCCAACTGCTTCTGTCCCTTGATGACAGCGACCCGCACTACCGGGCCAACCTGGAGGGGATTGCCCGATGCTTCCCGGGCTCCGAGACGGCGGGTTACGTGGAAGTCCGGCTGGCCATGCTGGAGCCGGCCATCAGCCGCCGTATTCAGCGCTTCCAGCAGGTCTCCCAGGCGCTGGCCGGCCGGCCCAGTGCGGCCGAGGCCTTGTTCTGCCTCGGCGACGCCCGGCAGGACGATTCCATCCTGGACGAAGCCAAGACGGCCTTTGACCAGTTGGTGAAAAATTACCCGGAAAGCTGCTGGGCCGTGGAGGCGAAGGAACGGCTTTCGTCACTGCCGATGTTGGAAGTGACATCTGAAACGCCGGGGGCCTGAGGCATGGGCACGCGGATCATCGTTGCCGTGACGGGGGCCAGTGGAGCGACTTATGCCCAGCGTCTGCTCGAATGCCTGGCGGACGCGAAGGTCGATACGCATCTGATCATCTCGCCGCACGGGCAGGAGTTGATCGCCGACGAGTTGGGAATCACTCCGCCAACGCCTGAGGCGCTGGTCGGCGAGGTGCGGGCCCGGACGATCACAAGTCATGCCTATACGGATGTGGGGGCGGCGCCGGCATCGGGCTCGTTCCTGACGGACGGCATGGTCATCTGCCCGTGCAGCAGCAACACCTTGGCCGAAGTGGCCGCCGGGCTGGCCTCAAATCTGATCTCTCGCACCGCCGCGGTGCATTTGAAGGAAAAGCGGCGGCTGGTGCTGCTCACGCGCGAGATGCCTGTCTCGCAGATTGACATCAGCAATATGCTCCGCGTGTCGCAAGCCGGCGGGACGATCTGCCCGGCGTCGCCCGGATTCTACATGCGGCCCACGACCATCGCTTATTTGGTCGATTTTGTCGTTGGAAAACTCTGCGACCTTCTGGGCGTAGGGCATTCGCTGAACACGCGTTGGGATCCGGGAAAACTCCAAAGAAAGAGGAAGCCGACCTGACGAGATCAAGCCGCTGGCGCTTTTCTCGGCTCAAGACACCGGCAAACGTCCGCCTGCTCGTACCAACCCAGGGGGTTGGAGTGACCACAGGTCAGTGCCGGCGGCCGCGGCGCCGGATGGGGAATTTGCCTCCGAGCGTCCGCGGCATCGCTGGAGCAGGCTGCGACTCGGCCGCGACCGTCGTCGGTGAGGTTGCCGCGGACGCGGCCAGCACACCGGCGGGTGCAGCCGCCGGACGGGGGCGAAAGCCCTCGACCGTGAGCAATTGCACTTCCTTGTTGATCAGCTTCTCGACTTCGGTGAGCTGGCCGCCCTCTTCCATGCTCACAAAAGTGATGGCCTTACCGGTGGCCCCCATTCGGGCGGTACGGCCGATGCGATGGATATAGGCCTGGGCGTCCTGCGGCAAGTCGTAGTTGACGATGTGGCTGATTTGCCGCACGTCGATGCCGCGGGCAGCCAGATCGGTCGCGACCAGCACCGGAATCTGTAGCTTGCGGAACCGGGTCATGATCCGCTCGCGCCGTTCCTGGATCAGATCACCGTGAATCTCTTTGGCGTCGATGCCGGCGGCGTGCAGCCGCTTGGCCAGCTTGCGCACGGCATGCTTGGTGTTGCAGAAGACGATGGCGAGCGAAGGCTGCTCCTGCTCCAGAAGCCGCATCAGCAGGTGGAACTTATCGTGCGGATCCACCGGGCAGTAGTACTGCGAGACCTCGTTCACGGTGAGCTGGTCGCCGGAGACGTTCACCTCGACCGGGGAGCGCATGAACTGCTGGGACAGCCGCTTGATCTCGTCCTCGATGGTGGCGGAGACGAAGATTGTCTGATGAGGGTGGGTAACCTGGCCGAGGATGCGGCGGATGTCATCGCGGAAACCGATGTCCAGCATGCGGTCCACCTCGTCGAGCACGACGAAGCGGACGGCCTCCAGGCTGAGGGCCTTTCGGCTCAACACGTCCATCACCCGGCCGGGCGTGCCGACCACGACGTGCGGGCGGTGGCCAAGCTGCGCGAGCTGATGCCTCATTCGCGTTCCACCGTAGACTGGGACGCAACGGACCTCCATGAATTGGGCCAGGCGAAGGAACTCGCCAATGACCTGCACGGCGAGCTCTCGCGTGGGGGCGAGAACCAGCAATTGCGTCCGGCCGGTGGGGTCGATCATCTGAAGAGTGGGGAGGCCGAAGGCAGCGGTCTTGCCGGTGCCGGTGCGGGCCTGCCCGATCACGTCCTTGCCGGCGAGGATGAGGGGGATGAGCTCTCGCTGGATGGGGGAGGGTTCCTTGAAGCCGAGTGTGGCGACAGCGCGCAGGGCGGGCACTTCAAGACCTAGTTCAACGAACGCTTTGGGGAATCCAGGGTGTCGGTGCATAGCTACTCGGGCGTGAGGGGCGATTCCGTCGCTCCCCTATCATCATGGCATGATAGGACATAGCTGGAGCGGTGACAAGGCGGGATCTCGCGAGGGTGACGACTCTATCGGACGGAGCGAACGGTTGATGCGGAAAGTTTGGCTCGGGCAACGCGGCAGCCTATCGTCCAATGGGAGGGAAGAAGATGGGGAGCCAGTTGCGCCTGAGCCGGTACGAGCCGGAGCCCGAAGACCCCGCCATCCGGGAACGAATCCAGAGTCGGGCCATGAACCGCAAGGTCTTCCGCGAGATGATCAAGGCGGAAATCGCCGACGGCCGGCTCGGTCGCCGGGAGCGCAAAGAACTGATCCAATTCGCCGGAAGCCTGGGGATCGATACCTACGAAGCGTACCTGCTGCTGCGGGCGGTGGAGTACGAATGCCGCATCGCCCTCCCGGAGGGGAACGCAGCCACTCTGTCGGCGGTAGACGTCAGACGCATCCTCGAATCTGACGAGCCTTCGGCCGCAACGGTGATCATCTCGCTGCTGACCGTACTGCTTATCGGAGCCATGGTCATCCGGGTGATCATGGCCCTGGCATCATAGAGCCGCCGCGACACATCAAGAGCCCCGATTCCTCGCGTACATCAACGGATCTGGCGGGTCCTCGCAGCCTCCGTACGTCGGTTTCATCTTTCACCGTGACGACAGCGCCAGTGGCGTTTTCCCCAATCATCCAGCGGCGGCGACGGGCTGCGAATTGTCGGCGACTGCTCGAACCTGAATCTGCTGCAACTGGATAGGAACAGCGATGCCGATGCCTTTGGCGACCAGGGATTCCTCGACCGCCGAGTTCAGCTCATGCAGCACCCTGCCGTAGTCTTCCCTATGAACGAAAACGGAGAGTTCAAAATCCATCGAGCTCGGCCCCAGGCCCTTGAACACCGCGCTGGGGGCCGGCTCAGACAAGACACCGGCATGGTCCTTGGCGATTTGCACAAGCGTGTCGCGGACCACCGCCGGGTTCGAGCCGTGTGCAACGCTGATAGGCAAAACCAGGCGGATCACGGAATCGGTCAGCGTCCAGTTGAGCACCTCTTCGGTGATGAATCGTTTGTTGGGAACGATGAGCTCCTTGTGGTCCCAGTTGGTGATGGTGGTCGCTCTCATGCGGATGCGGGTAACGACGCCGCTCTGATCGCCGATGGTCACCGCATCTCCGATGCGGACCGGCCGCTCGAAAAGAATGATGAGGCCGGACACGAAATTCGCGAAGATCTCCTGGAGCCCGAAACCCAGCCCGACGGTCATCGCCGCGGCCAGCCACTGCACCCTGGACCAGCCGATGCCGATAGCGCTGAATGCGAGGATGATACCCACGACCGTGATCAGATACCCGGTAATGGTGGCGAACGCATAACGACTGCTTGCGGCAAGGGGCAGGCGATCCAGCAAGGTGACTTCCAGCAGCCCCGGCAGGTTCCGGGCGGCGATGATCGTCAGCGAGATCACAGCGATAGCAAGACAAAGATCGGAGAGGGTAACCGGCAGCGCTCTGGCCACCTTGCTGACGGTGCTGCTGCCATCCGGAAGCGTGATTGTGTCAGCGGTCTCGACGTGATTCGTCCAAAGAACGATGCCTCGCAAGGGTTCCAAAGCCGGAAGAACGTTCGCCCAGACCATCCACAAACAGAGGCCTGCCGCGACCGCCATCGCGGTGCGGACCAATCGACTGGTATGAACGCGGATATCCGCCAGATCCACGCCGGGCTCCGCCTCGGTGGCAACGGCGGGTTCGGTTGCGCCTTCGGCTCGATGCTGAGCAGCCTTGGCGGCACGTTCCTGAGCCTCGCGAAGGGCCCTGCGCTGCATCTTGTATACCAGCCACCGGCGTAACAGCGCGTCGACGATCAGCAGTGCGAGGAAGCACCACAGCGTGATGAGCAGCTTCCAGCCCAGTTGGATCGCCGTGTAGTAATAGCCGAACACGGAGGCGACAGCGAGTGCCAAGGGCACCGCGATCGCCAACACGTGGACAACGTGGTGTAGGAGGTGACCCAACCCGGCCTTCTGTCCGGAAGCGATGGGCGCCCACAGGCCCGCCCCTGGCCGCAAAAGCTTGTGGACGAACACCGCAACTGCCAGGCAGCTCACGATAAACGCGGCCCGTCCCAGTGATGTGTTGCGAGTGTCTACCGCCTGATGCCCAAGGGTGGCGAAAATGAACACCGCCGGAACGACGATCGGGGGCAGCCATCGCAGATGCCTCCGCAGGAGCTGCAAACGGGCAGCCCGCCACCGAAAATGCCTTTCGCCCAGTCCGTTCGGGCAGACCAGCACTGAAACCCAGCGTGTTGTCAGCAGGACCACCGCGGCGGCCAACAGCCCCGCGGAGACTCCGCGGGCGAAATCGACCACTTCTCCGGGCGGTGATGCCAGCCATGCACACCAGGCTATCGCGGCCGGCCACAGCGCGGCGAGAATCACCGTGCAGGCCAGGGCCTTCGCGGTGTCAAACAGCGAATCCTTGCCGGGATGAAGGACGAATTCTCCCGACTTCACGAGTGTGGCCCACAAGCGACGGCGGAGGGCAATCGCCATCACCAACACCAGCAACGCGACGAGGGGCAAGACGCCCTGGGCATTGATTGAGTCGTTGAACGTCGCCGCCAACTTGTGAAGGTCGCCCACTCCGCTTAGCCATACGATTGCTTCGACGGCGTTGGTCAGATCCTCCCGACCCGGCAGGGAGCAGCTTCGGCCCCAAAGCAGGTTGGCGTCGGTATAGGCGGCGATCCGACGCACAGCATCGACAAATTCCTGCTCACGGGCGTCAAGATGGATCAGCTTGCTGAAGTAAACGCCATACTCCTCAAGCAGCGCGTCCACTTGTTTCTGCTGCCGGCCGGCCCACTCGCGGGCGGCGGCATCGATTTCCGCGGTTTCCTCCTTGCTCAAGTTGGGATCGGCGTGGGTCCGGATGGAACGAACGGTTTGCTCCCCGTCGGCCAGCGTGGAGCTCAACTCCTCCAACTCCGTCATTCTCCTCCGTACGTCGCCGGTATGGCCTTTCTGCACGTCCAGGTCGTGCATATGCGGGAGAATGTCAGGGAGCCGCGCACGGTCTCTGTGCAGCAGCTCGCTTAATCCGGTGGTTACCTCGGATGCCTGCACGCGTTTCTCGATCCTCTCCAGATCGCCTCGCAAGCCGGCCAGCCGCGTGGCGAGATCCCGGGCCCGATCTTCGACCTGCTCCAAACGGCCGCACAATTCACGGCGTTCCGCGGCCAGTTTCAGACAAGCCTCCGCCAGTGTCTTTACCGGCGTGGGAGCCTGCTCGGCCTGCTTCTGGACCTCGCTGTAGGCCTGCTCGATCTCGCTCCTGCGCTGCTGTCGGAGCCGCGCACGCCAGGCGTTCGCCTCGGCCTCGAGATCCGCCACGTGCCGGCGGGCCAACTCCAACCGAACCGAGAACAGCTCCCGGCGCGCGGTGAAGTTCAACATCTCCTTCTCGTATCGCTGGATTTCCGTTTCGAGCGCGATCCGGCGCGCCTGTATCAATGTATGCCGCGCCAACGACATCGCCGAAGCCGCGTTGGTCTCAGCCGCCGTGTCGCTCGACTCCACCAGGGTCGCTAGTTGTCGCCTGGCCGTCGTGAGCAGCGCGGGGAGGTCCAGACGGCGTTTCAGGTTGCGGTCCCGTTGCGTCATCAGGTCGCTTTGTGCGATCCACGCGTGCTCCAACTCCGCTTCCATCTGAGCGAGCACTTCCTCCAAACGGCTGACCGGGGCGTCTGCAGGAACATCCGGCTCGGATGAAGGCGGAGGGTTCTCCAATTCGGCGTGGGCAGCGCTCAGCAATTGGGGCACTTTGAGCCGCTCCGCGTCGTGTCGCGATGCCACGGCTGCGCACTGCTCGGAGAGCTGTAATTGCTGAATGGCCTGCGAGTACAAACCGACAAGAGTCGCCTTCTCGCCTTCATCGATATCGGGATTGGTCTGCGCCTGACGCAGGCGAAGCTGAACCTCGTCGAGGGTCAGTCGATGCATCTCATTGGTGGAGGGCTGCGTTGAGGCGGGTTGGGACGTGGCGACGTTGGGCTGGGTTGCCGAGGCCGGCTGGCTCGCTTCGCCTGTCGCCTGGGCGAGTGCATGCGGACCAGCCAGGCACACCGAAGCGATGACCAGCCAGGTCACCGCTCCTCTGGCGAGGCCGGCGGCAGTCTTCCCCAAAATCGTCCCATGCAACTCCATGATTCACACCTTCGCTTTGAACATCGCTCCGCGAAGGAGCTTGGCCCCGGCAATCCGGCGACCCAGGCCACCCATGTCCGGAGGGGCACGAAACTCCCCCGGCCATCCGGCGCCTGCCCCGCGAGGCCGCTTCGTGCTTGTTCACCTGCGGCTCATCCTAGAGTCCCCCTTGCGCACTCGCGTTGCTTGGGCCCTGCTCTGTCGCAACGGGCCCCTGGCCCGCCGCCGCTTCCGTCTCGCCGCGGAACCAGACGCCGCCCAGCAGTTCGCACTGCAACTGGGACATCCCCGCCTGACATGCCCTATCGCCGGCGGCGTACACGCAGACCCCCATTTCCTCCGCCTGTTGCCCTGGCGCGGCAGCCAGCTTCGACTGGAGTTGAGTCACCGCTTCCTCGACCGGCACTGGCGTGGCGGGTACTTGTTCCGCAGACGTCTCGCTCTGTTGTGCCGCTTCCGCGCCCTTGCACCAGGTGCCGTTCAGCATCGCACACTGCAACTCGGTCGTCTGGGCGGTCACCGCCTTGTCGCCCACCGCGAACACGCAGGTGCCGAGGGGCTCGGGTGCCGTCGCGGGATCGCGCAACCGGTCGGCGAGCTGTCGCAGCTCCACCTCGACGGGCGACGGTTGCGGCAGCTGCTCCGTCGTCTCGCTCACGGTTGGTACCGCGGGGTCCTTCATCCCTGGGTCTTTGGGCATCTTCTCGAACATCGAAATCGCTCCCAAACGACTCGGAGTTTTCTCGCATGCGGGGAGTCTAGGCCCCGTTTCCCGAATTTCTAGAATCCGGCCCCGGTCGACGCCGCCGACCGTCCTCTCGGCGCCCTGAAACGCACGATGGCGCGCAGTCTGACCGCAGCGCCGAACACCGCTGGGATCAAATCACGCCGAGGTTGGAGATGTCGGGATCTTGAAGCCGTCTGGTCTCAAGCCGGAAGCAAAAGTCGCCGGGCTGGACGGACAATTAAGCCGGTAGGCTTGGACAACTTAAGGACATTCGGAGGGGACGTTGCCTTGGACGCGAGGTGGGGTTAGGGTAACCGCGAGCCTAAACGGCGAATCCACGGTCCGCCGGGTTCGGGCGGCTAAGCAAGCGGAAAGGCGAAGAAGACGCATGGCAGATCAAGAGCAGAGCGGGTCCGGCGAGACCAAGAACGCAAGTCCACTCCGCGAAATCACTCAGCCATTTATTGACTTGGCGCACGCGCCGCGGGCGCTGTGGGGAATTAACTTTCCCTATTTACTAGAGGGCTTCTGTTATTTCGGCATCCTGCAGTACCTGGCGATGTACTTCGTGCAGTATGCCGGGCAGGATGATATCTGGTCGCAGCGATCCAAGATGGTGCTGACGGCCGGCATCACTATCGCGATGTTCCTCTTCGGCGGCCGCGCCGACAAATGGGGCGTGCGGTTCGCATTGCTGGCGGCATTTGTCCTGATGATCGCAGGCCGAAGCGTGCTGGCGTTCGCGCCATTGGCGGGCGGAACTGGCGCTGCCTCGCCCATGTACGTCCTGGCCATATGTGGCCTGCTGCTGGTCGTGCTCGGCTACGGCATGTACCAGCCGGCGGCATACGCGGGGGTGCGCCAGTTTACCACGCCGGCGACAGCCGGGATGGGTTACGCCATGCTATACGCGCTGATGAACCTCGGCGGCTGGCTGCCGTCGTTCATGACCCCGATACGTGACCGATACGGCATCGCCGGGGCGTATCGGTTCTATGCCGCCCTGACCGTCGTTTCGCTGATCATGACGTGGTTGATCCTGACGCGGCGGACCGTCCAGCAAGCACGCGCTGCCGTCGCAGCCGCTGCCAGCACGCCACCGCAGCCTGCGACTCCGGCGCAGGCGGAGGAACCACGAAAGGATTTCTGGGATAGGATTGCACATTGGTTAGTGAACCACCCGCTTGCGGATGCGAAATTCGCATTTTTCATCTTCTGCCTGATCCCCGTTCAAACCCTCTTCGCTTTCAACTTCGGCACGTACCAGGCATACGTCGATCGAGCCTACTCCGTGCCTGCGGTGCTCGCCACGGCGGGCATACCTGTCCCCGCGACGCCCGCTCCGGCTGAGGAAGCCAAACCGGGCACGGCAAAGCGGCTCAAATACGCGGACCTGCCCCAGCAGATAAGAGAGAAGTTGACCCTCGGACAGCGATGGACCATCTGGGCCGGTGAGCATTTCGAAGCCGCCACAAGCCTTAACTCGCTGTTGATCTTCATCCTTGTGCCGATCATTACCGCTTTGACGCAAAAGCGGAAAGTCTACAACATGATGATCACCGGCACGTTCGTCATGGCGGCGCCGACCTTCCTGCTCGCCCTCGGGCCGAGCGTGTTCACCCTCGGCGCCTTTGTCATCCTGATGACCCTTGGCGAAGCGATGTGGCAACCACGCTTCCTGCAATACGCCGCTGAGATCGCCCCGGAAGGCCGGACCGGAGCTTATATGGGCGTGGCGCAGTTTCCGTGGTTCCTTACCAAGATGATCGTTCCAGTCTATGAAGGGTGGTTCCTGAAGAAGTACTGTCCGCTGGGCGGTCAACTCAACACCCAGACGATGTGGTTCATTTACGGGTGCATCGCGATGGGAACGTGCATCCTCCTCCTTCTGGCCAAGGGCTGGGTCGGTAAGGATTTCAAGACCAAAGCGACCTAGTTGTACCAGGCGCGCTGTTTAACGTGCGCCGACTGCTACGGCGGCGGTACTTGGCAGGGC
>DATKKX010000443.1:0-22241 GCA_035542775.1 Phycisphaerae bacterium | reverse complement strand
CTGGTGGCCTCCGGCAACCGTGACGACGCCCAGTTAAACAGCCGTCGCAATGCCCGGACCATCTGGCGGAGTCCGTTCCCCCTGCACGGCATGGCCCTGGTCGGCGGAACGCACGAGGTCCATCAGCGCGAGGTAGATGGCGTCCTGGTCAGCGTTAACCTCTCCAAGGACCACGCGGCGCTGGCCCCTGGAATCCTCGACGCCGTCGAATCCTATCTGAAGCTCTACCAGCCCCTGATCGGCAAGTACCCCTATGCCGAGTTCACCGTGGTGGAGAACTTCTTCAGCTCCGGCTTCGCCTTCCCCGGCTTCACCGTGCTGGCCTCGGCGGTCATCGCCATGGGTCCGATGGGCCTCGAGCCCGGCTATCTCGACCACGAATTGCTCCACAACTGGTGGGGCAACGGCGTGTTCGTCTCCGGCCTGGACGGCAACTGGTGCGAGTGCCTGACCAGCTATTGCGCCAACTACATGCGGCATGTGCTCGAAGGCCGCGACAAAAAGGCCCGCGCGGTCCGCCGGGACATCTGTTACGGGCTCAGCCGTCTGTCGCCCGACAAGGACAAACCTCTGGGCCGATTCGGTCACGACGACGGACCGGAGGGCTTCATTGGCTACCAGAAAGGCTCCATGGTTTTCGCCATGCTGTCGCAGAAGGTCGGCACCGAGACCTTGTGGCGGGCCCTGAGGCGCCTCCGCCAGGAGCGCCTCGGCAAGCTGACCAACTGGGATCAGATCCGCCAGGCGGTCGAGCGAGAGAGCGATCAATCCCTGGAGAGCTTCTTCAAGCAGTGGGTCCGAGGCACGGGCATTCCCGACATCGTCGTGGACGAGGCCGGCTACGACGCACGCGCCCGACGCCTGACGCTGACGGTCACGCAGAAGGGCCGGGAAGCTTTCGACGTGAGCATGCCGATCCGCCTGGACTTCGAGCGCAGCACCACGGATGAGGTCATCTCCGTCAGGCGCCCGGCGCAGGTTTCCGTCATCAAGTCGATGGAAGCCCCGAAATACGTCGAGCCCGACCCCGACTTCTACGTCATGCGCCGCATCCCTCTGAAGGATGTGATGCCCACCATCTCCGGCATCGGCAAGTCGAAATCGCTGCTCATCGTCCGCACCGAGGAAGATTTCGACGCCTACAAGCAGGTGGCCGAGCAGATGGAGGAGCGATACAAGGAGGCCGAAGGCACCTCGGTCCGACATGTGCAGGCCGCGGAGCTCAAGCCCGAGGACCTCAAGCAGGGCCACGCCCTCTTCCTCGGCAGCGCCTGCCTGGCGCCGGCTGCGCAGGAGCTGTTGAAAGGTCAGACGCTCGCCATCGGCGAGGGTTTCTTCACCGTCGGCGACACGCGTTACGACAAGCCGACCGATGAGGTGCTGTGCTGCCTGCGAAACGAAGACGATCCCGGTGGCGTGTACTGCTTCTATTACGGGAACAGTTCAACGAATCTGAAGAAGGCCCGGGTCATCACCTTCTACGGTGGCAACAGCCTCGTCGTCTTTGAGGACGGCAAGGCCACCTACCGGCAGGATTTCGAGCGGGCCGAACAGATCATCGTGCAGACCGAGACTCACTGACGGCGGCCTCCCGCCGTCGCGATTGCGGTGGGCTGATCGCCGACCGCTGACAGCTTCTCAATGATTGCCGCCGGCAACAACCCGAATCCCCCCAATCGTCGCTGGCTGCTGCTCGCCTGTCTGATCGCCGCCGTGCCTCACGCCGTTTTCTGCGTGTGGTACCCTCACACGCCGCTCTCGCCCGACGAGCAAGAGTATCTCTCGCTCGGGGCCGGCCTTGCCGAGAACGGCCGGCTCCAACTCTCCACCGGCGACGTCGCCCTGCGGATGCCCCTCTATCCCCTGCTGATCGCCGGCGTCCATGAGTGGCAGAAGTCGAATCTGTGGCAGAACGCCGTTCAGTTGCTGCAAACCTTCATCGCCTGGTGCTCCACGATCATCATTGCCCTGACCGCGGAACGCCTCGCCGGCGGGCGGGCCGGCCTGCTTGCCGCGATCATCGCCGCCCTCTACTCGCCGTTCCTGTATCTCCAGATGTCTTTTCTGACGGAGACGCTTCTGATCTTCTTCCTGTCGCTCGCCATCCTCATCTACCTGGTCGCCGGAATTCATGCCCGGCTGCCGGCCATCCGAAACGCCACCCTCCTGGCGGTGGCCGGTCTGATCGGGCTGGCCGCGTTGACCCGGGCCGATGCCCTGCTGCTCATTGTGCCGTTCGCCGTCGATGCCGCGATCCGCCGCGGCCCCGCAACCCTACGGATTGCCCGCGTGGCCATGCTGCTGCTGCCTGTATTGCTCGTCGCCGTCGGATGGGGACTGCGCAACCAGCGCGAGATCGACAGGTTCACGCTCTCCACCTACGGTGGACTGAACTTCTATCTCGGGCACAACTCCGGCTATGCCGCCAACCCCGGCCTGGATCATGCCGACTACCAGATCTTCCGCCGGATGCGGACCGACGGCGGCCTGACCGAATCGCAAGCCGATCAACTGCTCTTCAGACAGGGGCTGACCTTCATCGCCGATCATCCCGGTCAAACCGTGATCGACACAATCAGCAAGCTATTCGTGTGGCTGCGCACGACGGTGAGTCTCTCCGCGCCGACGATCCTGCCGCTCGGGTTCGGAGTTCTGGCAATGTCCGGCTGGCTTCGGGACCGCCGGTCGCCGTTGACCGGAAGGAAGCGGTCGCTCTATCTCGCCTCGTTCGCGGCCTTCTGGCCGGCGCTGCTTTACTGGCTGCTTCTGCTCTGGGAAACGAACCAGGTGTGGACGTCGCCGCTATACGTCGTGCCCATCGGTCTGTTCGCGCTCTTTCTTCTCCGCTCCACGCCGGCGGTGCGGGGGCTGCTGTTCGGCCTGTTCGGCACCCAGTTGCTCGTCGCCCTGGTGTTCATTCCGATCGAGCGGCTTCGCTGGACGGTCGACGGGATACTGATTGTGGCGATATCGGTCGGGCTTTCACGATTGTGCCAGTGGCTATCGTCGCCCGACACAGCGGAGAGGGCCGGACAAACGCCGCCGTAGCGCCGGCCCTCAGCGCGAAGGTAGCGCCGGCCCTCAGCGCGAAGGTAGCGCCGGCCCCGCGGCGAAGAGCTAGCGCTGGCCCCCCGTGGCCGACGGGGAACTCGGGCGGCTCTCCGTTTTCTACGTCGCCCACGGGCCGACGCCGCGATCCAGAACCGTAGGATGGGCGATTCCGCCCATCAGTTAAACGCGTGCCGCGAGAGAGCGTTCACCACCGTGGGCCAAACGGCCCACGCGACGCCCTTCCGCGTCGGCCGCGGGGGGCCGACGCTACCATCCCGATGGAGCCGCCACGGGGTGGCTGCGGCATTGTGGAGTTGCATCATGAACACCGGCTTGAAGGACAAATGCGTGCTCATCACGGGGGCCTCCGGCGGGATCGGCCAGGCCGTCGCCCGGGCCTTCGCCGCCGAGGGCTCGACGCTGGTCCTCCACTACCATCACAACGCCCAGTCGGTCGAGCGGCTGCGGGGAGAGTTGAACGCCCGCGCCATAGCGGTTCAGGCCGATCTGTGCGACGAACAACAGGCCGACGCCATGTTCGCCGAGGGCTTGAAGACGTTCCCGAGGATCGACGCCGTGGTTGTCAACGCCGGTGCCTGGAATGCGTCGGCCGTCCCCCTGTGGGAGATGACCCTGGCCCAGTGGCGGCAAACGCTCGACGCCGACCTGACCAGCGCATTCTTGACGTGCCGCGCCTTCCTCCGCCATCTCTCGGCGGTCCCCCGCGAGTCTGCCGCCCTGGTCCTCGTCGGATCGACCGCCGCCATCTTCGGCGAGGCCGATCACGCCGACTACTCCGCCGCCAAGGCCGCGATGACCTATGGCCTGACCAGGAGCCTGAAAAACGAAATCGTCCGCCTCGCCCCGCGAGGCCGTGTCAATTGCGTCTGCCCGGGCTGGACGGAAACACCGATGGCCGCCGGCCAGCTCGCCGACGCCGCACTGCTGAAACGCATCACCGCGACGCGGCCCCTGCAAGCCATCGCCCGCCCCCAGGACATCGCCGCAGCGATCGTCTTTCTCGCCTCCGACACCCTCGCCGGTCACATCACCGGCGCCGTGCTGCCCGTCGCCGGCGGCATGGAGGGCAGATTGCTGAATCCCTGATCTTCGTACTACAAACGCTCAATTTCTTCGCGAGCCGCGAAGATTTTGTCGCGGTCGTCGGCCGACCAGGAGGTCGGCCGCTACTTTGGTTGCGGCTCAGCCGCGCCAAGTTCTTCGCGCTCTTCGTGGTGAGACTCTGCTGAGGGTTCCGGACTCCCCGCCTGGGACTCGATGCTCTTCGGGAAGGTCATCCAGAACGTCGCCCCTTCGCCCGGCCGCGACTCCACCCGCACGCGGCCGCCATGCACCTCCACGATCTTCTTGACGATGGCCAGCCCCACGCCCACGCCGTCCGGGTCCTGCTCCAGGCGATGGAAGAGCTTGAAAATCTTATCGTGATATTCGGGCGCAATACCCTTGCCGTTGTCCTGGACGAAGAGGTCAATCGTATCTCCATCCTGCCGGGCGCCGAACTCTATCCGCGGCTCGGCGGCGCTGCTGCCGTGCTTGATCGCGTTCACCAGCAGGTTGTCAAAGACCTGATAGATGCGCTCCCGATCCCCGCGAAGAGGAGGCATCTCCTCCTGGATGGTGACCTTGATCCCGCCGCGGTCCAACTGCTCGGAGTGAGCACTCACCACTTCGCGGACCAGCTTGCCCAGATCGATGAGGACCGGCTCGCCCACAACCCGACCGATCCGGCTGATATTGAGCAGCTCGTCGAGGAGCCTGGCCATCCGGTCGGAGGCTTTCTGAATCCGCCGGACCTGGTCCATCAGACGATCCGTCCGCCCGGACTTCGCATCCTGGCTCAGATAGCCGAGGAAGCCCTGGATGGTGACCAGCGGCGATTTCAGATCGTGCGAGACCGTGTACAGGAGCTCCTCCATCTCGGCGTGCCTTCGGCCCAGCTCGACGTTGGCTTTTTGCAGCAGCACCTCGCTCCGCCTGCGCTCAGTGATGTCCATCGCCACGCCCAGCAGTCGCGTACAGGTGCCATCCACCTCGATCAGCGGGACCTTGACGGTGCCGTACCAGCGGACCTGCCCGTCGGCATGCCGGGCAGGTTCCTCGGCAATCAACTTGGGCCGCCGTCTGGAAATCACCTCATCATCATCCTGCCGGAAGTGGGCCACCTGCTCGGCATCCGGGTTGAAGTCGGCGTCAGTCTTGCCGATGACCTCGTCCGCACTCTTGCCATAAATCTTCGCCAGGGCCTCGTTCACCAGCACGTAGCGGCCGCCGAGCTGCTTCACGAAGATCAGGGCGGGCGAGGTGTCCAGCACCCTCCTCAGGAAGATCCGCTCCTGTTGCAGCGCCGTCTCCATCCGCTTGTGCTCGGTCCCGTCCCGGCAGACGATGCAGATGCCGAACAAGCCGCCGGCCGGCTTCTTCATCGGGGCCAGGCTGAGCCAGGCCGGAAAACGCCGGCCGTCTTTGCGCAAATGATCCATCTCGAAGGTGACGGCACCCTCATCAGCGGCACGGGCCAGCAATTCGCCAATCTGTCCGATGCAGTCGCGCGGCACGATCAGCGACAGAGGTTCGCCGGTCGCCTCCTCCGCGGAGTAACCGAAAAGCTGCTCCGCCGCAGGGTTCCACGCCTTGATCGTCCCCCGCAGATCGCAGGTGTATATCGCGTCGCTGGAGCTCTGCACGATGCCGGCCAGCCAGGCGGCGGTTTCCCGGGGCACATGCCGGTCGGTAACATCGATGATGGCGGCGCGCAATTTGACGGGTCCGGTCAATTCTCGCGAGCCGATGGTGTGCATCTCCAAGACGCGCGGCGAACGATCTGCATGGCTGATGCGCAGCAGCGTGACGGTTTCGTGCGTTTTTGTTCGCCGCAGGCGGGCGAAGTCCTCCCGCCAGGCGCGTGCCGCCTCGGCGGGAAGGAAGAGCCGCAGCGGCGCGCCCATCAGCTTGGCGAGCGGTCGTCCCAGGAACTCGGCCGCCTTCTGGTTGGCATCACAAATGGACCCGCAGCAGTCCATATCCAGAAGGCCCACCGGGGCAAAATCGTATAGCTCGCGATATCGCTGCCAGGCGGCTTCCAGGACCCGCTGGGCTTCCGCCCATTCCCGCTGATCTTGCGTGCTTTCCGACTCGGCAAGGGCGAGCTCCTCCTGCAACCGCTGGATTTCGCTTTCGGCTTCGGCGGGAGACCGGACAGGACTCGACGCGGTACCGCGGGCTTTCTTGTGGGCCTCGCGGCCCGAAGCAGCGCCTTTTCGCGAGACCAGCGGCGGCTGTGAACCGAGGACAATGGTGTGTTTGGCGAGCCGGGCGGGCTTTTTCGCATTCGCCGGCCGACCGGGAGGTCGGCCGCTACGTTGGCTGGCTTGCGACGTTGAGCGATGCGGACCGGAAGCGGTCTGCGCTGAATGGCGGGTAGAGGCCGGATTGCTTTCTGGGGAACAGGCACCTGGCTTGTGGGCGCACCGCCCGGGTCCGTCTCCGGCGGATGCCACAGGTCCTTCCGGCGGCGCACTGCCCCTGTTGGTCTTCTTCTTCGCTTTCTTCTTCATCAGCGGGTTCCCGAACTTGCCCGCGTGCGTACATCGTTCTTGCGCAGCGACAGCACCGATTCCGCGATCCCGTGCGTCCCTGCAACTGTAGTCAGCCATCCGGCAAAAAGCCCACAGTTTTGCACCCCCGCTCGCAGCGTCGCCCCGCCGCCCCGCCCAACGCCTCCCCTCTGTGGCTAACAGCCAAAAGCCAATAGCTGACAGCTTCCTCTCATTCCTCCGTCACATCCGCGATGGCCAGCAGGATCATCTCCTCCATGCCTTCACCCCAGGAAAGCCGCCGGGCGTTGATCTCCAGCTTCCTGCGGCCCACGCCCGAAAACTGATGCTCGACGGCGAAGTTCTCCACACCGTCGTTGTTCGGCAAGACTTCCTCCAGCGCCGTTCGCAGGCGGGGCAGATCCCACTCGCCATCGCCGATTTCATAGATCTTCCGCTTCACAGCCTCCTCGGGGGCGAGCTTGAACGTCTGACAAAACGCCTGGTTGATGCTCTTCACCGTCAAGTCCTTGTCCAGAACCACGAGCGGCTGCCGCACCGTGTCGACCACGGCCTCGGCGAGATCGCGGCCCTGGCGGAAGACGAGGGAAGCGGTCTTGAGCAGGTTTACATCCAAGAGGGCGATGACCGCGCCGTCGATCTTGTTGTCCAGCGTCCTGTACGGGCGGATTCGCACCAGCCACCAATGGCCCTCGCGGTCCTTCGCCTCCACCTCGCGAGTCTGGAGGCTCTCGATCACCTCGGTGATGTGCTGGTCCAACCCCGGCACGTCCACCTTCAGGTTGATGTCGCTCAGCGGGCGGCCCTCGTCGCTGCCGATCAGGTTGAACATCCGCTCGGCGGCGGCGGTGAACCGGCGAATGCGGTGGTCGGAGCTGACCATGATGACGGGGATATTGACGTTGGCCAGCAGGTTGGTCATGTCATTGCTGACCTGCTCGAGCTCGGTGTTGCGGTTCTCCAGCTCGTCATTCAAGGTGGTGAGCTCTTCGTTGGTGGACTGCAACTCCTCCTTGGCCGTCTCCAGCTCCTCATTGGTGGATTGCAGCTCCTCGTTGCTGGACAGGATCTCTTCGTTGGCCGAGCGCAGCTCCTCGTTGGTGGCCTCCTGTTCTTCGATAATGGCCTGCAAGGACTCGCGGGTGCTGGCCAGCTCCTCGCGGAGGCGCCCGATCTCCCTGGACTCGGCGCTCTGACCCCCGCGCTCCCTGGCCGCGGCCTTCTTCCCACCGCGAACGGGCTCAGGCGGCTGGGTGAGGGCCGACTCGAACAGCACGAGGAAGTACCGTTCCCGCGACGGCGGCACCTGGAACGGAATGACCTCCACGGCCACCTCGGTAAGATGCCCATCCTGCTTCATCCGCACGCCTTCCGCGCGAGAGGGCTGGTTGAGCTTGGAGGCCCGGCCGAGGGCGGCGCGGAGGCCGACGAGCAGCCCCTCGCGGGCCATTTTCAGCAGGCTCAAGCTGGCCTCGCCGTTGGCATGTTCCAGGTAGAGACCGGTCTGCCCCCGGAATTGCAGCACTTCGAGGTTGCGATTGATGACCACGCCCGCGGGAGTATGGTGCTTGAGCACGATACGATCGGCCTGCTTCTGGATGTCGGCGATGCCCGGCAGCAGCTCCACGGTCGGCACCGGCTGGCCGGCGGTCGTGATCGGCGGAGGCATGGGCGCAAAACCAAAGCTGACCGCGGAGCGGATGTGGGACACCTTCTTGGAGTAAACCTTGGCCTTCTTGTCCATCAGGGTGAAGAGATCGCTGAAGCCGCCCACGGTCTCGGAGGCCCCGAGAAGCAGAAAGCCTTCCGGCCGCAGGGCATAGTGAAACAGCGGCATCACCTTGCGTTGCAGCGACGGACCCAGGTAGATCAGCAGGTTGCAGCAGCTGATCAGATCGATATTGGAGAATGGGGGGTCGGTCACCACGTTCTGACGGGCGAAGATGCACATCTCGCGGATCGTCTTGTTGATTCGATAACCTGCCTCGGTCCTCCCGAAAAACCGCCGCAGCCGATCTTCGGGCACATCGGAGGCGATGCTCTCGGGGTAAAGCCCCGCACGGGCTTTCTCCAGAGCGCCTTCATTGATGTCCGTGCCGAACATCTGCACCGGCACGGATAGCTTGCGATCGCCCAGAAACTCCATGAGGGCGATCGCGATCGAGTACACTTCCTCCCCCGTGGAACACCCCGGCACCCAGATACGGATGGGCATGCCCGGCGCCTTGCGCTTGATGAGCCTGGGGAAGACCCTTTTCTTGAGCGTCAGGAAGGCGCCCTTGTCACGGAAGAAGCCGGTGACATGGATCAGCAGGTCGGTGAACAGCTCCTTGACCTCGGAGGTGTGGGAGCGGATGTATGCGGCGTAGTCCTTCAATGACGAGAGCTTGTGGAGCACCAGCCGCCGCTGGATCCGCCGGTGCAGCGTGGCCTGCTTGTACTGCGTGAAGTCCACGCCCATTCGCTGCCGGAGGATGGTCAGAATCTCCTCGACGACCTTGGACTCCTCGAGCGCTGGACGCTCGGCCTTCTTTCGGGCGGGAGCCACGTACGGGTGCCCGGCGATGCGGCTCAACTCGTGGCCGATCTTCTCCGGCGGCAGCACGAAATCCACGCAACCGGCGGCGACGGCACTGGCCGGCATCGCCGTGTACTTGGCACTCTTGGCGTCCTGGGCAAAGGTGAGCCCGCCGGCCGCCTTGATGGCCAGAAGCCCCTGCGTTCCATCGGAGCCGCTGCCCGAGAGGATGATACCGATCGACCGGTTGCCCTCTTCCTCGGCCAACGATTTGAAGAAGTGATCGATGGCCGTGAAAGTCTCCCGGGAGTCTGTCCGTGGAGAGAGGCCCAGCCGCCGCTTCGACACAACCATGACCTTGTTAGGTGGAATCACGTACACCTGGTTCGGCTCGAGCTTCGCACCGTGCCGTGCTTCGCCGACGGGCATCTGCGTGGCCCGCGCCAACAGCGAGGTCAGGGCGCTTTCGTGGGTGGGATCGAGGTGCTGCACCAGCACGAAGGCCATGCCTGTGCCGGTAGGGAGATGGCGCAGGAGGGCGGTCGCGGCCTCGAGACCGCCGGCGGAGGCGCCGATGCCGACGATGGGAAAAGGCTGGTCCGGCTTCCGCTTCACCGGCCTCGCTTCCGCTTCTTGTGGAGCCCCCCGCCGCTGAGCACGTGAAACCGGTCGGGAGGCGGAGGACTTGGCCCGAGTCGGCTTGGGCGAACTCTCTTTTGCAGCCTTTCCTTTGGCCATTGCTGCATCTCCTCGGATGTGATCGTCTTTGAGCCCGAACGACGGCCTACTATAGCACAAAAACGAGAAATGAGCAAAGAACAGGATTCATTACAGACACATCGAATCGCATCGTCGGAACGCCGGCAATCCAGGGCGCCCGCCCCTGCCGCCCATCCCGTTTTGAGCGCTTCGGCGACCGCCCCCGTAGCGTCGCCCCCGTAGCGTCGCCCCCGCGTGGGCGACGCGGAACACCAAGTGCGCCCACATTCGCCCCCCCCGTGGGCGACGGGGAACACCAAGTGCGCCCATATCGCCGCCCCATGGGCGACGGCGACTACCAACGACCGTTCCCACTCCACGTCGGCCACAGTAGCCCGTAGCCCGTAGGATGGGCGATTCCGCCCATCAGTTGAGCGCATGCCGCGCGAGAGGCGTTCAGCCCGCCTCGTATCCGTGGCCCCAAACCATCGGAGGCGACCCATCGGGACCAGCCGCTTGGTTCGTTCGACAGGCGCCGAGGCGAGTGTTCAGGACCGTGGGCCAAAACGGCCCACGCTACTCTCCGGCCACGTCGGCGATGTCGTCGAAATCGACAGGCGGTTGCGGGCGACCGTGGCATGTGCATAGCCAGTTCGGCTCGTACTTGTGAGCGTTCACCAGGCGGGCAAAGCTCGAGTAGGGCCACGCGTGCGGGCAGGCGGCGTGACCGTGCTTGACGGGATTGAAGTGGATGTAGTTGCAGATACGCTCGAAATCCCGCTCATCGCGAACAACGTGTTCGTAGAACCGCCGCTGCCAGACACTTCGCTCTCTCTTCTTCATGCGCGACTTGCTGCGACCACCCTCGAGAGCTCCGGCGGCCAGGAACTCGTGGGTGAACCGCGCTTTCACCAGGCGATCACGCAGGGAGTAGCCAGAGTCGCCTTCGGGAAGTTGCCAGATCGTATGAAAATGATCGGGCATCAGGACGATCGCCTCGATCGTGAACGGATGCTCGGCCTGGGTCTTCAGGAGTGCGGAGCGGAGGACGCGACGAGCGAGTTCAGAGGTGAGGAACGGGCGGCGGAAATTCGTCACCACCGTCAGGAAGAACATGCCGCCGGGGACATAAGCGCGTCGGTAGTCGCCCACGAGGACGGAGGGTATTGGTGTGCGGATCGCGCGTCAATTCTTGAGGGGCCCGTAGGATGGGCGATTTCGCCCATCAGTTGAGCGCATGTCGCGCGAGCCCGTAGGATGGGCGATTTCGCCCATCAGAGCGCATGCCGCGCGAGCCCGTAGAGCCCGTAGGATGGGCGATTTCGCCCATCAGTTGAACGCACGCCGCGCGAGGGCCGTTCAGGACCGTGGGCCAAAACGGCCCACGCTACGGCTTGTCGGCCGGTGGGCCTGCGGCGGTCGTTCGCGGAAACGCCAGCCAGAATGTGGCCCCCCGGCCCTCGTCGGATTCGACCCACACGCGCCCGCCGTGGACCTGCACGATCTTCTTGACGATGGCCAGGCCGACGCCGACGCCGTCCTTGTCCTGGTCCAGGCGCTGAAAGAGATCGAAGATTCTCTCGTGGAATTCAGGGGCGATGCCCTTGCCGTTGTCCTTGACGAAGGCGTGGATCTCGGTGCCGTCCTGGCGGGCCCCGATTTCGATCCGCGGCTCGGCCGCGCTGCTGCCGTACTTGATCGCGTTCACCAGGAGATTGTCGAATACCTGCTGAATGCGATGTTTCTCCCCCATGATGCTCGGCATATCGTCCTGGATTGTGACCGCGATCCTGCCCGACGCCAGCTCCTGGGCATGGCTGCCCGCCACCTCGCGGGCCAGCTCAGTCAGGCCGATGGGGACGCTCTTGTCGGTCATCCGGCCGATGCGGCTGAAGCTGAGCAGGTCGTCAATCAGCCGTACCATCCGCGCTGCGGCATTCTGGATCCGCTGGGAGTGACTAAGTACGCGGTCTTGCCGCCCGGCCTGCACGTCGCGCACCAGATAATCGAGAAAACCCTGGATGGTAACCAGCGGCGACTTCAAATCGTGCGAGACGGTATAGAGAAGCTGCTCCATCTCGGCTCTTCTCTGCTCCAGCTCGGCATTGGCCTGGGCCAGCTCGCGGGTCCGCTCCTTGACCCGCACATCCAGCTCGTCGTGGGCCCTGCGCAGGTCCTGCTCAGCCTGGCGGCGTTGGCGCCGTTCCTCAGCCTCGCGCAGTTCACGCTCGACAGCCGGGAACAGCCGGGCCAGCTTGCCCTTCATCAGGTAGTCGTGGGCCCCGTTCTGCATGGCCTCCACGGCGATGTCTTCGCCGATGGTGCCGGATACGATGATGAAGGGCAGATCCTGCCCGCTCTCTCTTAACACCTTCAGAGCGTCCAGCCCGCTGAAGTGGGGCATGGCGTAATCGGCGATGACGACGTCCCATGGCCGCCGGGCCAGGGCCGCCTCCATGGCGGCGGCGGTATCGACCCGTTCGGAGACGACGTCGAAGCCCCCGTGACGCAGCTCGCGCACGGTCAGGATCGCGTCGTCCTCTGAATCTTCGATGATCAAGGCGTTCAGAGGTTTCGACATGTCCATGGCCTTTATTGCGGAGGTGCCTCGTTCAACAGCAGCCAGTACAGGCCCAGTTGCTTCACAGCCTCGGTAAATTGCACAAAGTCCACCGGCTTGCGGATGTAGCTGTTGGCGCCCAGTCGATAGCTGTTGACCACGTCTCGTTCCTCGCGCGAGGAAGTGAGCACCACCACCGGCGCCAGCTTGGTACGCTCGTCGGCGCGCAGGCGGCGCAGAACCTCCAGCCCGTCGATCTTGGGCAGCTTCAGGTCCAGCAGAATCACCGCGGGCAGTTCGGACACCGGCCGATTCGCATGTTGGCCGGTCCCGAACAGATAGTCAAGCGCCTCCTGGCCGTCCCGCGTCACCACCACTTCATTGGCGATGTTGCATTTCTTGAACGCCCGCAACGTCAGGGCCTCGTCGTCGGGATTGTCCTCGACCAGCAATATCACTTTGCTCTCCATGTTCTCCTCGGTTCTTCCGGTATGGTAAAGTAAAACGTCGCCCCCCTCTCTATCTGCCCCTCCGCCCAGATCCGCCCCCCATGGCGATGAACAATGCGCTGCACCGTGGCCAGCCCCACGCCGGTGCCCTCGAACTCCGTCATGGAATGCAGCCGGCGGAAGGCCCCGAACAGGTTGTGGGCGTACTTCATGTCAAAGCCCGCCCCGTCATCACGAACGAAATAGACCGTCTCATCGCCGCCATCGCTGGTGCGATCCGCCGTCGGCGGACCCACCTCGCTGGTGCGAGAATCCGTTCTCGCACCCCCTTCTTCCGGTCGCATCTTCCCCACCTCGATCCGTGCCCGAGCATGCTTGCCGGTGAACTTCCAGGCATTGCCCAGCAGATTCTCCAGCATGATCCGCAGCAGGTTGGCGTCGGCGTTGACCACCAATTGCGGCTCGATAACAAATTCCGCTTGGCGGGACGGATCGCTCTTTCGCAAGTCAGCAGCCACCGTGCGGGCCAGATCGCTCATGTTCACCGCGACTGGCCGCATCTCGCTCCGCGTGGTGCGGGAGAGCCCCAGAATGCCGTCGATCAGCTCGCCCATCCGCTGGCTGGCCGCCCGGATGCGGTTGAGATGACCCCTGCCCTCGACGTCCAACGCTTGCGGGTAGTCTTCCAGCAGGGCCTGGCTGAAGCCGTCCATCGCCCGCAGCGGAGCTCGCAGGTCGTGAGACACCGAATACGCAAAGGCCTCCAGCTCCTTGTTGCTGGCCTGCAACTCCGCGGTCCGGGCCGCCACGCGCCGTTCCAACTCTTCATTGGCCTGTTGAAGCTCTCTCTGCAATCGCTTCTGCTCGGTCACGTCGATGCCCATCTCCATGATCATCGGCGAGCCGTCGGAGTCGGTGAATGGGAAGTCGAAGATGTCGTAATTGCGGCCGTCCGGACCAACCCACTCCCACGTATGTGGCTGGTTGGTCTTCAGCACGGTGAAGGTTTCGCAAATCTCGCAGGGCTCGCTCCTGCCGAACAAATACTCGTAGCACCGCCGGCCGTAGGACTCGCCGAAGCGCTCCCGGAAGTAGCGGTTGGCGTAGGGCACGTAATGATCGGGCGTCAACAGGATCACATAGACCGGCAACTGTTCGAATAGCTGATGGAGCCGCTGTCGCTCGAGCCTCACGGCCTCCTCGGCGCGCTTCTGTTGCGTGATGTCGCGGGCGGCGGCAAATACCCCGATCACCTTTCCGGCCTCGTCCTGGTAAACTGAAGCGTTGTACAGCACGGGCGTGCGATGCCCATCCGGATGCTGAATCTCCAGGGCGTAGTCCTGGACAAAGCCGTCGCGAAAGACCTGCTGGTATCCGGCCCGGGCCTTGTCAGGCTCCGTGAAGTAGTCGGAGAAGTCCGTTCCGACCAATTCCTCCCGAGTGCGCCCCGTGACCTTCTCCGTGGCTGCATTCACGTCCGTGATCTTGCCGTCCGCATCGATGGTCACCAGCGGGTCCAGGCTGGCCTCGATCAGGCTGCGGTTGTAGGCGCTGGCCCGGCGCAGGGCCTCCTGGGCCGCCCTTGCTGCGGTGACGTCGCGGGCGGCGGCGAACACGCCGATCACTTTTCCGGCCTCGTCCATGTAGATCGACGCGTTATACAGCACCGGTGTGACATGCCCGTCGCGACGCCGGACCTCCAGGGCATAGTCCTGAACCGCGCCCTCGCGGAACACCTGCTGATAGCCGGCCCGGGCCTTTTCAGGCTCCGTGAAATAGTCGCAGAAGTCGGTCCCGATCAACTCCCGGCGCGAGCGGCCGGTCGCCTTTTCCGTGGCCGCGTTCACGTCCGTGACCTTGCCGTCGGCATCGATGGTCACCAGCGGGTCGAGGCTGGCCTCGATCAGGCTGCGGTTGTAGGCACTGGCCAACTGTAACTCCCGCGTGCGTTCACCGATGCGTTGCTCCAGCGTCTCGTTCAACTCGCGCAGGGCCTGCTCGGCCAGCACCCGCTGCATGGCCACCGCCACCTGATCGGCCACCGTCTTCATCACCTCCAACTGCTCGGGCCTGAAAGTGGGCCGGGCTTTGGTACCGAACGACAGCGTGCCGATCACGCGGCCTTGGGCAAATAGCGGATGGCAGGCATAAGCCCTGATGCCGAACGAGCGGACCAGATCGGCGCGGGCGTCGCAGGATTCCTGGATGTGCTCGGCGATGATCCGCTTGCCCTCCTGGGCCACACGGCCGCAAATGGCCTGGCCGAAATCGAGCCATTCGATCGCCTTTGCCGTCTTTTCCGGCAGGCCGCCGGTGGCGTTGAGGTGCAGGCGGTGAGCCTGCTCATCGACCAGGTAATTCACGAAAATGTGGCAATCAAGGTGCGCCATCACTTTCCCGCACAGCGACTCGACCAGCGCCTGTGGGTCGTCAGTCTCCAGCAGCTGGGCCGACACTTCTGATAGCAGCCTGAACCGCTCTCTGCTCTCGCGGAGGGCACGCTCAGCCTCCTTGGCCGCGGTGATGTCATTGTTGACCTCCAGAACCGCCTGGGGCCGCCCCTCGGCGTCCTTGTGCAGGACCCAGTAGCTGGACACGGTGATCTTGGTGCCGTCGCGGCGGGTGTGAGTCAGCTCGCCCGCCCAGCGCCCTTCGGCGAAGAACTTGGCCTCGATCTGTTCCAGCGGCTCTGGAAAGACGGTCTGGAGCAATTCGTGGGACGCTCGTCCGACGGCCTCCTCCCTGGTGAAGCCGTACAACTGCCGGGCCCCGGTGTTCCAATACACCACGCGGCTTCCGAGATCTCGAATGAACAGGCTTGCCAGGTCAGCGATCCGGGTCTGCTCCTCCAACTGGGCGGTCTGCCGGAGGAGCCGGTCCTGGATCCGCTCGTGTTCAGCCAAGAGTCTGGCCAACTTCACGCTGCCGTAGCTCAGATGCGACACCAGCCCCGCCAGCTTGATGAAAAACTCCATGCCGGTGTCGACCAGCCGGCGGTTCAGCCGCGGAGCCGCATCCAGCGCCGAGATGTATTGCTGCTCGTCAAATCCGTACTGGCGGGCCTGCGACCGGAACATTTCATAATCGGGCTCTTCGTCTTCGAAGAAGAACTGCCCGGCGAAGAGGTTGCCGAGGTGCCGCCCGCCCACTAGGATCGGCGTGGCCATGTCCCACAGGTTGTTCCTGCACTTGTAGAGCCGGCACTCTCCGTCCGGGATGCCGGCGGAGAGGCGCAGATCGCTCTCCACGCAGTTTTGGCAGGTCTGCGGGTTGACCCGATGGAATTTCGTGCAGATGTCCTGCCAGCCCACACCGATCAGCACCTTGCCCTTGAGGTCCAGGATCGCCATGGGTATCCGGGCGACTTCGTAGAAGTCCTCGAGCAGCGACTGGACCGCGGGGATGTCGATAATGTCCGCCAGCTCCAGGTTCCCCAGGTCGCCTTCCGGCGAGAGCACGCTGTCCAGCTTCCGCCGGACGCGCTCTTCGCTTTCGCGCAAGGCCTCCTCGGCCTGCTTGCGTTCGGTAATGTCCTGGACGATCCCCGCCATGCGGCTCTGGCCGTCTGCCGTGTCGGCGCGATGCCGGCCCGCGGCCGAAATCCAGCGGACCTCGCCGTCCGCGCGCCGGATCCGGCACTCGAAACTCCAATCGCCCCGCGTGTCCATGGCGTGACGGAACTTCGCGTCGACCTCGGCACGGTCCTCCGGCAGCACGTGCTCGAGGAACATCTCGTAAGTCCACTGCGGGAGCAATTCGGCGTAACCGAAGACGCGGTCATGCTCCAGCGAGCGGAAGGCGGTGTGGTTCACCAGATCCATGTCCCACGCGCCGGTGTGGCTGGTCTCCAGGGCAAAACGCAACCGCTCCTCGCTTTCGCGCAGGGCCTCCTCGGCCCGCTTGCGGTCGGTGATGTCACGATTACTGCCGCGGACGCCTAGGTAGCGTCCCTGCTCGTCGCTGACCGGCTGACACGCATGGCCGATCCAGCGGATGCTTCCATCGCGGCGCATGATCCGGAACTCGCCCTCGCCACAGGAGTGGGCGGCTTCCACCGTGCGCAGGTGTCCCTCGTAGCGGGCGCGATCTTCCGGATGGATGGTCCGGGACCTCAGTGTCGGGTCGGCCATGAACTCAGCCTGCCCGAAACCGTAAACCCGCTCGCAGGCGGGCGAGGCATAGATGCAGTGACCCTGCGGATCCAGCCAGAACTCGAAATCGTATGTGTTGTCCGCCACCACCCGGTGTTTGTGCTCGCTCTCGCGCAGGGCCCGCTCGGCGGCTCGGCGTTTCTCGTCAGTCCGGCCGACGGACCTGGCACTCCCCCACACGAGCAGCAACAGGCAGATGGTGTAGGTGACCGCCACCAGCACCACGCCGACTTCCGACTCGAAAGCCCCCACCCGCTCGCCGTACAGCCGCAGCCAGCCAATCACCACCGGAAGCAGCACCAGTCCAGGCAGCAGCCGTCGGGCCATGATGCCGCCGGCATGACCGCCCGTGAACACGCTCATCAGCCAGGTGTCCGGCCGAATGCAGAAAACAGCGATGCAAATCGCACAAAATGCAATGCCCGTATTCAACGCCACCGGGACCTGCAGCCACTCGTGAATGCTCACCACGCCGAGGATGTAGCTCACCGGGACCAGATAACTGGCCATGGCCGCCGGGAATACAAGACCATGTGCGATATCTGCGGCCCGCTGGCCGCCGCTGGCCAGCAGCGACAGGGCGCTGCCGATGACCACGAAGAGGACCCCGGTCAGCAGGGCCATCCTGCCCGGCGGAGCCAGAAACAGCTTCAGGAAGGGAGCCTTCGCCAGCGAGGCCTCCTGTCCTGCCGACATCTCGATTGCGTAGACCACAATGGTCAGGAGACCCACCAGACAGACCAGCATCGCCGGAGCATACAGGAGGATGAGCTTACGACCCCGCTGCGGGCTCTTTTGCAGAAGCGCCAATTCCGCCGCGCATAGGACCATGCACAGCGCCGTGATGACCTTCATCGGGATCCACTGCGACCTGATGCTTTTGAGCAGCGCGACGCCCGACACCCAGCCGACAAGGTCCAGGGCGCTGATGGCCAGGGTGATCAGGATGCATAACCATGCTGCCGCCCTGATGGAGCGAGGCAGCAACCGCAAAGGCCAACCTTGCATTGACATCCTCCCTGGTCGTCGAGCGCCGAGAATCCCCCCGCTCAGGCGACTCGACCCTCAGCCTTCACTGTTGCGTGGATTGGACCAGTTCTCACGCCTTGACAACCAGTGCGCACCCTGGAACAGCGCGTCTTGAATAAGGGCATTCAGTCTGACTGCGTTCTCTCGCACCGGCCCGGTGCTCCTCACGAACACGTCAATTGAATATCATACCGCTTTGGGCCGCATCGGATCAATATCCCGCGACCGGACAACGGGGCGGCGTTCCAGGACTGAAACATGTTGCCCGGCTCCCGTCCGGCTGCACCAGATTTGATCGGGCCGCTTGAACCGTTGCGGCGAACTGGGAAAGATCAGATCCCCGCCGGCGGCTACAGACCCTTCATCCGGTCCCTCGCGGCCGCTCCCCGGCCCCACACTGTTCGCCCCGGCACCTGATCCAGTCGGGTGTCATCAGGAGCGTGGGCCGGCGCGCCATCGCGGTCCGAGCCCCAACGGCGAGCAAGGAGGCCGCTCAACGTGCACAAAACCGCCCCCCCGCAGTTGCGACCGCGCTCAGGCAAACCCCGATCTGCTCTCCAGGAATCCGCCAACTGCCCGGCGGCGGTGTCCTGCAAGAGGATGGGGGCTTTTGCGGACCGCCCACAGGAGGTAAAATAGACCCCAGGAAAGCACGGGCACTACCATGAGACTCGCACTGATCGGTCCGCCACAGTCGGGCAAGTCAACACTGTTTTCCGCCATCACCGGCCACAAACCGGACCCCGGCCACGGAGCCGTCGAGCATCTGGCCACGGTCAGCGTGCCCGACCACCGGCTCGATTACCTCTTCGACACGTACAAGCCGAAGAAAAAAACGCCCGCCCACCTCGAATTCCTGGACATGCCGGGCCATTCCCTGGCCGACGCCCACGGGCAAGCCGCCTTCCGTAAGAGCATGGACGCGGTCCGGCGCGCCGACGGCATACTCATGGTCGTCCGCGCCTTCGAATCGGAGGCAGCCATCAAATACCGGAGCCGGATCGACCCCAAGGCGGACCTGGAGGAGCTGCATACCGAGCTGATATTTGCCGACCTGGAGCAGGTCGTTAACCGCATCCAGAAGCTGGAAAAGTCCATCCAGAAGCCGAGCAAGACTCGCGATGAGGAAAACCGTGAGTTGACCATGATGCGGCATGTGCAGGCCGCTCTGGAGGCGGAGAAGCCCGTCGCAACCTCAATCCACAATGAGGACGAGCGGAACATCGCCACGAGCTTCGGATTCCTGACGCTCAAGCCGGTCATCGCGGTCATCAACGTGAGCGAGGACGCGGCGGCCAAGCCCCCGCCGTTCAACGCCCCCCACGTCCAGGCCACGATCGCCTTGTCGGCGGAGATTGAGGCGGAGATCTCCCAACTGCCCGAAGCGGACCGTCCGGCCTTTCTCGCAGACATGGGCCTGAGCGAGCCGGCGAGGACGCGATTGATTCACGCGTGTTACAGCGCCCTGGGGCTGATCTCTTTCCTGACCACCGGCGAGGACGAGGTCCGTGCCTGGACCATCAAGAAGGGCACGCCGGCAGTCGAGGCCGCCGGCAAGGTCCACACCGACATGCAGCGCGGTTTCATTCGCGCCGCCACCGTCTCGTTCGAGGAGGTCAAGGCCCACAAGGACCTGAAAGGCGCCAAGAACGCCGGCAAGATACGCCTCGAACCAAAGCACTACATCGTCCAGGACGGCGACGTGATCGATTTCAGGTTCAACGTATAGCAGCGTGCTTGGCCGCGGTCCTTCGCTCCCCGGCCCTGCCTCATCACAATAGCGCCGCGGTTACGCGCTGGGCCACCTCGGCAAGCCGCCTCTCGGTCTGCTCGAACGGCGCGTCCAGCGTCTCGACCCTGTCGATGATCGCCAGGCACTCATCGGCGCCGGGACCCGCCGCCCCGACGATCGCGACGCAGGGTACGTTCTCCGCCTTCGCCATACGCCCGATCGCCCCAACCACCTTGCCCATCAGCGATTGACGGTCCAGTTGGCCCTCGCCGGTAATAACCAGGTCGGCCCCCGCGATCTGCGCGGGCAGTCCGCAGGAATCGCTGACCAGATCGATGCCCGGCACAACCACCGCGCTGGTCATCGCTAGCAGCGGCAGGGCCACGCCGCCGGCGGCACCCGTCCCCGGCTCGTGGCGGACGACACGACCTGTCATGCCCTCCAGAATGTCCGCCCAATGTGAAAGGCCACGATCCAGAAGGCGGACCCCTTCGGCGTCCGCGCCCTTTTGCGGCCCGAAGACGGCCGCTGCCCCGTTCGGCCCGCAGGCCGGGCTCAGTACATCGCACGCGATGGTGAATTGCACGTTTTCGATGTTCGCCGGCGGCCTCTCCCAGATGATCCGGCTCACCGCGATCAGATCCCCGCCGGCCATCCTCGGTGGAATCACGCGACCGGCCCGGTCGAGGAAAGTGACGCCCAGGGCCTGCATCATGCCCGCGCCACCGTCCACCGTCGCGCTGCCGCCCACGGTCAGGATCATCTCCTCGATACCGGTCTCGACCACCGCGCGAATGACCTCGCCTAAACCGTACGTTGAGGTCTTCAGTGGATCGCGACGCTCCGGCGAGATCAACGTGTAACCGGAGACGGAAGCCAGCTCGATGACCGCTGTGCCGGCCTGATTGATGAGGCCGACCGTCGCCTCCACCGGATCCCCCAACGGCCCCGATGCCGTAATCCGCCGCCGGTTGCCCCTGCTGGCGTCGACCAGTACGTCCAGCGTCCCCTCGCCTCCGTCGGCCATCGGAACCAAAGAAACATCGGCTTGTGGCCGGGCGCGGCGCACACCCGCGCCGATGGCGCGAGCCGCGGCCGCCGAGGAGAGAACACCTTTGAAGCTGTCAGGCGCCACGACGACGCGCATTGGACATCCCTGGACTCGCAGGTCCACCCGTAGCGTCGGCAACAGGGGGCCGACGCTACGACCGCCCCACGGCCTAACGCGCCGTCAGCGGCAATTCTACCTGGACAATGGCATCGTCCCCTATCCGCCACACGCCGACGGCAACGCGATCGCCCGCCTTTACCTGCTCCAGCAGATGGCCGAGGGCGTCGATCGAAGTCACCGGCCGGCCGCCGAACCTCGTGACCAGGTCGCCGGCGGCCACGCCTTCCTTGAATGCCTGGGTCTTCCTGTCAACTTCGGTCACCAGCAGCGCGATCTTCTGATTGAGCCCCATCTTGTGCAGGTCGGATTCATTCAGCTCGCGGACCCGGATGCCGAAGCGGGTCCACATCATCGTCCCGCCGTCCAGTTGAGGGATCTCCTCCAACGGCACCTTGACCGACTTCTTTTTTCCGCCGGCCTGCGACAGCTCCAGCGTCACGTCCTTGCCGACATCAAGGCCGTCGAGCCAACGGAACGCCTCCATGAAATTCGGCGTCGGCTGCCCATTGATGGCGACGACCACGTCACCGACCTCGACACCCGCTTTCGCCGCGGCTGATCCCGCATCGACTTCCTTCACGCGAACGCCGGCCTGATGAGTCTCCTCCGCGTCCCCGCCGAAGTGAACACCGAACCTCACCCGATGGAGCCGCTCAATGTCCAGCATCTCCGGCAGGATCGCGGTCAGCCGGTCGACCGGAATGGCGAAGCCGATGTTCTGGGCATCCCCGCGGATGGCTGTGTTGATGCCGATCAATTCACCGAGAACGTTCAGCAGCGGCCCGCCGGAGTTGCCCGGATTGATCGAGGCGTCCGTCTGGATCAGGCCGGTATAGGCCACCTTGTCACCGAATCGCAGCTCGCGATTGAGAGCGCTGATGACGCCGGTCGTCACGGTGTGCTGGTACCCCAGCGGGTTGCCGATGGCGATCACCGTCTCGCCCGGCATCAAATCATCGCTGTGACCCAGCTTCAACGACGGAAACGGCGGCCCCTCCGATTTCCTGGTGCCGCCCTTGCGATCGGCGTCCACCTTCAGAATGGCCAGGTCATCCTTCCGCTCCACGGCTACCTTCGTTGCCGGCAGCTCGGTGCCGTCCGCGAAGGTTACCTTGCACTCCGAAGCCCGGTCCACGACGTGGGCGTTCGTGACCACATAGCCGGCGCTGTGGATCAGAAAGCCGGAGCCGATGCTGTGAGCCTCGTATTGCCTCGGCCGGGTCATCGGAAAATCGAAGATCTCGTCGAACAAGCCCCCGAAACCGAACGAATCGCGGACCGTCACGATCGTGGTTGTGGACAGATT
>DATKKX010000442.1:0-2022 GCA_035542775.1 Phycisphaerae bacterium | reverse complement strand
GAATGCCGTGACCATGCAGAAGGGATACCCAGCCATGCCTGACGTGTGGATTCCTATTGCCCTTGTGGGCATTTTGGTCAGCACGTGCCTGCTGGTCGTCTGGCTCTGCCGGGCCCTCGGCAGTTTGGGTGGATCGGGGCCGGAACCGGTCATCCCCCCGCGGTGCGAGGGATGCGGTTACGATCTCACACACCAGCCGGAGAGCGGGCGTTGTTCGGAGTGCGGGCTGGCACTGGCCTCCTCGCTGACGCCGGGTTTGAGGCGTCCCGGTTGCTCGTGGGAGGCAAGGGCCGGTGTGGTCAGCCTGGTGTGGACGGCGCTGGGCGCTTTGATTTCGCCGCGACGCTTCTACGAACGGCTGAAGCTGCGGACGCCGCAGGGGCCGTCGAGGGCCTTCGCTCGATGGCAATACCTGATCATGGGCGGGTGCAGCGCGGCCTGGATTTACCTGATGGTGGCGGAGGAAATGTCTAATCGGGGCGATTGGACTGAGTTGTTCATACCGCTGTTGGTGGGTTTTGCGGTGCCGCTGGTGGGCTGGGGCCTGCAGCGCCTGGTCAGCGCGTTCGTTGCTTCCTGGTGGGTCATTCACCGGATGGTGCCAGACATGGGCTGGGGGAGGAAGGTGTTTGCCTATGAAACGTCGTTTCTGTGGGTATTCTGCCTGTACAATGGCGCCTGGCTGACCAGCTTCTTTCTCTACAATGCCTGGCTTTCGTGGTGGCTGAAGGAGACTTTCGATGTGCGTCCTCACCTTGGGGCATTCGATCCCGAGGAGGCCGCGGTTTTCCTGGGCGACATTGCCCTGATCCTGGCGTGGTTCTGCCGCTACGGCGTTATCGGCAGGGCGATTCGGTGGAGCAATTTCTGAGGGTTTGCGCGGTGCGGTGCGGCGCCTGCTTTGTTAGGCTTGGGAGCTTATGAAGAGCGATGAGGTCATCACCAGCCCGCAGAACCCGCGGATCAAGGCGGTAGCGAGGCTGCGCGATCATCGAACGCATGATGCCCGTGATCAGATCGTCATCGACGGGCGGCGGGAGCTGGCCCGAGCGTTGGAGGCGGGTGTGGCCATCGGCGAGATCTTCTATTGCCCGGCACTGCTGGGGGCGGATGACAGCCAGGCACTGCTGGAGCCGGCGCAGGAGCGTGGGGCCCGGCTGGTGGAGGTGAATGAGGCCGTTTTCGCCAAGCTCAGTTACGGTGATCGGGCGGAGGGGGCGGTGGCGGTTGCACAGCGACCCGCGCGGAAGTTGGCGGACCTGCGTTTGAGCCGGACGGCCCTGCTAGCCGTCGTCGAGGGAATTGAGAAGCCGGGCAACCTGGGCGCGATTCTCCGCAGCGCCGATGGGGCGGGCGTTGAGGCAGTGATCGCCGCCGATCCGGTTACCGACATCTACGGCGCCAATGTCATTCGCTCCAGTCTGGGTACGGCGTTCTCCGTGCCGCTTGTCGAGGCGACGACCGCCGAGACCATCGAATGGCTGGACGAACATCGGCTGTCCATCGTCGCGGCGAGCCCGGTCGGCAAGACCCCTTACACCGACGTGGCCATGGCCGGACCCACCGCATTGGTTCTCGGTTCGGAGGCTGACGGTCTGACGCCGGCATGGAGCAAAGCTGGCGTCATCCAGGCCGCCGTCCCCATGCTCGGAAAAGCGGACAGCCTGAATGTCTCCATTACCGCGGCGCTGTTTTTCTACGAGGCCCTTCGGCAGCGTCGTGCAGGCAAGCAGTAGCTGCCTCAGGAATTGCTCTTCGGGACTCCTGGACTTCTCCAATTCCGGTGCCCCCGGCAAGGATGGCCCGTCGGTTTACTGGGGCTCGGTTGATTATGTGTGCTGCTCGCCGTGCATCGCCGATAACAGAATCGGAGGGGCGATGGTCTGGTTGGAGGACTTGTCGAACGCTGTTGGCCGTCTCGCTCGCCGGTCGTCCGGCGCGACACCGGGATGAAGTGCATGAGTGATTTCGAATCTTCGTCAACCCTTGACACGGATCTGACACGGACCCACGTCGCCAACC
>DATKKX010000441.1:0-19624 GCA_035542775.1 Phycisphaerae bacterium | reverse complement strand
GGGGCAGGACCCACTGCTGACATGAGTGGAAGATGCAGCAGGGCTGATATAGACGAAGGGAGGACAATTATGTCCCAAACCGACTCCGGGCTGACGCTTGCAACGAAGCCCAAGAATCCCAGTGCCGCTTTGCAGTTGCTTCTGGTACTCGACATCTGGGTCCGGACGATAATCTGGACCGTGGCTTTCGCAGTGACGGTGCTGGTGATGTCACGAACCGCCTTTGTCCATTCGTTGTCATGGGACACCCTGGCGACGAGAGGCGGGGCGTGGGGCTTTGCCACGACACTCATGAACTTCATTCTGCTGTTCAACGTCGTATACATCCTGACGCTCGTGGTTATCCGCCTTCCTTTCCCGCGCCCGCAATGCGGCGTTTATCGCACGGGTGGATCGTTGAATCGGAGCGTCATTTTTTCCGGCCTTCTCGCGACCCTGACTAAGGCGCGATTCCAGCCGCCCTTCCCGGGAATCTTCGTTTCGCAACTGGCCAACATCATGCCGTTTCGCTGGCTGTTGAGCCGCACGATAGGCCCCCGCACCCGTTCCAGTTTCTTTGTGGACCCCAACATCATCGACCCCTGGGGCGTGGAGATCGGCCAAAACGTCACCCTGGGCTTCGGCTCGACGATCGCCTGCCACCTTCAGGAGCGGGATTACATCATCCTGGATCCTGTCGTGATCGAAGACGACGTCAGCATCGGCGCCTATGCGGGCATCGCCTGCGGCGTGCACATCAAGCGCGGCGCGGTGGTGGAGCCTTACGCGGCGGTCAAGCCTCGAACCATCATCGGCGAATATGAGCTCTGGGGTGGTCGACCGGCATTCATGAAGGGAACGGTCCGTCCCGCCCGAACAGCCGAAAGCCGCGCCGCTGAGCCGGTGGCGCAGACTTAGAAGGAGGCTGTTGGAGAAGGTGGCCTTTTTCGGGCAGAGCGGGATGTTCCACGTCGCAACGTCCGGATGGTGCACGATCCACCGCGCGGGTTTTGCTTGAAGTTTTCCAATTGCGGCGGCAGAATTCAGCCACAAGTCAGATACGGGGCCGAGATCGATGGAAATGCCGCTTCATCACATACCGACCCTCATCATCGGGCTGATAGTGACCGCCTACTGGGCGTATGTGGGCTCCATGGTCCGGCGCGTCCGCCGGGACGCCGGCAACGTTCGTAAGGTCCTGGTGCCCGCTCAACGGCGCGAAAGGTTGATGTCGGGCATATGGGTCCCTGTCATCCTCGGCTGGTTCGGCTTGCCGCTGATGGTCGCCTTCGGATTCAGCGATCAGTTTGACCGGATCGTGCTCTCACCGGCAGCCGCGTCCACCACCGGCTTCCTCGTGATCCGTTTTATCGCGGCGGGTGTTGCAATCGGCTGTCTGGCGCTTTCCATCGTGACTTGGCGATACATGGGCGAGCAATGGCGGATGGGGATCGATCCGACCCAGAAGCTCAGGCTGCTCGTCGATGGACCCTTTGCCAAGGTCCGCCACCCGATTTATTCCCTGAGCATCCTGCTCATGCTGTGTTCTGTCGTCGTCCTGCCCTGCCCGACGATGTTCCTGCTGGCCGTGATCCACATCACGCTGATGCACATCAAGGCCCGCAATGAGGAACGATTCCTGATGGACACGCAGGGGCAGGCATATGCCGAGTATTGCCGCCGAACCGGCCGGTTTGTCCCGTTCCTCCGCAATCGTGGCCCGGTGCATGTGCCTTACATGGACGGCAGCGAGACCGCGCCGGGCTCGCCGATCCGGGCCTGGAAGGCGGGCGGCATCTATCCGTTTCGATTAAACGTCTTTCAACAGTCGATGCTCCGCTGGGACCGGCTGCATCCGTACAACGCGGTCCACGCCGTTCGCGTTTGCGGACCGGCGAACGTTGATGCGTTTCGAGCTGCGGCGTGGGAAGTGGCGAAAGGCGCCGGACTGGGTGAGTTTGCGGTCAACTACTTCCACACCGCGTACGAATACCGCCCGCTCCAATTCGTTCGCGTGCAGGAGGTCGTCCCCGGCCGGTCGGCCGAGGAGCGGTTGGCCGAGGTCATGACCGAGGAGATCAACACGCCGTTTCATGGCGACATGCACCACCCGATCCGCTGGACCGTGTTCAACGAGCCCGGTGGCGAGGCCCATTATGTTGTTCTCTGTTACCACCATGCGGTCTCTGACGCATTCGGCATCGAACGATTGCTGGGAGCGGTGTTGCGGAAGTATCTCAGGCTGCCTCCCAGTCCCGACGACGCGCGCCTGACTACTCGTCTGGCCCGCCTTGATCGCTCCCTGCGGCCGAAAGCAAGTGTGTTCGATCACATTGTTGGTCAGATCCGGCTGTCCTTCAGGCACCGCGAGATTCGCCGGGCCCACAAGATGCCGGATGAGAGGCTGGGCGGCGATTACACTGCGGTGACCGTCCGGGCCGCGTCGGATGGCCTGATGGAACGTCTCGCCGCGGGCTGCAAGCGGCGCGGCGTGGGCGTCAATGACGCTCTGCTCGCGGCATTCGCTTCCGTGATCGCCGAGCAAACGCCGGACCGCCATACCAGCCGGCGGCGGCGGTTTATCGCCATGGCCACCGTGGTCAGCGCCCGCAAGCACCTGCCGCGTGAGCAGGCCGACGATTTCGGCGTCTGCCTGTCGAGCATCATTGCCGTGCTGCGCCGGCCGGACATTCCCATGGAAGAGCTGGTTCGCGAGGTCGCGCGGCAGACTCGCGTGCTAAAGGCCAGACCCTCGCGCGCGGCAGCGGAAACCAACTTGCGTTACTTCGCCATCCGCTGGCTATGGTGGATGGTGACTCTGAAATACGATCGGCGCAGCTACCGCCGCGTCTTTCCGCTCTGCGGCGGCGTCAGCACCGTTTACGTGGATGCAAACCGCTTCGACGATCTGGCGCCCCACGTGACGCGCTACATCCGTGCCTGCCCGACCGGGCCGGTGATGCCTCTGTTGCTGGGGCCGACGGTGCTCAGGGGCAAGCTTGAGCTCGGTTTGACCTATCGGATCGCAAGCCGGACGAACAGACAAGCCGAGGCATTGCTCGAGGGGATCCTCTCCCGGCTGGAAGAACTCGCCGACCTGCCCACCGCAATCACGCCGTCTGTGCCGTCGCAGCCCTCGACCGTCATGGCTTCTGCGGTCGTTGAGGCTGTGCATCCGGGGCCGCCAACGCCGCTTTAGATCCCGCGCCGGCTGTATCGGCCTCCATGAGCCGGAACACTTCCGTCATGATGAGAGTGTGCATGAGCTCGTTCACGTCCATGCTGAAATGGTCGGCACAGCCGACGCCATCGCCGAGGGTGTCGCGACTGAAGAGCAAATTCGTGATTTCGGTGTGGGTGTTGCCCGGATCTGCCACAACCGGATTCCCCGAGAAGATGTCCGGAAACAAATCACCGGGGAGCCACGGCTCATAGTAATGGATGCAGCGGTCCACGTTGTCAGGGATTGGAGGCGGTGACGTAGCATCGAGGAGGAACAGCAAGCGGACCTCGATGCCGGCATCCTTCATGTAGTGAGCGATCCGGACGGCGTCGTCTGCCCCGTAGCTGTGACCGACCAGGACGTACAGGCTTCCATCGGCCGGCCCCGTATATGAGCTTATGATCTGGTGGGCCGCGTTTTCCCACTGGGGCCAGCCGACTAGCGTCGGGTGGAGGTTGAATTGACTCATCTCCGCCGCCAACTGATCGAAGCCCAACGAATAGAAGTTCAGGAAGCCGCTGAGTATGTAAATCTTCATGCGGCTTGCGGATTCCTCGGACGGGAGGGCTTCCGGTTGAAATGGGGGCGTCGGTCCGACGGCACACGAACCCGGCAGGACGTCGTCGAAGCCCGTAATTCCGCTTTCGCAGCCTGCCAGGTAGGCGATCAGATAAACCGCCACAGCGAACCACCAAGATCGAACTGCCGGATGCCTCATAGAGCCCCTTCATCGAGGAGTCACCGATCTTAGTATCTCGGCCAGCCTTCCGCCGCGCTTCACCGTCCAAATCAAGCCAGAGAAATTGTCCATTCACGAGCGGTAGTGCCGCTGGGATCGCTGCGTGCCCGGCAAAGACTCTTATCGGTCGTCGTTGCCGTGTCGGCCCGAGCGAGCAGGACCTGGAGCCCCACTCACGTCACGCGAGTGGGGGGGTATTCTACCGTGAACCGAGCGTCGGCAAAGACCGCGCGCCGGTGCTATCGTTGTTCCGGTCGCGACCAGGAAAAACACGAGAATGGAGGAGGCATCGCTGCCGCCCGGCCACCGCGGCCGCGTGCGGCAAGTCAGCCCGTTGCTCGGAGCGGGGATCCTGGAAAGAGAGGGTCCGGCTGGCATGCTGACGGGTGGATTGTGTGCCCCTCGATCCAGCAGGCATGGGCTATCGGCAGGCTTGCCCAGGCTTCCAGCGCGGTTATGATGTTGGCCGCGCCAGGCGGCCGCCTGTATTTAGATTGAGCATTGCAGCGGCGGGCGCGGATTGCGCCGTGCGCGCCGTCGGACATAATCACGAGGTGAAATATGAAGGTACTGATCGCCGACAAGTTCGAATCCTTTGGCATCGATGAGATGAAGAAGATGGGCTGCGAGGTCACATCCAATCCGGAGTTGAAGGACGCCGCCCTGACGGCCGCGCTGAAGGAACTCAAACCCGCGGTGCTGATCGTCCGGTCGACCAAGGTCAACTCGGAGATGATCGGCGCGACGGATACGCTCAAAGTCATCCTCCGCGCCGGCTCGGGCGTCAACACCATCGACGTGAAGGCCGCGACGGCCAAGGGCGTCAAGGTGGCGAACTGCCCCGGCTTGAATTCGACGGCGGTGGCCGAGCTGACCATGGGCCTGATGCTGGCGCTGGACCGGCGGATCCCGGACAACGTTACTGAGCTGCGCTCCGGCTCGTGGAACAAGAAGGAATACGGCAAGGCCCGCGGCCTCAAGGGCCGGACGTTGGGCGTCCTCGGCATGGGGCAGATCGGGCGGCTGGTGGCCCGGCGGGCATTGGCGTTCGAGATGTCGATCCTGTACCACGACGTAATCGCGGCGGAAGAGTTCGACCGGATGCTCAACGTCAAGCGGGTGTCGTTGGATGAGCTGCTGAAGAAGGCGGACATCGTGACGCTGCACGTGCCGGCCCTGCCGGAAACGAAGAATATGATGAACGAGCAGCGGATCGGCCTGATGCAGAAGCACGCCTTCCTGATCAACACGTGTCGCGGGGACGTGGTGGACGAGCCGGCCCTGATCAAGGCGCTGAAGGAGAAGAAGATCGCCGCCGCCGCCGCCGACGTGTATGCCGCCGAGCCGGCCAACGCCAAAGACACCTATACGGGGGCGCTGAGGGATCTGCCCAATTTCTACGGCACGCACCACATCGGCGCTTCGACCGATGAAGCCCAGACCGCCGTGGCCTGGGAGACAGTCCGCATCGTCCGCGAGTTCAAGAACGGTGGGAAGGTGTTGAACGCTGTGAACTGAGCGTTCACCTCAAGACGGCCGCACAAGCCCACGGAAAGTATGCCGTGGGCTTGTGCCGGCCGTGGTTGCGAACATGTCTCCGGGTTTGCGTCGCCTCCGTTCGAGCCTTCAACTCCGCGGATGCAGCGGCTAAAGCGATGCACACATGAGGCGCCCCTCCAGGCTGCGGAAGGACCTAACGAAGCCGCCTTGTAGCGGAGAAAGAGGCCTGGCAGCCTCCAGGGTACGCTCCACCTGGTTCGCGCTGGTGATTATTGCCGTCACCGCCGCGGTTTATGCCGACAGCCTGTCCGGCGTGTTTCTCCTGGATGACATTCGCGCGATTGTTGATAACCCCCAGGTTCGCCGGTTGTGGCCGCTGACCGAAGCCCTTAAGGCCCCGCCTCAATCCACGCTGGCGGGACGGCCGTTGGTGAGCCTGTCACTGGCTTTGAGTCATGCCATAAGCGGGCTCCAGCCCTGGGGCTATCACGTCTTCAATGTCGCCGTGCACATCCTCGCCAGCCTTGTGCTTTTCGGGCTCGTCCGGCGAACACTCCGGCGCGACGTCGCCCTTGTTCAATCCCCCATCACTGCCGACAACCTCGCGCTGACCGCGGCACTCATCTGGGCCGTGCATCCTCTGCAAACCGAGAGCGTCACCTACGTGGTCCAGCGGGCCGAGTCGATGATGGGGCTTTTCTACTTGTTGACGCTTTATTGCTTTGCACGCGGCTGTGCTTCCACGCGATCGTGGCGGTGGTTCACGGCTGCCGTGATCTCCTGCGCGTTGGGCATGTGCACCAAGGAGGTGATGGCGACCGCGCCAGTGGCGGTGCTGCTCTACGACGCGGCCTTCGTGTCCGGCTTGATTCGCGGGGCCCTGGCCCGCCATTGGAGATCCCTTGGTGCCTTGGCGGCAACTTGGCTGGTCCTCGCCGGAATGGTCGCATCGGGCCCGCGCTCGCAGACGGCCGGGTTTGGCTTGGAAGCGGCGGGACCGTGGGCGTACGGGCGAGAGGAATTCCTGGTGGTCCTGCACTATCTGCGGCTGGTCTTCTGGCCACGTCCGCTCTGTCTGGATTACGACTGGCGGACCGAACCGTCCGTCGTCCATGTGGCTATGTCAGCGGCGGCGATCATGCTCTTGCTGGTGGCGTCGCTGTGGGCGTGGAGGTGGAAGCGCGGTGTGGGATTCCTGGGCATCTCGTTCTTTCTGATTCTGGCGCCAAGCTCCAGCATCGTGCCGATCAACGACCTGGCCTTTGAACACCGGATGTACCTGCCGTTGGCGGCCGTTGTTATTCTGGGGGTGCTCGCAGGATGGAAGTTGCTGGACTGGGGTCGTGAAGGGTCAGCCCCGGCCAGGAGATTGCATCGGCTCATCCCCACGCTGGCCGTGCTGACGGTTCTGCTGTTGTTGGCCGCTGCCACGGTTCTTCGTAATCAGGACTATGGCAGTGCCCTGACGATGTGGCGTGACGTGGTCCGGACCCGGCCGGACAATGCCCGGGCCCAATGCAATCTCGGATTGGAGCTTGCCCGGCAAGGCGATTCCGAAGACGCGATTGCGGCGTATCAGCGTGCTTTGCTCGCCCGGCCGGATTATGCCATGGCCCACTATAACCTGGCCAACGCCCTTTCGGAGCAGGGCCGGATCGATGAGGCCATTGAGCAGTATCGAGCGGCCATTCTGTCCAAGCCCTCCTATGCCGAGGCCCACATCAACCTCGGTGCCGCCCTCGCCGGCCGGAATCGGCTGGACGAGGCTATCCTGGAGTTTCAGGCGGCCCTGGACGGGCAGGTTGTGGGAACTGAAACCCGGTCGCAGGTTATGGCCCGCGCATACATGCACCTGGGCAATGCCCAGTCGAGCAAAGGGGCCTGGGGAGCGGCGGTGGCGGCCTATGGCGAAGCGGCGCGCCTGCGGCCTGACTATTATCGAGTCCACTTCAATCTGGCCCTGGCGTTGCAGAATCTGAACCGGATCGACGAAGCCGTCGAGCAGTACAAGCTGACGCTCCAGTTGCAGCCCGATCACGAGGCCGCCCGCAAAGAGCTGGAGAAGTTGCAGGCCGTGCGGCGTTGAAGACCGGGGCACACCGGCAGAGTTGCGACTCCGGGTCCTCAAGCTCTCCGGACCCCAGATCGGCGACGTTCATGCGAATGAAGGTATCGGTTGAAGATCTCGTGACGGTTACACTATCATCCCACGCCTTGTCTGGAGTATGAGGACGCGGTCGGGTCCACGGTGCCCCCAACGGAGGCGAATCGATCATGGCAGGCGAAAACATCACCCTCACCACCGGCGGAAAGCTGAACGTCCCCGATCGGCCCATCATTCCGTTCATCGAAGGCGACGGGACCGGGCCGGATATCTGGCGGGCCTCGGTCGGCGTGTTCGACGCGGCGGTGCAGAAGGCCTACGGCGGGCGGCGAAAGATCGAGTGGAAGGAAGTACTTGCGGGCGAAAAGGCTTTCCGGAAGACGGGCAACTGGCTGCCTGATGAGACGATTAACGCGTTCAAGGAGTACCTCGTCGGCATCAAGGGGCCGTTGACCACGCCGGTCGGCGGCGGCATTCGCTCGCTGAACGTTGCCTTGCGGCAGACGCTCGACCTCTACGTGTGCCTGCGGCCGGTGCGGTACTTCGCCGGCGTGCCGAGCCCGGTCCGGCATCCCGAAAAGGTCGACGTTACCATCTTTCGCGAGAACACGGAGGACATCTACGCGGGCGTCGAGTGGGCAATGGGTACGCCCGAGGTCAGGAGAGTGCTGGCCTTCCTGCAGGAGGAGATGGGCGTCAAGAAGATCCGCTTCCCGGAGACGAGCGGGATCGGGATCAAGCCGGTCTCTCGCGAGGGCACGCAGCGGCTGGTGGCGGCGGCCATCGAATTCGCCCTGCGGTACGGGCGCAAGAGCGTGACCCTGGTCCACAAGGGCAACATCATGAAGTTCACCGAGGGGGCCTTCCGCGATTGGGGCTACGAACTTGCCGTCACCAAGTACCGCGCCAGGTGCGTGACGCAGCGGGAATCGTGGATACTCGGCAACAAGGAGGCCAACGCCGGCATCAGTGAGGAGGAAAACGCCAAGCAGATCGAGCCCGGCTATGACATGCTGAACGACGCGGCGAAGGCCAAGGTCGTTGAGGAGGTGCGGCGGACGCTGGCGGCGATCTGGCCGACGCACGGTGGCGGCAAGTGGAAGAAGATGCTGATGATCAAGGACGCCATCGCCGATATCGCCCTGCAGCAGTTCCTGACGAGGCCGGAGGATTTCGATGTGGTCGCGACGATGAACCTGAACGGCGACTACATGTCGGATGCCCTGGCGGCCCAGGTCGGCGGGATCGGTATCGCTCCCGGCGGGAACATCAATTACACCACCGGCCACGCCATATTCGAGGCCACGCACGGCACGGCGCCGAAGTATGCCAACCAGGACAAGGTGAATCCCGGCTCGGTGATCCTCTCCGGGGAAATGATGCTGCGGCACCTCGGCTGGGACGAGGCCGCCGATTTGATCATCAAGGGCATGGAGGGGGCGATCGCGGCGAAGACGGTGACCTATGATTTCCACCGCCTGATGGTTGGGGCGGAACTGTTGAAATGCAGCGAGTTCGGGCAGGCCGTGATTAAGCACATGTGAACGGGCGGGAACACCTTCGGTGCCATCGCGGAAATCGATTGTCGCAATCGGCCTTCAAAGCCGCTATGTCACGCGAGGTATGCCGCGCTCTCACAGCAAGCCTGGCAGGTCGAGTTCGTCCTTCGAGGTTGGTCAGAGACCCAATAGATCCGCGGCGAACGCGGCGATGTCCTCGGCCATCGAACCGCCGTAGTTCGCACAGGCCTGGTTTTCGCCGGGCAATGGCGCTCCGCCCAGCTTCGCACGTACGAAACCATCGATGTCCAGGCCGTTTAGATCGCCGTCCTGGTTCACATCACCGAGCAGCGAACATGTCGCTCCGCCTGTGGTTGGCTGATTAATGTAGCCCGATGTCGGATACCAGGGCGTCTCGTCATGACCGTAGTAATTGCGCGCCTTGACCCGGAACCGATAGACCGTGCCCGGACTCAAGCCGGTCGCGGTGATGGTCTGCGTCTGGACCCATGTGTTCGCCTGGGTTCCGCCCACCGGTGTGCCATCGAGTCTGGTGACCTCGAAAAACAGTCCCGACAGGTTGGCGGTCAGCCGGGTGAACGTCCCGGGCGCCGTGACCTGAATGGACGTGTCCGCCACCGTGCCGAAGGTCAGCGCCGTGGGCGTTTCGATAAAGGTCGCGATCGTCACGAGCGGCGAGTAGCCCGTTTCGTTGTGATGAGTGGACAGATCGTGGGCTTTCACCTTGTAGGAATAGCTTCTGTTTATCAGGAGTCCTGTGTCAGTGTAGTTGCGATCGGGTCCCCAGTTCCGGATGTGGCTGCCGGCGCCGCTGGCAAAGAAGTAGTATTCGACGCCGAAGGGATCCGTCGCTTCGGTTGCGATCATGGCGATGGCGGTCGTGCTGATCGCGTGGGGCGAGCCGTCGGGGTTTTCAAAGGTCATCGGATCGGGCGCCGGGGGCGTCACGTCTTCGCATTCATCGGGTATGCCATCGCCGTCCTGGTCGCTGCTGTAACCGCTGGCGATGTCACAGTCGTCGAGTATGCCGTTGGCGTTGCAGTCCCTGATGGGAGCGAGCTCGCAAGCGTCGATGACGCCGTTATTGTTGCAGTCGATAGAGGGATCGGCCGCGATCTCCTCCTCGTCGGGAATGCCGTTGTCGTTGCAATCGCCGGGAAGGTGAATCCGGGCGCGATCCACCAGGTAGCCGGCAATGCTGCGGGCCATGTCGGCGGCGAAGGCGTAATTGATGTAATCCGGGGTATCTACGGAATCAGCGGGAAGGTGATAATTGGGGTTCCCCTCGTCCTCGCGAAGGTGACAAGCCTGGTAGCCGGCGGCCTCGAAAGACGCATGGTCGCTGCGGTCGCGCTGCCCTTGAATGGTGGCGGCAAGACCGTGGCTGTAGAGGTTGATCGCCTGGAGCAGATGCGACTTGATCGTGGCTGAGGAAGTGCGGCCCCAGATGTCGCATGCCCTCGGGCCCGGATCCCAGGCGATCATGTCCATCGCGATCATGCCGCGAATGTCGTCCGTCGGATGATCCGCAACGTACGCCTCGCTCCCGTACAGTCCGTACTCCTCCAGATCGAACACCATGTACTTGATGGTATATTCGCTCTGGTACCCTGAGAGAACCCGGGCGATCTCCATCACGCCGGCGCTGCCGGAGGCGTTGTCATCCGCGCCGGGACAGTCCACCGAGTCGTAGTGAGCACCGATGACATAATACGAGTCGGGATAATTGGTCCCGAGTTGTGTGGCCATGACGTTGTAGTACGTCACTCCGTTGTAGGTGAGCGGGTACAGCTCGGCCTGCAATCCAAAGCTCTGCAGCGTGGCCAGGATGTTGTCGCGGGCCGGATCATGCTGGGGGCCGTGCAACGCATCCCGGTTATCACCATCGTGCGTGTAGAGCAGGTTGCTGTGGTAGTCTTGATAGCTCGTGGCGCTGATCTGATCGGTGATGACCTGGCCCACGTCGCTGGCGCCCGCCGTCGGCGCCAAGGACAACAGGACTATTCCTGCGACCCCCACCGTTAAGCGTCTCGCCGTCATGTCAATTCCCCTCCCAAAGGCTGCGTGTCGAAGTGGCCGGAAGCGCTCTTGCCGGGCCACGCTCCGTTTCAACATTGTACCACGGCTGGATTCAGAACCGAAAAGCGAAATGGCAGATGGGAGGAGTTTTCTCGGATACACGCAGACAAAGAACAGATCGGACACGGCAGAGCGTTTGCACCGATCTGCCGCAATTCCCTGCCGCTCTGGGTTCAGCTTATCCTTTTGTCGCCCGGACGACCTCGCTGATGGTGGTGATGCCGCGGCGGACCTTGTTCCAGCCGTCGTCGCGAAGGAGGATCAGGCCGTGGGAAACGGCCAGGTTCTTGATCTTGCCGGAGGAGGACCGCTGCAAGACCAACTCGCGGATATCGTCGTCCATGAGCATCAGCTCGAAGATGCCCTTGCGGCCGGCGAAGCCGGTGTTGCGGCATTCGCGGCAACCGACCGGGCGGTAGATGGTGGCGCCCTGCAGATCGAGGCCGTCGGGGAGGTCCAGCCGGTCGGGCTTGTAGGGTTCCTTGCAGTGCGGGCACAGCGTGCGAATGAGGCGCTGAGCGAGCACGGCCTCGACGCTGCTGGCGACAAGGAAAGGCTCGACGCCCATGTCCAGCAGCCGCGTGACGGCGGTGGGGGCATCGTTGGTGTGCAAGGTGCTGAAGACCAAGTGGCCGGTCAACGAGGCTTGCACCGCCGTCTCGGCGGTTTCGAGGTCGCGTATTTCGCCGACCATGATGACGTCCGGGTCGTGCCGCAGGAACGCGCGCATGCCCTTGGCGAAGGTCAAGCCCGCCTTCATGTTGACGTTGACCTGGTTGATGCCGTCGAGGTGATACTCGACGGGGTCCTCGACGGTGAGGACCTTGATTTCCTCGGACACGATCCCGCGGAGGGCGGCGTAGAGCGTTGTGGTCTTGCCCGACCCGGTCGGGCCGGTCACGAGAAGGATGCCGTGCGGCTGGCTGATGACATGCTCGAAGATCTTGAGCATTTCCTCGTCGAAGCCGAGATCCTGCAGCGACAACAGAATGGACGCCTTGTCCAGGATACGCATGACCACGCCTTCGCCGTGGATCATGGGGATGATGCTGATACGCAGGTCGATTTCGCGGGCGTGAATCCTGACCTTGAAGCTGCCGTCCTGGGGGATGCGGCGCTCGGCGATGTTGAGGTTCGAGAGAATCTTGATGCGGCTGATGATGGCGGCCTGCAATTGGCGAATTTGCGGCGGGACGTTTGTATTGCGGAGCATGCCGTCCACGCGGTAGCGGATCTTCAGATCGTTCTCGAAGGGCTCGATGTGGACGTCGCTGGCACGCTCATTTATGGCCTCCAGGAGAATCTCGTTGACCAGCTTGACGACGCTGGCGTCCTGGGCCATCTCGGCCAGGTCGCCGGCGGACTCGCGGACGTCGCTGAGCACCTGGACGTTTTCCTCGTCCTCCTCGACCAGTTGGCTGATGGTGTCGCCGCCGACGCCGAAATACTTCTTGACGATCTCGTTGATCTCGCTCTCCTTGGCGAGAACAGGCTTGATTTCCAGGCCGCAGAGCATGCGCAGCTCGTCGAAGGCGTAAATCTGGAATGGATCCGACGTGGCCACGCGAAGCGAGCCGTTGACCTTGTCCAAGGGGATCAGTTTGGCGCGGTGAACGAGCTTCGAGGGCATTCGGCGGAGAAGGTCGACATCGACGGGGGCATCCGGCGCCGCCAAATCCATGACGTCGAATTGATAGAGTTCGCCCAGCGCCTTGAGAACGTGGGTCTCGCTGCAGAACCCGAGTCTGACCAGGACGCGATCCAAGCGATCGGTCGGACCGCACTTGGAATTGGCGGCGTCCAACTGCTCTTGGGTGATCGCCTTGTGTTCCAGAAGGATCTGACCGAGGTTCACGCGTGTTCTACCTCCGCTTGCCTGTTTCTCAGAGTGAGCATGGTAAAGCGATCATGGCTGTCGAACCATGAGGTGACCTCCCGGCGAACGCGTGCTTTCCCTCCCTCGCCCACCCATAAAATGACACCCAGTCCTCACGTCGCCGACATGCCGCCACAATCATCTACCCCAGAGAACTATTTCGGTTGCTCACCGGCCCCGAAACACCCCTGTCATGGCGGGCTCGTGACGATGCCACGCAGTGTCGGCAATTGCAATGACGATCTAATTGCGATTCATTGTAGCAGGGAAGCAGGACACGCATAGCATCAGCCCGCCAATAGGGTTAGGGCTGGCTACGACTCTGGCGGCGGCTCCCTATGAGCGAGTCGTTTAGTTCGATTGGTCGCAGCGCCCGATGCACAGATGACGTTGATCCAGGACTATCCGTATCTCCGATTCAATTTGGCATGAAGGCACGGCTGTACGACCATCCTGAGCGAGCCGACCAAATGCGCGTGTCAGGGGCTCGAAATACACGGGTTTTCAGGACCGTGGTTGCTGCTCGACCCCGTTGAGAAGAGCAGCAATGTGGGTACCTCGCCACAACAGGCTTTCGAAGCGGTGAGCCAAGGATGGCCCCCGCCAGGGCTGGAGACCACAACTATTGTTGCGCCAATAGGTTACGTTCTTACGGGTTCCCTCATGACTGGACTTCTCGGTCCCATCAGGTTACGATGCATTGGTGGGTTTGGGTAGTGAAGTGGTAGTGGGGATGTCTTCGTCTTGTCCATTTCTTCATCGTGGTGTGGACTTTTTCCTACCGCACGCGCGGTGCATTACCGCGTGAACGCTTGAGTGTTTGACGATCATCTCAGGCGTAACACCCAGTGGCCCGGACTCTGGCGATGCCGTGTCGTGAATCGGGATTACGCCGGGCGCAGTGCCCGGACTGCGGTATCTGGTGGGCCGGAGTCATTTCAACATCATGGGTCATTGGTAAGGAGTTGCGCTCATGAAATCGGGCGTTCTGGCGATCGCATTGGCGTTGTGCGGGTTGGTGGCGATGCCCGCGACAGGGCAGGAGATGCAGGGAGGCACGCCGACGGCGACGCCGGGTGCTCCTGTGGGGATCGACGTGACCGTGATCAGCCCTGCGGAAGTGGTGGCCATGGATCGAGTGCAGGCGGCCTATCCGGGGACGTTATTTCACCGTGAAGGCTCGCAGCTCACCCGTCTGTACGGGCGGACCTTCGAGATGGGCGAGACGCCCAACGATTCCGCGCAGCGCTTCCTGAGCGTCAACGCCGATCTGTTCGGGGCGGAGGCGGCCGACCTGCTGCCGACCACGCCGATCCTGCCGAGCGGCAACACGCTGCCGCTGATGTACGAGCCCGAGACAGGGACCTACAGGTTCACCTTGATCTACCACACCCAGTACCGTGACGGGATTCCGGTGTTCCGGTCGGGCGTTCGCACATTGGTGAAGAACGAAGCGGGCTACCCGCTGGTGTGGGCGGGCTCGAGCCTGAAGCGGCTGGGGCAGTTCCACCCCGACACCACGCCGCGGTCGGCGGTTGATCCGGCGACGGTGGCCCCGGAGATGACCAGCTTCACAGCGGTGGAGCCGGTGATCTGGGCGGGCATAGAGGATAAGCCGGCCACGCCGGTGCAGGCGGTGACATTCGAGGCCAACAACGACGGCTCCGGGGAATCGGCGCCCAGGCGGTGGCTGTACGTGGTGGACGCGGCGACGGGCGAGCTGCTGTACAAGGAAAACCGCATCGTCAAGACCGACGTCATCGGCAGTGTTCACGGCATGGCCACGACCATCCCGAAGTCGGACACCTGCAACCCGGAAGTGGATACGCCGATGAAGTACGCCAAGGTGTCCATCGGAAGCACGGTGGCGTATACGGACACCAGCGGGAATTTCACCATTCCCAACGGCGGCACGTCAGCGGTGACCGTCACCTCGGAAGTGAGCGGCCATTATTTCACCCTAAACACCATGGTCGGCTCTCTCGAAACCCTGACCACCACTGTCACTCCACCGGGTCCGGCAACCTTCGTCCACAACTTCAACAATACCGTGGAGGCCATCAGGGCCCAGACCAATGCCTACGTTCAGGCCAACGTGGTGCGGGACGTGGTGCTCACCTACAACCCGAGTTATCCCACGATTTCGACCCAGACGAATTTCCCGATCTATGTGAATCGCAGCGATCTCTACTGCCCGGGCAACGCTTGGTATGACCCCACCGCGGTCACGCTGAATTTCTGCGCCTCCGGCACCTCGGGGGGAGTAAGTTATCCCAACACCGCTTATTCCAACGTAGTGCATCATGAGTACGGGCACCATCTGTGCCAAACCGCCGGCGCCGGGCAGGATCAGTACGGCGAGGGAGTAGGCGATAGTATGGCCGTTTGCATCTGCGACGACCCTATCCTCGGCTACGGTTTCGAAGGCAACTGCAGTGCCGGCATCCGCACGGCGGACAATACCATGCAGTATCCCTGCACCAGCGACATTCACACCTGTGCGCAATTGCTGTCGGGTTGCATTTGGAGCACTCGGAATCAATTGCAGGCGGCCTTTCCCAGCACGTACAAGGACATCCTGACGAATCTGATGGTCAACAGTATTCCGATGCACGCCGGCAGCGGCACGATCAACCCCGCCATCTATAGCGACTGGGTAACGCTGGACGGCGGCACCAGCGGCGCGCACTACACTCAGATCACCGCTGGCTTCCAGGCCCACAACATGGTGCCGCAACCCGTCAGTGACAGTTGCAGCGGGGCCATCACGGCGTGTCCCGGTACGTACAGCGGCTCGACAGCGGGGAAGACCGTCGACGGATCGGCCAGTTGCGGCACTTCCAGCTCGACGCCCGATGTGTGGTACAAGTACACCCCGGCTTCCAGCGGCTCGCTCACATTGGACCTGTGCGCCTCGTCGTATGATACGGTGGTCTCCGTCCATACGGGTTGCCCGGGAACAAGCAGCAATCAAGTCGGCTGCAACGACGATCCCGGCTGGTTCGGAGCCTGTGGCTGGCTTCCCACGCCGCAGTCTTACCTTACGGTTTCGGTGACTGCTAATACCACTTACTACATTCGCGTCTCAGGCAGCGACGGAGCAACCGGCGACTTCAGCATGACTCTTTCGGGCCCGGCTTGTGCTGCCGGCGACACCACGCCGCCGACACCCAATCCAATGACCTTTGCATCCGCACCGGCTCCGGCGGGCACTGACTCGATTACCATGACGGCAACAACAGCCACGGATCTCAGTTCGCCGCCGGTTTCCTATTTCTTCCACTTTGTCTCCGGCGGAGCGGGCGGCAGTGACAGCGCCTGGCAGTCCAGCACTACCTACACCGATACCGGCCTGACAGCGAACACCAGCTATTCCTATCAGGTCAAGGCCCGGGACAGCGCTAGCACGCCCAACGAAACAGCCTACTCCACCCCGGCATCGACCACGGCCACCCTGATCGAGACGCCGACCGGCGTGTCTTTCGGCACGGTGACGGCCAGTTCCATCGTGCTCAACGCCGGCGGTACCTTCACCAACCTGACCACCGGCTCGTCGGGCCTGTACTTCGACTCGACCACCACTGGCGGGGATGGCGGCATCAACGCCTGGGTGCAGACCACGACGGACACAGCCACGGGCCTGGGCCCGAACGCGAGCTATGCCTTCCACGTCAAAGCCCGCAACCAGAACAGCGTGGAGACCTCGTACGGTCCCACTGTCGCCAAGGTAACCTTGGCCAACGTGCCGACCGCTCCGACGCTGAGCGGGGCCACCCGGACGGCGTTGAACCTGGACGTGAACGCCAACGGCAACCCGGCGGCGACGGAGTTCGCGGTGATGTGCACGGCCAGCAGCCCGGCGGACTCCAACTGGAACGGCAAGTACGTCAGCGCCTCCGGGGCGGCCAGCGCCACGGCGGTGTGGCGGACGGAGGCCCAGTGGGGCGTGACGACGGTTCAGGCCTTGCAGGCCTGCACGACGTACACGTTCGCGGTGAAGGGCCGGAACAGCGACCTGGTGGAGACGGTCTTCGGGCCGGGGGCCTCGCTGGGCACGGCCGGACATTTGGGTGACATGGACGGGGATGGCAACGTGGATGGCGCCGACATCCAGTCCTTCGTGACCTGCGCGATTTCCGGCGGGTCGGGCTGCGCCTGCGCCAACATGACGATCTCCGCGTTCGTGAACTGTCTATTGAACGTCTCAGCGTGTCCATAAAGACTTCGTGGCACAATGAGCACCATGGCCCGCGGCGAGTGTTACATCGGGACTAGCGGGTGGAGTTACGCTCACTGGGCGAAGGGACGCTTCTATCCCAAGGGACTCCGTCAGGGCGAGTGGCTGGCGTTCCTCGCTCGGCAGTTTGACACTGTCGAGATCAACGCGTCCTTTTACAGGCTGCCCAGGCAGGAGTACGTAAGGCGCTGGCGCGAAGTAACCGGCGGTCGCTTCCGTTTCGCAGTCAAGCTCTGGCGACGAATCACACATGAGAAACGTCTCGCCGATTGTGATTCAGATTTGGAAAGCTTCTTCAGCGTCGTGAACGAACTGGGTCCCAAGCGCGGTCCCCTGCTCGTGCAGCTACCGCCGTCGCTCCAGAAAGACCCGGACCGACTCGACGCCTTCTTGGCGGCTCTGAGCAAGACAGCCGGACGATCGCGGTGGCGGGTCGCGGTTGAGTTCCGTCACCGCGATTGGCTCTGCGACGAAGTCACCTCGCTGCTGGATCGGCATCGAGCTGCTCTGTGCCTGGCAGACCTGCCGCGCTGCCCGGTCACTGAGCCCAACGATGCGCCGTTTGTGTATGTTCGGCGTCACGGTCCGGGAGGCGGCTATCGTGGCTGCTACGCGCCGGAACATATCGCCGCCGATGCCGAGCGGATCCGTTGCTGGGTGCACGCCGGCAAAGACGTGTACGTTTACTACAACAACGACATCGATGGCCACGCGGTGGACAACTCGCGGCAACTTGCAGAGGCCATCCGAATGCCGTGAGCCGGCTCAACGACGAGCGGAGCGAGCCGGCGCGCACATCCGAGGAACCGGACGTGCCGATCGAAAACGGGCCAGGACTGACGCACTCTCTGTGACGGTGCCCGAGTGGAAGTGAAAACGCACCAGACTGCTGTCGTTGTGATCCCGCCGGAGTCGTGCTGGGAGCCGATCCAGGCGATCCGGCGACAACATGACCGCCAGGTTCGACGATGGATGCCGCACGTCACTCTGCTGTACCCGTTCCGGCCTCGCAGTGAATTTGACGTGGTTGCGAACCAAATGCGACAGGCGTGCGCGCTGATCCAGCCGTTCGAGGTCCGCCTGACTGAATTCCGGGAGTTTCGTCATGGTCGCGACAGCCACACGCTCTGGCTGGCGCCGGAGCCGCCGGAGGAACTCGTGCGGCTTCAGGCAGCCCTCCAGTCCGTGGTCCAGGACTGCGACGACACCACCCGGTACGCCGCCGGCTTCACTCCGCATCTCAGCGTCGGTCAAGTTCGGGGACGCGCCGCCCTTGCCCGCTTGAAGAATGAGCTCCAGGATCGCTGGGCGCCGCTCTGGTTCACGCTGCGTGAGGTAAGTCTGATCTGGCGGAATCCTCCGCCGGACGATGTCTTTCGCGTCGATCGGACTTTCCCCCTCGGAACATGAAAGGCAACCGCGGCGCAAGGCGCAGGTTATCTCACGACGCGGTCATCGATGGCGTGGTTTCCGGGAAAACGTCGACGACGCGGGAACCACGGACTCGATAAACGGTCTTCCCCCAGCGGACATGTCCTCGGCCCGTGGTGACCAGCCAGGTCCAGTGCACGACCAGCCCGGTGGCGAAGCTGCCCACCATGAACGTCCAGATCGACGGGCTTTCCTCAAGTATGATGCCGAACAGCTTTCGCACGACGTTGTGCATGATGAGGACATGAAGCAAAGCCACCGCACCCAGCGCCCAGGCCGCCGGCTCATCCAGCGACACCGCGCAATATGCCGCCAAAGGCAGCATCCATAGCGGCGCTGCAACGCCGCCGAACAGCAGGTGCGGGCTGAGGAGAATCCGCCAAGGACTCACGATAGTACCGATCAGAACGCGGGTCAGGGCATTCACCGCGCCCCACAAATCGTTGTTCCGCGACGTGACGTACAGGCCCTTGCCCATCCCGACCCAGCGCCGCAAGCCCAGCTCCGCCGCCCTGTTCGCCAGCGTCATGTCTTCCGCCAATTCGTCCTGGACGGATGCATGCCCACCGATCTTCTGATAGGCCTCACGCGAGAAGAGCATGAACTGCCCGTTGCCCAGCCTGATCTCAGAGTGTTGCTCGCCGCGCTTAAAGCCCAGCATCGCCCACAAGCCCAGCAGCCAGCAGGTTGGAGGCGTCAGGAGCCTCTCGGCGGGGCTTCTCAGTTCCAGGCTCGGTACCAGCGAGGCGAACTGAACGCCGTCTCTCGTGACCTTCTGCATAACTGCGGCAATGGCGCCCGGCACGAATCGGCAGTCGCAGTCCATGAACAACAGGTAGTCTGCCTGTGTGGCGGTGGATGCGATCGACAAGGCATGCGTCTTCCCAATCCAGCCATGGGGCAGATCAGTGATTTCGACGAGCCGAACGCGGGCAT
>DATKKX010000440.1:0-3062 GCA_035542775.1 Phycisphaerae bacterium | reverse complement strand
GAATGACGTGTGACCCGTTTTCTACAACAACTGCGACAGGAATGTCCGGGCAGGCACGACGAGAGGACCGCGCCTCGCGGCGAAGCAATCCGCGGCCACATAATCTGCATCCAGCACGACCTGAAAGGCATGTGGCGCCTTGGTCTGTTCCTGAAAGCGTGCTACCGCGGCGCTGAGCTGCTCCTCGGACTTCTTTGCCTCCACCAACACCCAAGGCTTGCCATCACGGGCAATGATGAAGTCAACCTCACGCTTTTGCTTGTCCCGCAGATAACCCAGATGAAAATCTCCAAGCCCCAGGTCGGTCCAGCCTTCCACGGCCTTGAGCAGATGGCATGCGATGAATGTCTCCGTTCGCCGGCCGTCATCCGAGATGCCGGACCAGTCCCTCAGAAACCACTTGGGCTCCTTGCGAAGGGAGCTGGAGACATTCTTGAACCACGGTCGCAACAAGAACCCGAGATGCAGGCTGGTCAGGGTCTCAACCCATCGCCGCAGCGTGTCGACGCTCACCTGCACCTCCCGCGCGAGGTTCCGCAGAACCACCCGTTCGCCGGAACGGGCCGTCAGCAGGTCCACCAGAACCGCGATCTGCCCTAGTTCGTGGATACGGGTCAGGTCGCGGATGTCTTCCCGAAGCAGCGCCTGCTGCCGCAAACCCCGCCAACGCCGCGTGAACCGGATATCACGCTTAAGGAACGGCTCGGGGTAGCCGCCGTGCTCCCATAGCGCGGTGAACTCCGCTTCCGCGATCTCACCAGGAGGACGGACGATGGTCTTCGGATTGGGCAAGTCCTGGTACTCCAGCTCCGCTACGCTGAAAGGATGCATGCGATACGGGAAGTACCTGCCCATCAGACTATCGCCGCCCCGTCGGTATACATCCAGCCGGCTACTGCCGGTGACCAGCACGTGAGCCGACTCCGCATAGGTGTCGTAGAAGCCCTTCAGAAAGGACTTCCAACGGGCGTACTTGTGCAACTCGTCGAACGTCGCGACCACCGGCTCAGCCCGTAATCGCTCCAGACCGAGGTACCGGGCCGTCGCTGCAGGCCCTTGAAGGATGATGTGCCGGTGATCGGCGTCGTCCCAATCCAGGTAAGCCGAAGACTGGTCGCGGCAGGTGGTGGTCTTGCCCACCTGGCGTGGCCCGCTAATAAAGGCCATCTGGCGATGACTGCCCAGGTGTTCGTGGAGGATCGCGTCGTAGATGCGCTTGCGGTGGCCCATGCCAGGCCATTATCGACAATATCGTACAATGGTCAATACCAAAATACGATCATATCGATTTTGGTCAGCAGCCGCTCCCCTGTTTACGCCTGTTCCGGCGCTTCGGGCAGCTCGAACGCCATCACCACCGTCGAAGGCAGGACGGGATACTCGACGCGGCACCGATAGACGTCGAACCGCTCACCATCCCACCCCAACCGCTCGAACGCGTAACCGCCCAACTCGGGATAGCGCGGAATGTCCGCCGCATACAGAACCGACGGCCCCTTGCCCAGATATGTGACCGGCTCATACGGCTCCATCCGCTGCCAATCCTCGGATGCGGCCGGCACGACCACTTCATCCAGATGCTCGGCACACGAGAACGCCTTCGGCCTCAGCGGGCCGTAGGTGTCTTCGCGCACCAGCAGGTCCACGAACAGCCTCTCGCACGGTATGCGGATCTTGGCATTGATCGCGCCGGTCGAATTCGACGCGTCACGATAGCGCGGCACGCCCGCGCGGGCGACGTGACCTTCGACGCAGGTAATGGCCGACTTTTTCCCGATGCCGTTGCCTACCAGCTCGCCATAAACCCGGCCCGCCGCCGTCTGCCGCACTCGGTGTCGCGGAGGAGGCTGGCTGCAGAATTCTCTCAGCAACGCAATTCCGGACGCCGGATCCGCTGTTGGATCAAGCGGCTCTCTCTGTACTTTTCGCACCGTGCCGTCGTCGTTAACGGTCCAGACGCGGGATATCACCAGCGGCGTATCCGGCCGCATCTGCCGCAACGAGAAGAAGCCCGTGATCCTCGCCAGATCCAGCATCCGCGGATCGGACGACGGCTGGGCCACCACGCACATCAACTGGACCTTGGCCTGCATGCCGAAGATGTGCCGCTGTCCCCGGAACGTCGCCCGCCGATGCTGCAGCGTGATCTGAGCCGCGTCTCCCGGGCAGGCCGATGCGCTGATCATCGAGTCGAAGGCCGCCCGATCGCCGGCGTGGGCTGTCACCAAGCCGGTGAAATCGTTCGCTGCCTCGCTGGCTGCGCTGATGAGCTCCGCCCGAACGCCCTTGCCGCTCGCGGCATTCAAGAATGTGCGTAGCGCCGCTCCACCAGGCACGTGCGGTCCGGCCGCCAGTGAACCAGAGGCGCTGATCACCTTGAAGATCTTGCAGCTCAGGTTGATGTCGATGTTCAAAGCTCGTTGCAGTTCCACGGGCTTGGACACGGACCCAGGTATGCTGGAGAGAATGGCGGCAAAGGTGGTACGCAGCCGCTGCAGAACGGCAGCTGCTTCGGCTTCGAAATCAGGCCCTTCGCCCGCACCGACCGGCATGTTAAAGGCATGCGTCACTTCTGCGACACCCGCGTTTCTATGCCGCCTCTCGCCATGACTCTTTACTCCGTTAGCGGCAGAATATGCAGCGAAAAGGGCACATCTAGGCCCTCTGGCAAACCAAGCGGGCCAGCAGAGCCAGTACGGCCACACGGTCGTATCCCGGCACCTGCCTCGGCTCATGCTACCAAAACTATCCCGCCAGTGGCGAAGCCAGGAACGCGTTCGCCTCACAATTATATGGCGGACTATCCGTATAATTCAATAAATAATTCTCTAGAGACTATTGACATCCTCTCAAAGGTCCCGTAAGCTCATGCATATAGGTCGTTGGACCTGTTCAAGCCGACCAGGGGGACGGGGAGTTGCCTGCCGCCTCGCGCGGCCTGCCACTGGCCAGATGGGGGCCAAGAAGATCCCGAACCTTTCGATGACGAACGCACAACGCGCTATCGCCGCGCTGTGTGAATAGGTCCGCGCGAGCCTGCTGGCCCAGGCCAGGAGAGGAGT
>DATKKX010000439.1:0-4564 GCA_035542775.1 Phycisphaerae bacterium | reverse complement strand
GCCAACCCCTATCAGAACATCAGCCTGGAATTCCACTATTTCTTCGCCAGGAAGGTTATCTTCGTCAAGTATTGCGTCGGCATGGTCTGTTTCCCCGGCGGCTTCGGCACCATGGACGAGTACTTCGAGACCATGACGCTGATCCAGACGGGCAAGACGGCCCCCTACCCGGTGGTGCTGTTTGGCTCGAAGTTCTGGCTGCCGCTGGTGGATTTCATGCGCGACACGATGCTTCGCGAATACGCCACGATCTCCCCGCCGGACCTCAATCTGTTCCTGGTGACCGACGACATTGACGAGGCCGTCAAACACATTCGCACACGCGTCGATCAGTTCTTCGATCAGTTGCGGCATCCCAGCGATCACGAGGAGGCGTCAATGCCCCAGGATCTGAGGATCACCGGCGAAGGCACGCGATACGGCCGCCGCCCACGACGAAAACCGACCAGTTTTGAATAAGCGGCAATACCCCCCTCAGGCCGACGGCCGCGTGGCCCGGCACCAAAGCACATACACCTCCGGCCGGTAATTGGGCGGGGGCGGCTCATCGGCATAGCGGTAGGCATCGTTCGCCGCATCGCATTCGGGGAAGACATGCTCGTAGTCGATCCGCCACCCTGCCAGCAGGCCTGCATGCACCATTTCACGACTGATCAGGCACGGCTCCGTGCCCGTCGGTACTGTGCGGAGACCGATCGAACCAATAAAAGTGCCGCCCGGCTTGAGAATCCGCCGTATCTCCGACATGGCGCTCGCGGCATCCTCGACGTGATCCAGGGCGTTGATCGTGATCACCACATCCACGACCGCGTCCCGCAGCGGTATGGCTTCTCCACAAGCCGCCAAGTAATTCATGGGATGCTGCCCGATCCCCAGGTCCCGGTAGGCGTCGTTCAGCGGATCGATGCCCAGCTTGAGGCGGGCATCCTCGATCCAACAGAGCGATCCGCGCGGGCCGCATCCGATGTCCACGACGACCTTGTCACGGAATGAAAAACCTCGTTCCAGACGGCCCACGCGCGTGGTCAGATTCCTGTAGTAAGCATCGTTCCTGAGATTGCCCCCGGTCCGCCGGTGTTCGCTGCGCCAGAAGCCAAGCTCAGCTTCGTACTTGCTCGGACCGACGGTGCGGCGCAGGCACAGGGCGGCGGCTGAGCCTTCGAGCCGCCTCTGCACGGTCCGTGGCACGATCCGTCTGCCGATCCGCCATAACGCCCGCAACAGAACGAATGAGCCACGCTTGATCGCAGTGGCGTTCGCCGTTGGTGAGTCGTGTGATCGGTGCTCCATCGGCTCGTCGTCCGATCCGGCCGGTCTCGTTTTCCTCGAACTCGCTATGGCACCGGGTCGAAGCCTCCGCGGCCCCAGGGATGACAGCGGGACAGACGCTTCAGAGCCAGCCACGCCCCGCGGGCGGGCCCGTGTCGCGAGATCGCCTGGATGGCGTATTCGCTGCAACTCGGCTCGAACCGGCACCCTCCTACCAAGAGGGGCCGCACGGCGAATTGATACGCCCTGATGAAAAGTACCAGCCCAAAAGCCACGATTCTGGCAATCATCGAACCCGCCGCAATGCCAAACGAAAAATGTGCCTGCCCTCTCGCAGGTACTTGATCTCGTAGTTCGTCTCGGTCCGCTCGGAGACGGTGCCATAATCGGCATCGTCGAACGGGATTTCCTGCAGTTCCGGGCGGCCGGATACCGCGTCCTTGATCTGCTCGAAATAATCCGCGTGGTCGGTCTGGATGGCCCATCGCCCGCCCAGCTCCAGGACCCGCACTACCGCTTCGGCGAATTTCGGGCAGATCAATCGCCTTTTGTGGTGTCGTTTCTTCGGCCACGGGTCGGGGTGGTAGACGTGCAGGACCGAGAGGCAACAGGGCACGAGCCGCGTCATGACCAGCACCTTAGCATCGGTTCGGACGACACGCACGTTGCCAACGCCCCATCGGGCCATGCGATCCGCGGCGTATTTGTAAAACTTGTTGGCCCACTCGACGCCGAGATAGTTCCGGTCGGGATGCGCCCTCGCCTGGCGTAACAGGAATCCCCCTTTCCCGCAGCCGATTTCCATCTCCAGCGGATGTCCATTGCTGAACAACTTCCGCGGGTCGACCGGCGATGCGAAGGTCTCGGCCGGCACTGCGATGGTTTCGACATCGATCATACCAGGATTATACCGCGATCGGCCGGAGCGTTCGCCGCAACGCCTCCGGTTCAGTCACCCGCTGCGTGCAAGGTCGTCCCCGTGGCCGACAGGGAACGGGAACGGCGCCTTGCGTCGCGCCGGCGGTCATTTGTGCCGGCTGAGAACCCAGCGAAGCTCCTCCATCCGCAGTATCCGCGTCACCGCCAGATAGACCAGCATGCAGCCGATCAGCGGCACGAAGACCTCCACCGCCCGGCCGCCGGTGGCGCCCAGTCCACGTAGATTCAGGCGATCCACCCAGCTCAGCAGCAGCCAGGCCACTGCTGCCGCCGCCGCGCTGGCCAGCGCCGTTTGGGCCACTGACCGGACGATGGCGGTGGCCCCGACTCGGCCCTGCATGCGGCGGCGGAGCAGCCCCATCGATATAGTGACGTTCAGGATCGCGGTCAGGGAAGTGCTGATGCCGAACGCGGCCTCGCGGATTGCCGGATGCCACACCAAGGTCAGGTTCATCGCCGCATTCAAGACGACCAGATAACAACTGATCCACATAGGCGTCATCGTGTCCTTGAGGCTGTAGAAGCCCCGGATCACCATGTGCTGGCAGCAGAATGCTGCCATGCCGATGCCGTACCACCGCAGCACCGCAACCGCCCGTAACGTCGCCGTGTGATCGTACCGCCCGTGCTCGAAGAGCATGGCGATGATCGGCTCGGCCAGAACGATCATCACCACACCGGAGGGCAGCCCCTCGAAGATGGCCAGCCGCACAGATTGCCCCAGCGAGGAACGTAGCCCCGCCATGTCGCCCCGGCTGGCGTACAGACTGAACAGGGGCAGCGCCGCGGTGGCCAGCGAAATCGCCAGCACCCCGAGCGGGAATTGATACAGCCGCTGGGCGTTGGTCACCGCCGAGAGGGCCCCCGCCGTCAACGGATACGCAAACTCGACGCCGAGGACCGACCGCGTTTCCGGCTGCCCGGGGCCGCGAGTCAGGAACGTGCACAGTTGCGTGTCGAAAAACACGTTGAACAACAGAATGCCCTGCCCAACCAGGACCGGCAGAAAAATCCGCCCGATGCGGCGGACGTCGGGGTCCGAATGGTCCAGTGACCAGCGAAACTGGATGCCGTGCCGGCGCAGCACGGGAAACACGGTGACCAACTGAATCACGCTGGCGATCAGCACGCTGACCGCCAAGCCATAGACCTGCACATCCAGGGACTTGCCGAAAAGCGGCCCGATCCATATCGCCCCCACGATCATCATCACGTTCAACACCACCGGCATGAGGGCCGGAGCAGTGAAGTGATGAACGCAATTGAGGATGCTGGAGAACAACGCCAGCAGGCACACACTGATCATGAACGGCATCATCGCGGCGGTCAGGCCGGCCTGAAGCGTTCGCATGGGATCGCCCGGCAGCCACAGCCAGACCGCCAACGCGCCCAGCGTCAGCAGCACCGTCAGCGCCGTCAGAAAAAGCGCCATCAAGCCGGCCACGCGTCCCAGCAGCAGCCAGGCCGCCGGCCGGCCCTGTTTGTCCAGCACTTCCGTGAACGTCGGTACGAACACTGCCGACAACGCCCCCTCGCCGAACAGACGCCGGAACAGGTTGGGGATCTGAAAACCGTAATTGAACGCGTCTTGAATCGCGCTCTGCCCATAAACATGGTTGACCGTGATGTCGCGGACCATTCCGGTGATTCGCGACACGACCGTGCAAACCGCAATGATGCGAGCCGAACCGAGATACCGCGAATCCTGGGCCATGCGGGGGGACTATACCGATCCGGGATGCAGTGGACAATCAGCCGAATGGGCCGGCCTGTGTCAGGCCGGGGCATAGCTTCTCTTGTCGGCGAGAACGGTTCTCATGCCGGCACTGCCCTCCGCCCGTGGAATCAATCCCCCAAGTCCGCAGGAGTTGGGCCACCCGCCTTGACCGCAGGACCTGGACCACCGGACGTTAGTGATTTCGGCATACGAGGATCATGCCGGCGGCGGTATAATGGAAAGGGGAGCAGTGAACGGGGCGACAGGCCGATATAAATCATGGCATGAGGGAAACCTGGAGACACCAAAATGCCTGGAACGGGATTGAAGCTCACCGTGATTCTCGCCGTCATCTTCCTGGCAGCCGGCCCTGCCTTTGGCGGGGGCTCACCCGGCGACCTGATCTCCCGGCAGCCTGATCAGCCCCACGGCTGCTTCCTCCTGGATCAATCGACGGCTGAGGTGCGGGACGCTTCAGAGGGCACGCGAGGCCCCGGTGATCCTCAGCCCGAAACCCCCTGGACAGATGTGCTGCACACCAAGATTGACATCGGCTTCAACCTCGGGACCCAGACCCTGTCTGGGCTGGTCACCATCACTGCGCTGTCGCAGATCAGCGGGCTCAACCAGTTCGTCGTC
>DATKKX010000438.1:0-31369 GCA_035542775.1 Phycisphaerae bacterium | reverse complement strand
GTGGCAGTGCGGCGGCCCGGGTGAGCCCGGACGGCTGCTTCGTCCTGACCCTCACGTTCGTAGCCGCTGGTGGGCTTGCGGCAGAGGTGAGCACCTTCCGCAAGGGTTACAATGAGCCGTGATCGCCGGTCGGAGGCGGTTGATCGCGGGTTGAGCCCCGCATCGGCCCGCCGCGGGCAGGGCACTTCGAAGTTGACTGGCTGAGATAGATCATACGGGGGCTCCTGGTTTTCCAAAGGCGCGGGGGCGGCAAGCACACCGACAGCGACGGGGGCAAGGTACGCGACTCGCGGGTCAAGTGTGGGGAAGTGCAACCGCGTCCACCCTGGACTGGTTCAGGAAAAATAAGTGCCCCACCTTCGTCGCCATTTCACCTTCTTTTTATGGGCGATCTCTTAGAAAGTAAGGTGTGGGGAAGGCTCGCCCTGTGGTTTTCGTCGGATGTGAAATGCGGGTGCCCCGGGGCAACGGCAAGGCCGTGCGTTGCCTCGGCCGCATGCGCGGAAAGCCGATTGGTCGCAAAGCGATCACAGAATGCATCGCGCCTGATTCGCCACCGGTCGTTCATCGTTACGGCGGGATGGCTACCGCCAGGCTCAGAAGGAGGGATTGGAGAGGGATCATGCGATACCTATTGATGTTCGGTCTAGTCGTATCATTGGTGCAGGTCGCATCGGGGGGCATGGTCATTTCGGAGTGGATGTACGCCGGAACCAATGGTGAGTTCGTCGAGTTCACCAACATCGGGCCCGATCCGGTGGACATGACCGACTGGAGCTACAGCGACACCGATGCGGAGCCCTTCGATGTTATGTTCGGCAGCACGTTCGGAGTGGTCCAACCGGGTGAATCGGTGATTCTCACCGAAGTGGAGCCGTCCGCCTTCCGAACCGCCTGGGGTTTGAACGCCGGCGTCAAGATCTTCGGCCCGAACACGGACAGCAACCTGGGCCGCAACGACATGATCAACCTCTACGATGCGGCGGGGCTCTTGATCGACACACTCAGTTACGGAGATCAGACCTACCCTGGGACTGTCCGAACAAATGGTGCAAGCTGCAACATTCCGGGGACAGACTATGGTTACACCGTCGTCCGCTTGAAGAGCGAGGGCTGGCTTCTGGCGTGGGTAGGTGACGAATTCGGTTCATGGGCGTCGACCGGTGGCGACGTGGGCACTCCCGGGATCGCGCCCATACCCGAACCGACCACGCTGATGCTCTTCGCGTTTTGCGGATTGGCGGTCGCACGCCGCCGCGTCTCGATCCGGTGATGCCGCCGGCCAGGGAAGCCGTCGAGCGTTCAACTCCGTAAGGGACGCGCAGCAGCTTCGGATTGGCTTGGGGCGATCGGATGAGCAGTGAGTTATCCGGCTGGTGTTGGCGAATGACAGCGCAGAGGAGATAGAGCATGCTACGAGCGATAGCAGTCGGCTGGTGCGTTTCGCTGGCTTCGGTTGCATCCGGCGAAATGGTGATCAGCGAATGGATGTACAACGGCGCCGGATCCGGCAGCACGGGGGAGTTCATCGAGTTCACCAACATCGGAGCAACCTCGGTGAACATGACCGGTTGGAGCTTTGATGACGACAGTCGGGTCCCCGGCACCGTCAGCCTCAGCGGCTTCGGCGTGGTCGCGCCCGGCGAATCGGTGATTCTGACCGACGAGACCGCGGCAAACTTCGCCGCCATATGGGGACTCAGTGGCGTCAAGATCATCGGGGGCAATACGGCCAACCTTGGCCGCAATGACGAGATTAATCTCTACAACGCCTCCGGCGTTCTCGTGGACCGCCTGACCTACGGCGACGAGACCTATCCCGGGACGCCTCGGACAGCGACCAAGAGCTGCAACGTTCCTGAAACCGATTACGGCTACACCACGGTCCAGACGAGTTGGATGCTGGCCTCAGCGTACGATGCGTACGGATCCAGCGTTTCCACCCGGGGCGAGCTCGGAAGCCCCGGGCGCGTGGTGGGGTACGCCCGAAGCGATTTTGACCACGACGGCGACGTGGATCTGGCCGACCTGACCGCCTTCATCCACTGCATGATCGGGCCGTTTCTCTCGTACAACCCTCCGCCATCCGGTTGCACCATGACTGCGGATGCCGAAGGTTTCGTCGCCTCCGACGCTGACCGGGACGGCGACGTGGACCTGGCCGACTTCCTTGCTTTCCAGTTGTGCTACAGCGGTGAAGGCAATCCGGCTGATCGCTCCTGCGGAAACGGTTCGCAGGAGCCCGGCGGGGGCCAGATCATCCTGAACGGGACTTCAATCACGGTCATCGGGGGCGGCGTCGTCGTGAACGGGACCAAGGCCACGATCAGGTCTCAGGGTACCTACACGATCAGCGGGTCGCTGTCCAACGGGCAGATCGCCGTGAACACGCCGGATCCCGGTCTTGTTCAGATGATCCTCAACGGCGTCAGTATTACCAGCGCCACAACCGCGCCCATCTATGTGATCAGCGCCGCAAGCACTGAGATTGTGCTGGCGGATGCGACCGCGAACTATCTGACCGATCCGAACTCATACGTGCTGGAAGACCCGAACAACAACGAGCCCAACGCGGCCCTCTTCAGCGACGATCCGCTGACCATCTCCGGCACGGGATCGCTGACCGTCCATGGCAACTACAATGACGGCATTACCAGCAAGGACAGCCTGGTCATCAATAGCGGCACGATCAATGTGACTTCGGTGGACGATGGTATCCGCGGCAAGGATTCCCTGGTCATCCACAATGGGACCTTCACCGTCACCTGCGGGGGTGATGGTCTGAAATCCGACAACGCCGAGGATACGGAACTGGGATACATCACCATTGAGAACGGGACCTTCCATATCACCTCCGGCGGGGATGCCATTACAGCCGAGACCGATGTCAACATCACCGGCGGTGGCTTCACGCTCCTTTGCGGTGGCGGCCACACTGTGACGATTCCCTCGACCAACTCGGCCAAGGGCGTCAAGGGACTCGCCAGCGTGACGATCGGAGGAGGCACGTTCAGCATTGATGCCGCCGATGACGGCATCCACTCCAACACCGCCGTCACGATCAGCGGCGGAACCCTGACCATTGCCACCAACAGCAGTACCTCCGCCAGCTACGGCGATGGTGTCCATTCCGATGGAACGGTGACCATCACCGGCGGGACAATCGATGTCACGACATGCTACGAGGGCATCGAAGGCCAGTATCTCACCATCAACAACGGGACCATCCACGTCACCTCGACCGATGACGGCATCAACGGCGCCGGCGGGTCCGGGACGAACAACTGGCTGCACATCAACGGCGGCTACATCGTGGTCAATGCCCAGGGCGACGGGATCGACGTGAACGGTTCGATCACCATGTCCGCCGGCACCGTCATCGTTCACGGTCCGACGGCGGATAACAATGCCGCGATCGATTATGACACCACGTTCAACATCAGCGGTGGCTTCCTGGTCGCGGCCGGCAGCGCCGGAATGGCCCAGGCGCCCAGTCCGAGTTCCACACAGCGATCGGTGAAAGTCACCTACAGCGCAACGAAGTCGGCGGGCTACTTGGCCCACATCCAGACAACTTCCGGGGCTACCAACCTGCTCACCTTCGCCCCCGCAAAGCAGTACCGGTCTCTGGTATTCTCGGCGCCGACGCTCACCGCTGGGCTGAGTTGCGGTTTGTATCGCGGGGGCACCTGCACCGGCACCCCCACCGACGGGTTGTATCAAGGCGGGACTTATTCCGGGGGCGCCGGCCCCACTACATTTACAACAACCGGCATTGTGACAAACGTGAGTGCGCCGTGAGGCTGCCGTGGATATGGCGTTCAAGGGAGACAGAATTATGTTCAGGTTCAGCTTGGTCTTCTTTTCGGCTACCTTGTCGGCTTCGACGGTATGGTCGCAGTCCGTCACGGTGACGCTCACGCTGCAATCACCCCAGAGCGGCCAGATGGTTTCGCCGGGCGCCAGCGTCGATTGGACCCTCAGTGCGAGCGTGCCGGCCAGCGGCAGCTCTGGACTGGCCGCCGTGTGCGTTGACCTTGCTCAGGAGTTCACCAACCCGTCATTTGTGAATGTGCTTCCGGCCGGCGGTGTGCCCTCGGGCATGGCCGACTTCAGTCGCCCGCTGGGCATCAGTAATCCGGGGGAAGGCGGGGCCGCGACGGGCTACATCGGCGTGCAGCGCAGCCCGACCGGCCAGAGCTACAAGAATCTCATCCAGATCGGCGGCGCACAGAACACCTTCGGCAGCACTCCGCCGCCGGAACTGGGCGTAGGCCAGAGCGCCACGGTCGTTTCCGGCATCGGCCAGAGCGGCACGCCGCAGATCATCGCCTCCGGCTCGTTCCCGGCCCCCGGTACGGCCGGCACCTATACGTTCCTGTTAGAGAACGCCATGGCCAACGTGCTGACCGCCGGGAGTCCTCCGCCGGCCGGTCAGCACTGGCCAGTCTCGCAGGCCGATATGAACATCTCCGGCGCACAGTTCACGTTCCAGGTACAGGGCATGCTGCGCGGCGATCTGAACTGCGACGGCGTCGTTGACACCGGCGATATCTCCCACTTCGTCCAGGCCCTGGTTGATCCTGCGGGTTATGCCGCCGACCATGACGGCAGCCCCTATTCCGCCTGCCAGCGAATCCGCGCTGACATGAATGCTGACAATCTCGAGGATGGTCTGGATATCCGGTCCTTCGTGGACGCCCTGCTGTCCAGTTGAGTCGGCTCCGGTACTGGCGGGGCGTGAATGCTGAGAACGGGCTGTCAGTGGAGGTCGCAGTGAGTGCGGAGCAGGTGGGCAGCGCTGAGCGCTGAAGCATGAAGGAATACCCCACCATCGGCCACACGCGCGGTGACATCGGTCGCCGCCATACCGCTTGGCGAGATTCCGTTGACCGAAACCAGAATGGTGACGTGCCTCGGCTCAGGTTTCAGGAGCGATTCGGGCTCTTCCGGTCCGAAGCAAAGGTGATTTGAGGGGGATTCGGCGCCCGCGCCGGGCAGGCACGCGCAAAGGATTTGCCGCGGGAAATGCCAGAGCCTTCCGCCAAGCCATTTGAACTCTCTTTGCAGAGAGATGCCCGATCGGATCCGCTGTCGGATGCACTGGAATACCTCAATCTGCGCGGATGGATTCCGGGCCGGTTCGAGCTGACCTCTCCGTGGGGAATCCGGGTGGATGGCCCCCTGGGCTGGTTCTATCTGGTGCTGCAGAATCAATGCCTTGTGGAAGTGAACGGCCAGACCATTCCGGTCCCGGCGGGGGACTTGATCATCATAAGCCAGGGTCTCTCTCATTGTCTGTGGGACAAGGGCGGAGGCCAGGCCATTCCCATCGAGGAACTGCTGGAGCCGCGTCACTTTGAACAGCGTGAACCGCTGGTTTTCGGCGGGGGAGGCCCCGCCACGCAAGTCGCTTGCGGGTGCCTGCTCCTGGACGGATTGGAACGTAGCCCCCTGCGCTCCGCGCTTCCTGCATTCATTCACGTCAGAGGGAGGCGGCAGCAGCCGTTGCCGTACGTGGACCATCTCGTGTGCCTTCTCGATCTGGAGGCCTAGGAGAGGGAGCCGTGTGCCCGTTCCATCGTAAACCGCCTGGTGCGTGTTCTTTTCTTGAAGGCCCTTCAGGCGTACATGCTGGGACTGCCCGAGGGCGGTGCCAACTGGCTGAGGGCCCTGGCCGATCCGCGCATCGGGCGAGCGATCAGGCTCATGCACGCCCAGCCGGAGGCGACCTGGACGGTCGGGTTGCTGGCGCGGCAGGCCGCCATGGCACGTTCCACGTTCTCGGCGCGTTTCGTGGAGCTGGTGGGCCGTTCACCGCTTGAGTACCTGACTGACTGGCGGATGCAGAAGGCCTGTTGTCTGTTGCGCGCCGCCCAGACCGAGTTGAAGGATGTGGCCGCACAAGTGGGCTACGAATCCGTGGCCGCATTCAGCAAGGCGTTCACGCGCTGGGCCGGCATGGCCCCCGGCGCCTACCGCCGCACCTGTGGCACCATTGAGTCCGCGGTGCGTCCCGGGGAGTCTCCTATGTAGCACGACGGACGCCGTTCCGTGGCGTCCGTCGATGCTCGGACGAGACTCACTGTGTCCCGCGTGGCTAGGCTTTTTCGTCGACCAGCGGAATGGCCCCGGACATCCTGTTGGTAGTCGATTGCATCAGGCTCTTGAACTTGGTCAGATCAACACCATATTCCTTGAGCAGGCTGTCGATGGCGTCTTGGATGGTCTGCCTGGGATCAGTGGATCCGTCGGAGTTCTCCAGCGCCTGCCCGATCGCGGACTTGATCTTGCTCTGCAGTTCGTCCGTCTTGCCGGCGTCGAGGCCGGCGGCCACGGCCGCGTCGTTGAACCTGGACTCGAGATCGGCGCCGCCGGGGCCACCGGGCGGAGGGCCGCCGGGCGGGGGGCCTCCGGCGCCGCCCATGGAGGATTGAAGCTCGCTCTGGAATTTCTTCAGGTCCACGCCGTGCTTCTGGAGGACGCCGTCGATGGCATTCTTGGTCGCCTCGCGCTGATCGGTCGTGCCATCGGATTTCTGCTGGACCGCCGTGACCGCCGCCTTGATTTCATCCTCTACCTTGTCCACGTCGGCGGAATTCAGTCCCGCCGCCACGGCCGCGTCGATGAAGTCGGCCTCAAAGCGGGCGCGTCGCATATCTTGCCTGGACTGGGTGCCGAGGGAGCTGGTGGAGGAAGTGCTGCCGGTTGTCCCGTTCTGGCGGGCGAGCAACTGCTGCAAGAGTGAAAGTTCTGAACTCGATCCGGTTAGACTGGCTACGCTTGACATAACTGATCCTTTCGTTATCGGTGCTCCCCGCCTCGCCCGCGTGGCTGTTGGGCCTGGCTTTGCACCTGATATCGACTGGTTTTCCACGCAGGTGAATGTCCGTGGGTCTGGATCTCTTGTTCAGTCGTCCGGCGGAATGTCGCGGATACCGATCGGCCGCCTGGCGCAGTTGAAAAGCGGTCGCGATTTCATCCTCGTTTCACAAATGTGGGCCTATGAATGACGTGCCGCGCCGGATACTCCGGCGCGGCATCCCACCGGCGGCCCGACGATCAATCTGCGGACGGAGAACGGTTCGATCAGCATCGAAGGCCAGTGACGTACGCAAGAGAAGCGAGCACTTCGCGGAAGACAAGGTCGCCGCACCTGACGGCTATGCCTGTCGACCAGCGGATCGCTCCACATATGCTCGGCTGCCTGGAGCAAGTAGCCGCCCGGCGGAGCACGGCTGCGCTGCCACGCCCGCGCCCTTGCAGCCCTCAGCCCCATACGGCCGATGATACTGAGCAGAGATGCATGGGTGTTCGCATCCCATTACGCGGGATGCACTGATAAGAAAGAGCGGCTCTTTATGAATGCGAAGAAGATTGCCAGACGACTGAAGCATGCCGGTTTGGGGTTTGTTCTCGCGGGTGCCATCATCACCGCGGCGGGCGGCTGCAGCGCTCTGAGTTATTTCGGGGAGCTGAACTATCTCCGGCAGTGGGTGACCAGTTACTTTGGGTCGAATACAGGCATGACCTCCGGCACCCTCACCGGCACCAGCTCCTGATCGGCGGTTGCTACACAGCCTGCGTGGTCTTGGGCGTTGGAGGGGGTCCGGCACCGCGATGCGGCGATCGGCTCTGCGCGAAACAGTCGGGCCGGAATCGAAATCCGAGAATCAGGGGCAGAGAGCGGTGTCGGGCGGAGTCTTCCATTATTGTCGTCGTGCCGAGGGCCGCCTGAACCGGATGCCCTCGGCAAGGCATTGCCTGGCGAGTCACTCCACAGATCTCCGTTCCACCCCGTGACCCTGGCGGCTCGTGCGCCGCTGGCAGTCTGACACGGTTCAACAGGGCGCTACTCCACGACGACCAGTTGGCCTGCCCGCAGCAGCACCGGGCCGAGCAAGCCTGATTCGAGCGGCGTGGAGTTCCGCGTGTAGTGCTTCCAGGTCGTGAAGGTCAGTCGCTCCTTCACCGGCCGCGGCCGGTTCTCCACCAACCACTGCGGCCAACTCTTCAATGAGACGCCATTCCATTCGCAGTCATCCGGGTGTTGCTCGTCGCCCACCAGGCGGTTCACCCAGAGATTGGTGACACGGACCTTGAGCGCATTTTTGCCCGGCTTGGCGATGTTGGTGATGTCCGCGGCAAACGGCGGTTTCCACCACACGCCGAGATCCCTGCCGTTCAGGGAGACCTCCGCGATAACGTTCACTTGCCCGAGATCAAGGTACAGCCTCTTGCCGGATTCCATCAGTGCCGGCGGAACCTCGAACTCGTTCTCGTATTCGGCGGTGCCGGAGAAGTAGCGCACGCCGACATCGTCGTGGCTGGTCCACGAGATCAGCTTGTCGAGCGTGATGCTCGCCGGCGCTCCCCAGTCAGGCGGGAAACGCACGGTCCAGGGGCCGGCAATCTCGACAGGGGCGGGCACGGACTTGACTTCGGCCTTCGCCGTTCTGCCGCTGGCGGTTTGAAACTCGAAGACGCCGGGTTGGAATGTCTGCAGGGAGAGTTTGCCAGGCTCCAGGGCGGCCAGCCTCCATGGCGGCATGCCCACTGAGCCCAGGCTGCCGGCGAGTTCCAGCGTTCCATTCTCTTCGGCAGTGCCGGTCATCGGTTGACCGTTGAGGGTGTACTCCACTCGCAGGCGTTTCAGGTGGTTGTAGGTCGGATCGCCGAAGGTCTGATTGTTCGCGGGGATGCTGAACTCGCCTTCCTCCACCAGAGCGGCGACCTTGGCGGTCACGTCCGTTCCGCCGGCGCCGTCGATGGCCTCGTACATCGCCTTGCGGATCTCGATTCGCGGCAGCGCCGGTTCCGTCGTCGCCGCTGTGGGCGGGTTCACCGCGGTGATGTGGTCGGCTTTACCGGCTGCCTTCTGGAACACGACGAAGACCGAGCCGGCGGGGTCGAAGTGGATCGGCAAGGTGGTGCGGCCGTCTTTCTCCGACCAGATCGGCGCCTGCTCCATCAGCCCGGTGTCCGCATGCCACAGCTCGGGCACCTTGCCGCTGACGCGGAAAGTGCATTGCACGTCTTCCGATCGCGGCCTCTGGTTCGACACGAAATAGAGGTCATCGCTATCGGCGCGGCGATGGATCCAGGCCATCTTGGGCTTGGCCGGCGCGGCAGTGAACACGCAGTCGGCGATGATGCCCTGGCCGACAAGGACTTCCTCGGGGCTCTTGCCCCACATCACGCGGCCCTTGCCGAAGGCGTGCTCTTTGACGTTCTTGCCGTCGCAGTCGCCCCAGACCTCGTCGGCCAGCTTCTGCACCGTCGCGTCGCCATTCGGATAGTCGGCCAGACTCGGCGACCGGGTCGGCTTGGAGCCGATGACGGTGGCGCCCTGTTGAATGAGATCCCGCACCTTGGTCAGCAGCCGCGCGGTCATGAACGGTGTGTCCGGCAAGACAAGCAGGCGATAGCTCATGCCATCCGCTAGAACAAGGCGGCCATCTTTCACGGTTGTGCGGTTGAGCAGGATGTCGGCGTTGCAGGCGTCGTAATCGTACCCCTTCGCCTTCAGGGTCGGGTTATGCGGCGCATCCTGTGGCGCGGTCTCGCCCGCGAAGTAGCAGACGTCAGCGACGAAGAGCCCCTGCTGCAAGAGATACTGACAGCGGGTCAGGTATTCCAGCCACGCCGGGCTCTGCTTCCACCAGGTGACCGTCCGTTCGAAATGCGTGCCCCACTGGCCCATGGTCATGCCTGGGAACTTGTCGAGCCACGGCTGGTGTGCGTAACGATGAATAATGTAGCGGTTGATGCCGGTGGTATACATCAGGTCGCCGACCGCTTTCAGCGAAAAGGGATGATTCTGCCAGCGGCCGCGATTCGGCTCGGCAGTGAAAGACTCGGCGCCGATGATCTTCTGTCCGTAAATGTGAGCCACCGATGCGGCAAGCTTGCAGGAGTTGCTCTCGCCGCCGCCGACCCAGAACTCGCCCATGGGGATGTCGGCCGGCTTGCCGACCAGCAAACATTCGAACGGCCCGTCATAGGGTTCGATCGAGGCCATGAGCCCGTTGCGGTGGCAGAGCTCGGCGAAGTAGCCGTAGTAATTGTCGGCGAAGAGGTCGGCGATCGTGCGCCGCAGGTCCCAGAGGAACCGCTCCGAGACCTCCCCGCTGTCGATCACCCGACCGGTCAGTACCGGCAGCAGAAGGAGGGGGTCGTAGCCGCGGCGCTTGATGAACTCTTCGCGAAAGCGCGGCGTCCAGTTCTGTCCCCCCATCTCGTAGCTGTCGATCAGGCAGTTCTTCAAGGTCTTGCCCGCCAGCGGACCGAGGTCGTGGACGACCGGACCCATCATGCCGGCCCAGTGAGCATCCAGCCCGGCGCGACTGAGCTTGTCGCACTCCAACCCTCGCCCGGATTTAGGTGACGGGGAATTCTCCGCGCCGGTCGGTGTGTACCCGATGCGAAGAATGGTCCAATCGCCTGAGGGCACGTCCCAACTGAGGTGGCCGTCGGCTGCAAGCTTGCTCGTCAGGTCAACGATGTTGTCTCGTTTGACGATCGACTCCGGGGGGAAGACATCCAGCGCAGGATGCTGGCCGTAGCGCGGCTCGTAACCGGCCTTGGGCTTGATGTCCTTGATACGCCGGCTGTTGTCTTGGGGCGTGGGAAAGGCGAGTACGGCGATGTCCTGGTAGAAATTGCGGCGGGTCGCCGGTTGGGGCAAGGCGGTCGAGAATCTCGCTGGCCCCTCGGCGTGGGTCTCGCTGATCACCACCATCTGCATGGCGAATTCAGGCTTGATCCAGGGGCCGCCGCTGCTGGACCAGCCGGAGCAGTTGTGCATGCACAGTTCGAGACCGAGGCGGTTGGCCTCTTTCGCGGCGTACTTCACCAGCTCGCGCCATTCCGGGCTCATGATCGCGACCGAACCCTCGGGGATGTTCTCGGAGACATTGAAGATCTGGGCCCCTCCCAGGCCTGCTCGCTTCATGGCCTCGAGGTCGGCGGTGATGCCTTCCCTGGTGATGTTGCCGTTCATCCAATGCCACCAGGTGTGCGGCTTGGCGGAGTCAGGCGGAGTCTGAAAGCCCTTCGCCAGGTCCGGTTGCGGGGATGTGCATCCGGCGAGGATCACGAGAACCAGAGTCACGCCCAGGATTCCAGTTGATCGCCGCATAGCTTGGTCCTCCAGTTGGCGGGCCAGTCTGCCGTCGCTGGCACGAGTGCGACGAGTCGCTCCGGCGCCGGCCGTGGCCCTGGCATCGATATCCGTCAGAAATCAAACTGCCCGATGTTCTCCTTGGTGAAGACCATGATACCGCCAAGTAGGATCTGATCGCCCTCGATCTTTTTCGCGCCCAGGCGGCCCGCCTCGAGCTTCGTGTCACCCGCCTTGAGCTTTCCCTGCGCCAGGGCATCGGCGGCGAAAACGGTCAGGTAACCGAGGTCGACCGTCTTCCACAGCACAACTGAGCGCACGGTGCCGTCCTGCACGTACGCCCGCATGTCGTTCGGCGTCGCAAGCCCGGTGACCAGCACCTGGCCGGTCTTGCCGGCCTGCTTGACCGCCTCAGCCGCTCCCGGGAAGGCCACGGAGCTGATGCCGAACAAGCCCTTCAGCTTCGGATGGGCGTTGATCAGGTCCTTGGTTACCTGAAAGGCCAGCTTCTGGTCCTCGTTCGACGGCTTGACCGCGACGAGGGTCAGCTTGGGATACTCCGGCAGGCGTTCCTTCATGTACTTGATCCACTCGTTCTGGTTCGCCGCCGTGAGCGTGGCCGTGATGATGGCGACCTCGCCCTCCGCGTCCCTGCCGCCGAGGTCTTTAGCCATCGTATCCACCAGGGCGTAGCCAATCTGTTGGGCCGTGGCCTGATTGACCATGAACTCGCGGCTGCCTGGCGCGCCCTCGGCATCCCAGGTGATGACGTGAACACCCTTGGCTCGGGCCTTCTTCATTGCCGGCGCCAGCACTTCCGGGTCGTTCGGCGATACGGCGATAACGTCCACGCCCTGGAGCGCCCAGCGCTCGATCATGGCCGCCGCCCGTTCGGGGGCGCCGTCCGTCGGGCCGTCATAGATCAGCTCGACGTTGCCGAGTTCCTTCGCGGCCTCCTGAGCACCTTTGGAGCAGGAGGTGAAATAGGGCAGGCCTTTCTTCTTGGGCAATAGGCAGATGGTGACCTTTTTCTTCGACGGCTGCGTATCCGTCGGAGGCGGCGCCGGCGGCACTTGGCCCGCGACAGTTGCAGGATCAGTTGATGCGAACCCAGGCCGGCCGAGTCCACCGATGGCAACGCACAGCATCACCGCCAACCACGGGCATGTGGATCGCCTCATGTGAATGCTTCTCCCTTCGAGGCACGAACGACCGGCCGCTCACGGCCTACTGTCGTCGTTTGAGGAGCAGGCCGTTGAGCAGGACCGAGACCACCAGAAGAACTCCGATGGCCAGCAGGATACTCTCATCGCTGTGCCAGCGCCAACTCACGAACTCACTGGTCTCGTGAATGAGGGCCACTCCCAAGAGCGTGCCGACCAGCGTTCCCCGGCCGCCGAAGACGCTGGTGCCCCCGAGCACGACCGCGGTGATCACGTTGAGCTCCATGTCGAGGCCGACATCGGCCTTGGCCGTATTCCGACGAGCCGCGAAGATGACCGCGGCGAGGCCGGCCGCCGTTCCTGACAGCGTGTACAACATGAGCTTTATCCGATCGACCGAGATCCCGCTGAATCGGCAGGCGTTCTCGTTGAACCCGATCGCGTACAGCCGGCGGCCAAACGCCGACCACATCAGCATCACGCCGCTCCCCAATGCCGCCAAAGCGAAGATGATGCCCGGCAGCGGCACACCCGCGACTGTGCCCGTGCCGAGTGAAGTGAATTGTTCGGGAAAGCCGGAGATGGGCCGGCCGAGGCTGACGCCCTCGGCGATGCCGCGGTAGGCGGAGAGTGTCGCCAGCGTCACGATGAGAGGATGGACGTGCACATGTGCCACGAAGACGCCGTTGAGTGCCCCGGCCATCGCACCGGCCAGCACGGCGAGCAGTGCCGCGACGGATGGCGGCGCGCCCCTCTCGAAGGTCAGGCCCAATACCACCGCGCTCAGCGCCATTGTGGAGCCGGCCGACAGATCGATGCCGCCGGTGATCATGATGAACGTCATCGGCAGCGCCAGGATGGCCAACTCGAAGACATGGGTGGACAGTTCGGCCTGCACCTGGCGGGAGGCAAACGCAGGCTCCACTTGTGAGATCACCACCATCAAAGCGACGAACAGGCCCAGCAGGCCGACTTCGTACCAGTAGGAGAACGTGCGGAGGCGGCCCAGGGTGGTCATGTCTGGCCTCCTGCCGCCCGGGCGGCCGATGAGCGACGGGCAAGATGATCCGCCAGCACGGCGGCCAGGACGAAACCGCCCTGGATGGCCCGTTCCCAGTAGGTGGCCATCTCGCCGAGCTTGAGGAAGACCAGGACGGTTCGGACGATGCCCAGCAGCAGGACCGCGAGCACCGTGCCAAGAATGCCGCCGCTTCCTCCGCGGATTGACGTGCCGCCGACGACCACGCAAGTCACCACCAGCAGCTCGAAGCCCTTGCCTACGCCCGATTCGATGACCGAAAGCTGTGGTACGCTCACCAGCGCGGCCACGGCGGTAAGTAGGCCGGTCAGTGTGAAGGCGAACAGCCGCAGCCGACGAATGGACAACCCCGCCAGCCGTGCCGCCTCCGGATTGCTGCCCACGGCGTAGATCTGCAGCCCCAGTGCCGTCCGTCCGGCCAGCAGCGCCGAACCGACCACGACCACGGCCGCAACCAGCACGCTGATCGGGATCCCGAGCAGCGAACCCGTGCCGAGAGTCCGCAAGCCTGCGGGCAGGTCGGTGATCCATTCGCCGCCCATGAGCAGTTCGGTCAGCCCGCGCAGGGCGGTCAGCATACCCAGCGTAATGATGATCGACGGCGCCCGGCCGAAGGTGACCAGGGCCCCGGTTAGGAAGCCGGATGCCGTGCCGGCCAGCAGGGTCGCCAAGACGGTGGGGACCACGGGCCAATTGGCGCGTTGCGGCGAGCACGCCAGGCCCATCACGGCTGCGAGGAGCCCCAGCAATGAGCCGACGGAGATGTCGATCTCGCCGGTGACTATGACGAAGGTCAGTCCACAGCCGACGATCACCGCCGGAGCACACTGGACCAGCAGGTCCGACAGATTTGCGGCGGAGGCGAACGCCGGGTTCTTCCACGAAACAGCGATGAGAGTGGCAGCCAGGAGAAAGCCGACACCGTATTCCCGCCGCTGGGCAAGCCGCGTGAGGGCCGCCTTGAACGGCCGGTCAGTGCCACCGGTGCGAGCCGCTTCCTGGCTGATCACGTTGCGCTCCCTCCGACCCGCGCCCCCGTTGCCGGATCATCCTCCGCTGGAATTGCCAGCGACATCACCTTCTCCTGCGTTGCCTCGCTGCCGGCCAATTCACCGACAATTCGGCCGGCGCGCATGACGATGATCCGATCGCTCAAGGCAAGCAGCTCCGGCAGATCCGACGAGATGAGTAACGTGGCCATGCCCTGGTCGGCCAGTTGCCTGATCAGTTGATGCACCTCCTCTTTCGCACGGACATCAACCCCGCGGGTCGGCTCGTCGAGGAGGAGGACTTTCGGCGACAACGCCAGCCACTTGCCGAGCAACAGCTTCTGCTGGTTTCCGCCGGAAAGCGCCCATGCGGGAGCGCGCAGCGAAGCGGTCCGGACTCCAAGTTCAGCGACCAGCCGGCTCGCCAAGGTTTGTTCTCGCCGCGCGGAGGGGAATCCGAGTCGACAGAGTGACTGCAGAATCGCCAGCGTGAGGTTGACGCTGACCGACATGGGCAGAACAAGTCCGAGTTGCTGGCGATCCTCGGGAACGAGGGCCACGCCGGCGCGAAGCGCCGCCCGGATGTCGCCGGGCGACAGCGCCTTTCCGGCGACGAGCACTCGCCCTTCGTCCCAGCGGTCTACGCCGAAGATCGCCTGGGCCACGTCTGATCGGCCCGCGCCGACCAGCCCGGCCATCCCGACCACTTCGCCGGCGTGAACGCTGAAGGACACCTTCTCGAACACGCCGGCCCGGGTGAGCCCCTGGATCTCCAACATGATCGGACGTCCTTCGGGCGGGCTCTTCGGTCTCGCCGCAATCCCGCCGACGTCCCGGCCCACCATCAAACGGATCAGCTCCGCTCGGCTGATCTCGCCCACGGAACGAGTGGCGACCTTGCGGCCGTCGCGCAGCACAGTCACACGGTCGGCCAGCTCGAAGACCTCTTCCAGGCGGTGGCTCACGTATATTGTGCTTACTCCCTTGTCCTTGAGTTGGCGGATGATCCGAAAGAGGGCCTGTGTTTCGCGCGAAGAGAGCGACGAGGTCGGCTCGTCCAGGATCAGCAGGCGGCAATCCTGCAACAGAGCGCGGGCGATCGCCACCATTTGGCGCCGGGCCAGCGGCAAATCGCCGGCCGGTGTTCGCAGGTCGAACTCCTCGCCCAGTCGCGCGAGGAGTGCCGCCGCCTCGAGGCGCATCCGCCGCCGGTCCAGCCACAATCCTCCCGCTCGCCGCAGCTCCCGTCCCACGAAAATGTTGTCCACCGCGTTGAGGTCGGGGAACGCCACGGCTTCCTGGTGAATCACGGCGATGCCGGCGGCCTCGGATGCCAGCACGCTGCCGGGTGGCAAGGCCTGGCCGCCCACCCGAACGTGCCCATGATCCGGCAGGCATGATCCCCCCAGGATCTTGATCAGCGTTGACTTGCCGGCCCCATTCTCTCCGCAGAGGGCGTGGACCTCGCCGGCGCGGACGTCCAGACTGACATCCACCAAGGCCTGCACGCCGCCGAATGCCTTGCTGATCCCGGCGACTTGAAGATATGGATCGCTCATAGCGCAAGAGACGGAGAGACCACCGTCTGACTCCCGGCCCGCCGGCTGATATCCGCGACCTTCTTCCTTCTTGAAGCCATCCCCTCGGCTTCCCAATGCATCTTGACGATCTCCTCCGGGCTATGTCGCTTTTTCTTCATTGAGCGAGTCCCTGCCGGTTGAACTCCGCGACGGCGTCGAACATGGCCACGATGTTGTGCGGAGGCACGTCCGCCATGATGTTGTGGACCTGCTGGAACACAAAGCCGCCGCCGGGAGCAAACGTAGCGAGTTGCTCGAGGACGTGGGCGCGCACCTGGTCTGGGGTACCGTGCGGCAGGATGTGCCTCGTGTCGCAGCCTCCGCCCCAGAGACAGATCCGCCCCCCGAAGTCTCGCTTCAAGTCCGCAGGCTCCATTCCCGCGCAGGAAATCTGAACGGGATTGATGGCATCCAGGCCCGCGGCGATAAGGTCGTCCAGAAGAGGCCGCACGCCCCCACAGCAGTGCAGCATGATTTTCACGTCGCCGAGTTGCTTGGCCCGCTGCCAGAGCAGGCGGTGCCGCGGAAAGAAGAAATCATGGTACGTCGCCGGCGACATCTGGGGGCCGGTCTGCATGCCGAGATCATCACCGAACAGGACGATATCCACGTGCGGTCCGACGGCCGCGAGGAACTTCTCCAGGTTCGCCAGGTGCAGTTCCACCAGCGCGTCGAGCAGCCGGTGCGCGCCGCGTGCATCGCGCCGAAGGAAAAGCAGAAACCGATCGTTGCGGCAGAGGAACTGGCCCCACTCGAGCAGATTGCCACCGAACAGCGCGACGATCGCACGGTCCGTGGCGGTGCGGAAGTCGCGGGCTCCTGCAGCCAAGTCCGCCCCCGGTCCCGGCGGCGACGCCGCGGCCCACGAGACCTCGCTCATCGCGGCGGCGAGGCCGGACAGGTCAGCGGGCACGCCGTCGAGATAGGGCCAATGGATCTGCTCAAAGTACAGCGAGCCTGCCTTCTGAATGCCGACCGGCCGGCCGCTCGGGCTGTGCAGCACCCAGTCACCGCCTTGCTCGCGCACGTCGATCCAGGCAGGGATCAGACATTCGCCGCCATCCGGCAGCCGCCAAGGCTTCCAGTGTCTGTCTTCATGACAAAACCCGCGACCCAGCTCGATCGCATCCACGCCGAAGCGGGCCAGCACATCCTCGTCTATGATCGCCAGCTGCTGGATCATGTCGTACACCCGCGGCAGCCGCTCCGGCAGCCCGAGGTGCCGCCGCAGCGCCCGATACGCGATCGCCATGATTCCGCTCGACCGGTGCGCGCCGAAGTCAACCGGCGCACGATCGGGCTGGACGTGTTCGATCGCGGCGAGCACACGCTGACGCGACGTCATCGACATTTTCAGGCCCTCGCCTATTTCCGCCTGCCAAAAGAGTGCTCGATCTCCCAGAGGCGGAACTCCCTGATGGTGGGTCCCTCGCTGGCCTCGATGATGAGCAGGCGGACATGCCGGGCTGAGACCGGGGCGAATTCCCTATAGTAATCCAGCCCGATCTTCCTTCCCTTCAGGCACCTCCGCCACTCGTCGCCCGCCTTGTACTGGAGCTCGAATGCCTCGACCCGCTGACCGTACTGGCTTTCCTCGTCAATCGCGACGGCATTGAACATCTGCTCCTTGCCCAGGTCGACCTCGAGCCAGGCCTCGTGCGTTCCCGCGTCCGTCGCCCAGCCCGTCCCCGGATCGTCATCCACCGCCTTGTCCGGTCCGAACTCAGCCTCGTTGCGGAAGACATTGGACGCCCGGGCGGGCTTTCCCGCGGTGAGCGATCCCGACGGCCAGGCCATCGGCTTGATGGCATCCGTTGGACCGGCCATCTCGAGCACGACGATCGTGTCGAAGTCCTGCCGGTCTTCCTTGGAGACACTGAACTCGTACGCCCCCTCAAGACGCTTCATTTTCACGTTCTTGCCGCCCAGAATGCGGCTGCCGGTCACCGCCACGCCGAGGTCTGGAATGCGGATGCAGTCCGGCGTCCAGTTGAGGATGTGCAGGTATACTCGGTTGCCACTGCAAGTGCTCACGCCCCACATTCCCGGCTTGAGCGGACCGCCGCGCGTGCCGTAGATCGCTTCGCCATTCTTGCCCAGCCAGGCGCCGATCTCGCGCAGGCGCTCCACCTGTCGGGGCTCGATCTTGCCCGTCGGCATCGGCCCAACGTTCAGCAGGAGATTGCCGTCCGCCCCGGCACACCGTACCAGCGTCAGCACGCATTCCTTGAGCGACTTAAGGTCGTCGTTGGGCTTCCAGGCCCACTGCTGACAGATCGTGATGCAGCTCTCCCAGGGACGCTCATTCTGAAATCGGCCGATGGCCTGTTCCGGCGTGTCGAAGTCCTCGGGCAGCCCCGTGCGGTTGTTGATGATGATCTGCGGTTGCAGCCCGCGAATGATGCGGACCAGCTCCTCGCCGTCGTAGTCCTTGGCGGTCTTGCCGAGACCATCGAACCAGAACACGTCGATCCGCCCGTAGTTGGAGCACAGCTCGCGCACCTGAGTCCGCAGGAATTCCAGGTAGCGATCGTGCCGATCCGGCATGAACGCGTCCGGGCTCTGCCAGTTAGGCTGCGAATAGTAGAGGCCAAAGGGCAGTCCGGCCGCGTGACAGGCGTCGGCCAGTTCCTTGACCACGTCGCGGCCGAACGGGCTCTGCGGACTGGTGATTTTGTAGTCGTTCGCCCGCGTGTCGAACATGCTGAAGCCGTCGTGATGGCGGCTGGTGAAGACGAGGTACTTCATGCCCGCGGCCTTGGCCAGGGCCGCCCATTCAGCGGCATCGAAGCCCGTCGGATTGAACTCCTTGTAGAGGTTGTCGTACACCTCGACGGGCACTTCCGTTCCTGCCTGGCCGTACCCGCGCCGCTCGCCCGCGCGCGACCAACCGATCTCCGTACCCTTGATGCTGACCGGCCCCCAGTGGATGAACATGCCGAACCGAGCGGCCCGCCACCACGCCAGGCGATCGGCCGGCTGGGTCGTGGGCTTCGACTGTCCGGCGGCGGTGCACGCCGCGGTGGTCAGCAGCAGAAGTCCGATCATGAGCCTCCTTGGGCCGCGATGGCAGAAATGCGTTGTCAAAGCTTGGTTTCCTTTTTCGGCAGGTTCGGCCACCAGGTGAAGGCCAGCACGGCCGTCAGGACCAGCACGATCGCGCCGGCCACTGCCGCCGGCCGCATTTGATGGGTCACCAGCAATATCGGTGCGGTGTACAACGACGCCAGCCACGGCACTGCCACGCATACGTTGAGGAGGTCGACCGTGAACGGCTCCTTGCGGAATTCCGGGTCATCTCGCCGAACCATCCGGGCCACACGTCCCCAGGCGCCCGCGGGTTGCACGTCGCGATAGAACCGCTTGAGGGTCCCAGGATCCGTGTCCGGCGTCAACAGGGCTACCACGACCGCAACAACCAGGACCGCCGCGGCGAGCGCGGGAAACGTCACGTAAACGGGAAGCGCGGAGATGGGTGCACTCATCGCCTGCAAGAGCGACAGTGCCATGCCGGTCACCGTTCCCGCGAAGTAACCCCATCCGTTCAGCCGCGCCCAGTACCACCGCAAGACATTGGGCATGAGCACGCCGGCTCCGAGCGTCGCCATGATCCAGGTAAACATCTTGTTGATGGAGTCGGCGTGCAGAGAGATGCCGATACCCACCAGGATGAAGAGCAGCGAGGCGGCATAGCTGGCGTAGACCAGCTCGCGGTTCGACGCCTGCGGGCTGAGGTATCGCTGGTAGATGTCGCGGACGAGATAGCTGGCCCCGCCGTTGACCATGGCGCTGAACGTGCCCATGAACGCCGAGATCAACGCCGCCAGGGCCAGACCGCGCAGGCCTGCCGGCAGGGCGTGGGCAATGACGATAGGAAGCACTTTCTCGGGGTCGCTGGTGATCTTCTGCAGAAGCTGGGGCTCGGCCGCGAACCCGACGATGCCCATCACTGCAATACCCGCTGCCATCGGGAACCGCACTGTGTGAAACACACCCCACAGCATGCCGGTCAGCGATGCCTCGCGCGGGTTGCGCACGGCGAGAAACTTCTGGAAGTCGTAAAGCTGCTCCGGGCCGCTGGCGCACAGCAACAGCCCCTTGGCGACGTAGGTGATGACCACCGCCCCGAACATGAAGTACATCGACCCACCCACGTCGTACACCGACCCCGGCGGCACGACTCGCTCCAGCTTCCAGACTGGCCACACGCTGTACCAGTCCGCCGGCGGTGGCGTGGCCATACCGGTCGTCCGGAACGTAGCGAAGCCGAGGTAGGCGATCATGAGCGCCCCGAGCGACAGGATGATCGTCTGGAAAAACTCCACCAGTGTCAGGGCTCGGAACCCGCCGAAGATGACATAGATGCCGGTGATGCCGATGATCAGGGCGGCACAGGCGTGCTCCGTGGCCGCCGGCGTGCCGAGCTTGAGCGGGATGAACTCGGCCCCGAACTTGCCCATGCCCACCGCGGTATACCCGAGAAACGCGGAGATGGTCACGATGGCGTACAGCGTGTACGAAAGACGGGCGAGGTTGCCCTGCCGGCCGTCGCCGAACCGCTTGACCATCCACTCCGCCCCGGTGATCACGCCGCTGCGCCGGATCCATTTGCCCATGAAGGCCATGTTGAACGCAGCGATAACGAAGCCCCAGACGAATTGGATCCACATGCCGCGGAGTCCGAGCATCACCAGGATGGAAACGATCCACATCGTGCCGGTGATGTCGAAGTAGGAGGCCGAGCCGGACATGGCCAGCATCCACCAGGGCATCTGCCGGTTGCCGAGAAAGTATGATTCGATTCCCGCGGCGGACTTGCGTTTGACGATGAATCCGATGGCAATGACGGCAGCCAGGTAGGTCAGGACGATGACGACGTCAAGCCGGGTGAGGCTCATGTGATGTCTCATGATTCGCAGGCTGCGATTCCGGAGTCTGAGCGTACAGCCGCTCTTGCCGAACGACAAGCCGCCGGCTGTGAAAGGTCTCTCGGCCCACTCGATCGGATCGGACCGTTTGGCTGCCAGCCGGCGATGCCGTCCGCTGCCGTGATTCGCCGGCACCTTCACCGGAATCTGGAAACGCGGTCGTCACGCATGATGATGGAGGCTGCGATCAGCGGGCCGACTCGATTCACCACGGACCGTATCCATCGTGGCTGAGCAGGAGGTGGCGACGATGTTGCCGGCCGATGCCAAGGTAACGACCGAGATGCTATGGCGAGGGGCGCTGATCCTCGCATTGATTGATGTGGTGTTTGTGTCGATTCTCGCCCTGCGGCTGAAGCGCGAGAGGTTTCGCCGGCTCAAGTGGGCATTGTTCGTGAGTGCCGCCGCATTCTGGTTCGCCGTGTGGGCGCTGATGTCGTCGTGCTTCTGGGATGCCGTTTATCACTACGTCTTTCCTCACTGGGCGCGCTGGGTCATTCCGCCGGTATATGGCGTGCTCTTTGGTGCGGTCGCCCTTCTGTTCTGGCGGCTGGCTCTGCGCCTGCCGGGCAACGCGGTGCTGAGTTTTTGTGTTTTCGGCGGACTGTTGGGCATGGCAACCCACATATGGGCCGTGTACCGGGGGATACTGGACAAGCCGCCCTTGTTGCAGGGAGCAAGTCCGGTAGCGGCTGTGATCATGCCGATCTTCGAGTTTATGTTGTATTGGTGCATCATTTTGAGCATCGCCAATCTGCTGCGACATGGCTGGGAGCGGAGCAAGCGCGGGGTGCAGACACCCCCGCAGGATGCCGGCGGCGCCACGGGGACATGATTGCGAGCAAGGCGTCGGAACAGAGACGCACGGCAGGAGATCTTCCTGGCGTTCGAGGACCTTGTGCCCACATCCTTCGGCGAGCGGATGCGGGATGCGGCACCGCTCAATAGGGCGGCGGTCCGATCCCTCGGCTTCATGGTCTCCGACAGGCAAGCCGGACCGTTCAGGCTGGAGGTGGACGGCGTTAAGGCGTGCGTCACCCTCCTGCCCGAAGCCGGTCCGCGGGCATTGCTACCCCTTCTTGACGCGCTTGCCCCATCGGTGATCGACCATGAACACCTGCCCGGGATGCTCGTGGAACTGCTCCATGAGCGCGGTCAGCTCATCCGACCACTGTTCTTCCTCGACCTGCTCGGCGATGAACCAGTGGAGCAGGACCTCCAAGGCGCAGTCACCCTCTTTGCGAGCCAGCTCGAAGAGGCGGTGAATCATCTCGGTGGTGGCATGCTCCAGATCTCGCACCGACTTGACCGCTTCCAGGGGCGAGGCGAACTCGTTCTTGGGAGTGGGAAGGCTGGCCAGGGCCACCGTGCCGCCGCGGTCGGCGACATGCCGGATGAGCTTCTCGGCATGGGTCAATTCGTCGTTGGCCTGCTGAGCCATGAAGCCTTCCAGCCCGTGCAGATTGAGGCGGCCGAAGTACAGTGAGACCGCCTGATAAACATGGGCGTTATTCTGTTCGTGCTGGATCTGCTTGTTGATGGCTGTAAGAACGGCGGGTTTGATCATGTCTGTCTCCTCTGTTGGTTCTCCTCGCGGCCGCAGCGTCGCTTGCGCCGCAAGGGGTTTGTCACTTCGTGCCGGTCTTGAAGATGCTGGAACAGCGGGTGGAGAATGCCAGGCGATTGTTCCGTCCGCCTCCTGGCCCTGGCTCCTGCATCGGTGCCACACTCGCGCCTTCGGCGGAATGCTCTGTCCTCCGTCCGGCCTGTTCATGATGATAGCATGTTCCACCCGCGCTGGCATCAGTCTTGGCATGCCGGTGACGGTCACGCGCCGGTTTATGATATAGAAAGCCGTATTTGTGGCCGGCTTGGCATGTCGAAGCTTACTGGGAGGCTGGAAATGGTCATCCCTGCCGGTCTGCCGTCGGTCGTGCCAGAGCGGGAGGAAGCGTCGCGCTACCAGCGGATAGACCCAAACTCTCCAGGGTGCCTGCGCCGAGGCGGACCACCGCCGCAGCCTGCCTCGGGCTGGAATGCTGCGCGGCGGGCTGGCCCCGAGTTCTTGCAGATTGGAAATGGAATTCTGATCTGCAAGACCTGACGAACTACATCGAGGAGGTGCGGCGTTTCGGGCGGGTGCCGGATGACCAACGCCGACAGGGTCAATCAACTAAGGAACGGCTTTCCTGGGCGTGTGCTCAGGCCCAGGCAGTTCACCCGTTGGGCGGTTGAATGCTTGCGATAGGCAGCCTCGACGACATCCTCAAGTACATGGAAATGGAGTGTTGCCATGTCAGAGACATTCCTCACCGGATAAATCCCCGTCCAGGAACTTAACGGCTGCCATGGATTCGGCTACTTTGTATTGTCTTTGCAAATTGGACGATTAGCATGTACTACCCCCGAACCCTCAGCGAAGCCTGTCTAGCTGCCTCCGAGCAATTCCCGGTCGTCCTGCTGACCGAACCGCGGCAGGTCGGCAAGACTACGCTGCTGCAGCACCTAGCCAAGAAGAACCGCCGCTACGTGACGCTCGACGATCCCACCGCCCGGACGCTCGCCCAGAGTGATCCCGCTCTTTTTCTTGAGCGATATGAGCCGCCGGTGCTGATCGGCGAGATTCAATACGCGCCGCAACTTCTTCCGCTCATCAAGATGGCGGTCGACCGACGCGGGCGGAAGAAAGTCTCCTTCTGGCTTACCGGCTCCCAGCAATTCCACCTGATGAAGGGTATCTCGGAAACGCTGGCCGGCCGTGTGGCGATCTTGAACCTGCTCGGGTTCTCGAACCGCGAACGCCGGCGGCGCGAACTGAACGTGGCCCCATTCGTTCCCACGGCTGCCGTGCTCAAGGAACGTGAAAAGTCCGCGGCCCCGTTAGGGCTGAAGCAGCTGTACGAGGATATCTGGCGCGGATCGTATCCGGCGATTGCGACCCGGGCCGTGCGGGATCGCGACCTGTTCTACGACTCGTACCTCCGAACCTACCTGCAGCGCGACGTGAGGGACCTTGCTCGGGTAGGGGACGAGATTGCCTTCATGCGCTTCCTGCAGGCCTGTGCGGCACGAACCGGGCAATTGCTCAATCTCTCGGAACTGGCCAGGGACGCCGACGTCGCCGTGAACACGGCGAAGAACTGGCTTTCCATCCTGCAGACCAGCTTTCAGATCGCTCTGCTGCCGTCTTACCACACCAATCTCACGAAGCGCCTCGTCAAGATGCCCAAGCTGTATTTCCTCGACACCGGTTTGTGTGCCTACCTCGCCGAGTGGTCCACTGCCGAAACCCTCGAAGCCGGCGCAATGGGCGGGGCGATTCTTGAGACCTACGTGTTCGCAGAGGTGCTCAAGAGCTGGTGGAATCGCGGCAAGCAGCCGCGACTCTATTACTACCGCGACAAGGACGGCAAAGAGATTGATCTGCTGCTCGTGCAGGATCGGGCGATGTATCCGATCGAGATCAAGAAATCGGCCAGCCCGCGGCCTGAGTGGCTTAGGCAGTTTGGCGTACTGGATCGACTCCATCCTGCATGGACGCAAGGCGGTGCCATTTGCCTGTGCCGTGAGCTCATCCCGCTCAGTCCGAAGGCTACAGCGATCCCGATCGGCTTGCTTTGAGCCGCTGAAGGGCTTTCTTCACAACCTCGGCCGACAATTTGCTGTCGTTGATCGCTTCGGTGCGGAGGAACGCATAGTTCCCCTGTGCTTGCAGCGCGTCGACCCAATCTTGTGCGGTCACCGCCGGCACTTCTATTACTCCGCTGCGTTTGCAGAAGGGGATAGATAGCGTCCCCTTCTGCAAACAAGCCTAGGTGCTGCTCTCTGCCACGTCAAGGCATTTCCGATCCCCGGCGCGCCGCTGCCGTCTTCGCACGTGCGGCGAATTCGCGGCCTGCGCAGAACTCGAACAACGACTCCGAGAGAATAAGAACTGGTCGGCGATTTCGATGATGGACGCGGCACACCTGCGGCGAATCTGGAACGGGCGAGGAAGAAGATCCTGGCGGCGTGCGGCAAATGCTCGGGCCTTTGGTTCATGAGGCTACAACGATCCAGGTGCGACTCCGGAAGCTCAAAGAATGACCCCGGCCGACCTAACTGAGCCGGAAGCCCAGCAGAGGAAGGTTCCTGGAGATATGTCTTAAAGAAAAGTCCCCAGGTCCGTGATGTCACCGAGGTGTGCCGCGTTGACTTTACAAACGTACCGTACCCAGGCTCCTTGGACCGATTAGCCTCACGGGTCCCCGATCAGAACCCCTCCCGCCCGCCAGGGATGGGCCACCGACCAACCTGCGGTCTGCTCCCCAAAGCGGTCCAACCTGATTAGCCGCAGGCTCGAAATATGAAGGTGAAAATGCCGCGAGATGAAAACAGTCCCGGCTATTGCTCGATGACGTCCGCCGAGAAAAAGTTGAACGCCAGTGCCCCCATGGCGGCGATCGCCAGGATGACCGCTGCGGCCCCCGGAAGCCAGTCGCCCGTCAGCGTCGAAATGATGATGCAGTACAGGCCCAGAACCTCTAGTGAGATCGCCGCGAAGCATCGTATCTGGTGGAAAGTCGGCAGCGGTAGAAAACGCCTGCGGCTGTGCAGCAGGCACGTGGCGCAGTACTGCCTCTGGTCCATCCCGCGATAAAGCTCGGCGATCTCGCCGCACTTGGGGCAGACGCCGCCATTTCGCAAGCGGGCTTGCGCGATGAGCGAGTTCTTCAGACGCGAGTAGGCTTCCGTCACTTGGCAGAAGATTTGGATGCTCTTCGGATCGTTGGTCGCGCGGTCCGGGTGGTGTCGCATCACGAGCTGTATGTAGGCGCGGTGCACCTCCTCGGCCGTAGCCCCAGGTCGCAGGCCCAGGATTTGATAACACCTCACGTAACTCAACCCGTGAAATGCCATAGCCTACTGTCTCAAAACTCTTGCCCCAGTCGAACTCGGGTAGCATGGGCCTCTGGCCTGTGCGAATCCTGTTCGTGGGTAATTTCTTCAGCCGAGATTTCCCAGATAGCCTTGTCCAGCTACGCCGCCGGGCCGTATTCTACGATTGTAACGCGCCCTCCGTCTTGTCCCAACCAGTTTTCGGGCTGTTTCCTCACTGCATGTGGCGTCCAGTGCGTTCTTGCGGCGGCAATGGGCTCGTGATGACCTCAGGAATGGCCCGTTTTTCATGCTGAGCGCAGGGCATCCCCGTGAACTATCACGGCCGTCCCACTGCCGTTGCTGCCCAGCCGCCTGCTTTTCCAGTATGCCTCAAGCAATCGGTGCGCGGGCTCGACGGTCATTCATCATCCGTTCCTGCCAGTCTGACGCCCTCGGAGTCAATGATTAACCGCCTGCGGATTTCCTCGCTGAAGTAGGTTCCCCCACCGGCCGCTTCGCGGATTGCCGCGGGCAGTTCGGAGAGCGAATCCTGCTTCTTCAGGATTCCCCTTGCCCTGGTTTCCAGTGCCCTGGCGATCTGCTCATCAGTCGCCTGGGTTGTCAGGAAGATCACGCACGCGCCGGGACAGATCGCCTGGATTGTTGCGGCGGTCTCGAAAGCGTCCTGGCCGGGCAGGAAGACGCTGATGAGTGCCACCTGCGGCGCGTCCTGCTGGGCAACCACGATTGCTTCGACGGCATTGCCGCAGGGCTCCAGGACGACGAAATCCTGCTCCTTGGCGAGGTATTGCGCCATCGCATCCCGCACCATCGTGTGCTCCTCGGCCAGGAGTATCTTGATCGTGCCGCTCACTGTTGAACTCCGGTTGTGTGTTCGGGAACCAGTTCGGCCCTTCGCTTTAGGGCTTGCGAGAATGCTGCCCGTTCTCCGCGACGCTCCAAGGAGCATGTCTGTCTCCCGTTATGGTTTCGCCATCCCCGTCCGCACGGTTCCGCGACCGGCAGCAGACCTCCTTGTCGGGCGCGGCGTGGGCTCGCCGCACGTCGCACACACCGGCGGATCCACCGGTCTTCAAGTCAAAGTTAGCAGGGGGACACGACAGATCAGGTCAGACCGGGTATATAAAGTGTGAGGTCTTTTGTAAGATGGACGACGCGGCGTCCGGAGCGTAAGGAGGTGCGGCGTGTCTAGGGGAGATCAACTACTCCGCCACTGGAATCTGCTACGAACACTTCAGACGCGGGGTGAGGGGGCAACTCTGCGAGATCTGGCCGACCAGTTTGAGGTCACTCAGCGGACCATCCAGCGCGACCTGGAAAACCTGCAGGAGCTGGGATTCCCCATCAACTATGAAGCCGATGAGGTCGGCACACGCTACTGGCGGATGCCGCACGATTTCTTCCGCTCCGGCCCCATGGTGCTCAGCCTGACGGAGGCTGTGTCGCTGCACTTGGCCCACGATCTGTTCTCGCCGCTGGCCGGCACGTACTTCGCGGAGGGGTTGGAATCGATTCTCGAAAAGATCCGCAGCATCATCCCCGCCGAGGCCCTGGAGCACTTCGCCGGTCTCGACCAGACTATCCAGGTTCGCTGGGTCGGCCGGACCGATTATTCCACCAAGGCCGCCATCCTCCGCACGCTGGGCGAAGCGGTGCGGCAGCAAACGACCGTCGAGATTGCCTACCGGTCGCTGTGGCGGAGTCGTCGTTACACCACGCGTTTCGATCCTTACGGGTTGGTCTTCTACGATGGCGACCTCTTTCTTGTCGGGCACTCGCACCATGCCAAGGCCGTCCGTATCTTCAAGATCCCCCGCGTGCTTTCCGCCGCCAGCACCGATACCGCGTTCAAGAAACCACGGGATTATCGGATTGAGAAGCTGTTCCGCAGCAGCTTCGGCATCATGCAGTCATCGGGCAACCCGCTCGAAGTAGCCGTACGGTTCAAAGGAGCCGCAGCCGAATTGGTGGCGGAACGCGTGTGGCACGAGAGCCAGAAGCTTACGTGGGAGGATACGGGTGAGACACTCTTTGCGGCAGACGACGACGAGCCGGAGGCGCTCGTAGCCAAGTTCCGCCTGGCCAACCTCGTGGAATTCAAGCGCTGGATCCGCGGTTTCGGCGACCAGGCCGAGGTATTGCGGCCGGAGTCGCTGCGGCGAGAGATGAAAGCGGAGCTGCTCGCGGCGGCGCGGCGATACGAATAGTGGCCCGCGTTCGAATATCGCGGCTCATCGCAGCCACGTTTACGACGCTACCCTAACATCGCGATCGTCGAAGATTTTTTCCGTCAATTCTTTGCTTCTTCAGCGATCACGAAACACCTCTGGCGGGCTCGTGACGAGCGGGCCCGACCTCTTCTGTCGTACCCCCTGAATGTTAGGTCCGACCCGCGTTGTCGCACCCGGCGATTACCTTTTGATAGGACGTGCTGGGACTCGCGGCATTCGCTCGCCGTCTTTCAAGCAGGTCATCGACAGGCACGATCTCACGGAAGAGGAGGAACCGACTCATGCCACGTTTGACTCAACTTGATGAAGTGCTCTTCCCCGTGGAGGAGCATCCGGTTTTGGTGAGCTTCCGAAGTAGATCCGGTGAGCGGCAGTTGCCGGTGCCGGAGAAGAAGGCACTTGTCAACAGCAACAACGGCCGCGTTCTGGGCATCGTGAGCCGTGACTACCGGCTGGTCAGCAATCGAGAGGCGCTCGACTATGCCTGCGCATGTTGCCGCACCGCTTTCCCGGAGACCGAACCAGTCGAGTGGAAAGTGGAAGTAACTGACGCCCCGGCGACCGGTGGTCATTGCTACATCGACCTCGCCCACAACTCGACGGCGCTCGATGTCACGTTCGTTCCCGCCCATGACCGCCCAGATGCCTTCGGGCCGTTCATCCGCGTGACCAACAGCTACAACAGCCAGCGGGCTCTGGCCTTTGATATCGGCTTCTTCCGCAAAGTGTGCCGGAACGGACTGGTCGTCCGTGAATTGAGCATCCGGTTCAAGTTCCTTCACACCCGCCGGGACATCGGCGCCGGAATCAGGTTCGAGATCGACCAGAACCAACTGACGCGGTTCCGCACCGGTTTTCGTGACCACCTCGCTGCCTTGCGGGGTTGCGCCGTTCCCCGGAAGAGTTTTGAGCCGTTTGTGTGCGGCGTGCTTCTGATCCGCTCCCCGAGTTCCTTGAGGCCCGAAAGCCGCGAGGCCGAGGACTGGGCGGCCCTGAGTGCCTACATCGGCGGATTGTGCAATCGCTATGCCGAGACGCTTGGTGAAAACGCCTACGCGGTCATGAATGCGGTCACCGATTTCGCATCTCGCCCTCCGCAGAATCGCTGCGTTCACCGGGACCGCCACACTCTTCAGTGCCTGGCGGGAACGTGGCTTGGCAACTTCAGCGCGGAGTGCCGCAAACGCGGTTTCATTCTCTCTGACTACGTGAAGCGGCTTGCCACGGCGACAACCGCCTCGGCGGTAGGGAGGAGGGCGAGGGCCAACGAGAACAACTGAGGAGTCGAAAACAGTGTCGGCCGCGAGTGGCCCGATGCGCCGTTCCGCATATTGAGCCTTCGGCGAGCCGGACCGCACCTGGAACAAACACACGCCCTGTAGCCGGTTGGAAACCTCCTCGGCGTGCGGTACGTTGTGGGTATTGTATGTTTCTTACCGAAAGTACCTCGCACCGATGACTTCTACGAGTGGCAGAAGATAGTCCTCCTTCGCCTCACCGGTGTAGAACTTGTTCGTGCCCCGGGCGGAGTGGCCGAGCCAGGCGTCGCCCATGTCGGCGGGCAGGCGGGCGTCGCGACACAGCGTCGCACCGATGTTCCGGCACAAACGTACCTGCGGGACATTGTCGCCGACCGCGCGCCGCAGGTAACGCAGGTAATCCGTCGCCTCCATCGAGGATGACTGGTCCAACGGGTGGCCATTCGCATAGGTGAAAACGTGGTCGGCGGCAATAGCCGAGCCGGTCTTTCCGCCGGCGCCGGGCGTCGATGGGTTCAGCTTGCGGGCTGATTTTGTTGCAGGCTCGGTCGCTCTCGTGGTCATCTGGTCGGCCCCCCCTCTCGCAAGCCGGTCGGCCTCTCGTTTGGCCGCCCGCTGAGCCGCGGCCTGCAACTCCACCCGCTGCCATTCTCGCCAGCGTTTCAAACTGCGGATCGTCTCGGGCAACAGCGGGCAGCAGCGCGGCACGTCGCTGCCGAGCAGGCAGGCCGGCTTGCCGCGATCTTCTTGGTAAAGCGGCAGATCATCGTCGAGCCGGAGCTCGCTCCACAGCAGGTTGGCGAAATCCGTGGAGCCCGCACCGACGTTGGCGGCCAGGCAGAGCATGCCGTGCGTCATAAGCCCGACGCGTTTGCGGTGTGGGGCCATGCGACGGTTCTGCGTGATTGCGAACGCCCGCCGGCGCCGGTCCTTCTCGTCCGGCAGGGGCAGTGCCGCTGCGTACGCCTCGCAATCTAGCTCGGCCCATTGATCCGCCTGCGCGAGCAACGCCTTGAAAATGTCCGGCGGCATCGGCTGGCGATTGTGACGAGGAGATTTGTAAGGCCGCTTGCGACATTCGCGCTCAAACAGCCGCAGCCAATTGTCAATTCCTTCGGGGAAAGCATCATCGTCGAACCGGGCCTGAGCCGATTGAATGACAGCCTTTACAGCCCGGAGGTGGTCGTTGATCGTCTTGTTCGAGCTGCCTTTCATCTTCGCGACGACGTGATCGACGAACCGGACAAAGTCCGCCTTCTCCAGGTCGGCGATGAACGGGTCGCGGAGCAGTTTCACGCATTCCTCAAACCGGCGGATGTACCCTCTGGTGTGCCGCGGCTGGTTCGCCCGCTGCTCTTGCGCGGTACGAAACGCATCGCTGCACGCAGACAGCCGCAGACCTCCGCGCGCGGGGCGATCCGCTGGGAGATTGATGTGGCCAAACTTGAACAGCGCCTCCACGGCCTCTCGCCGCGGGCGGTGATCAGGATTGATTCGCCAGCCCCGCGTGTGGAGCGACGTGAATATGCCGGGGTTTTCCGCGAGGTGATCCTCAGGCACGCCCAGGTCCAGCAGGATTTCACGTTGCTCCTCTGCAACAGGCGTCGCCCGCCATTGTTCCACGATTTCCTCAGAGATCCCGCCTGGCGCGAAGTCGCCGAAGTCGCAGACTATGCTCTCCAGTTCTCGGCGGGCCTCCTCGTGGCCGAGTGCCGGGATCAGCGGACCGATGTGGGCCACCTGCGCGATCCGGCGCCGCTCTTCCTCAGGCGTCCCGCTACCGGCGATGAACTTGAGCATGCGGCGAGCGACATCCACGTCGTCGATGTTGTCCACCGCCCGGGCACGACGCCGAGCGACCACCCGATCCCGCGTCCGCAGGTACACCTTGCGATAGACCACCTTGCCCTTGCTGCTGTCCTGGATCGTGATAAACTGATCACCATCGGTAGCGTCAGTCTGGACATCGCGATGTTTAGGTGCTGGCAAGTCGTTGATCCCATGTATCCCGCAAGAGGGTGTGTTCCTCGTTGCTGGCGGGAGCCATTTTCTCTCCCATTTTCTCTTTTTGCAAGAGCAAATGAAGAGTTGTTGGAGCTAATATTCATAAGTAACTTCTATATGGGCAATTAAAGTTTTTCGCCGCCGTAGCTCAGTCGGTAGAGCAGCGGTTTTGT